>CAYNDD010000120.1:0-7931 GCA_964395425.1 uncultured Frankiaceae bacterium
GGCTCACAGGATTCTCACAGTCAACGGCCAGAATGGCTTCAGTGCCACTGGCGAGGATGGAGGCACCAGCAGCTCCCGCGAGGTATGAGGACCATCATGAGCACGGACACATCTGCAGCGACCGCACCGACGACCAAGGAAGCACGGCTTCTCGTGGTCGACGACGAGCCGAACATCCTCGAGCTGCTCTCGGCCAGTCTGCGGTTCGCGGGCTTCGACGTCGCGACCGCCACCAACGGCAACGACGCCCTGCGGGTCGCGGCCACCTACCGGCCGGACCTGGTCGTCCTTGACGTGATGATGCCCGGGCTCGACGGCTTCGAAGTCGTCCGCCGGCTCCGCAAGGACGAGCATCGGGTCCCGGTCCTGTTCCTCACCGCGAAAGACGCGACCGACGACAAGGTTGCCGGGCTGACCCTCGGCGGCGACGACTACATCACCAAGCCGTTCAGCCTCGAGGAGGTCATCGCGCGGATCCGCGCGGTCCTGCGCCGGCTCACCAACGCGGCACCCACGACGCCCGGCGCGACCTTGGCGTTCGGCGACATCGAGCTCAACGACGACACCCACGAGGTGTTCAAGGCCGGCGAGCCGGTCACCTTGTCGCCGACCGAGTTCAAGCTGCTGCGCTACCTCCTGCAGAACCCGACCCGGGTGCTGAGCAAGGCGCAGATCCTCGACCACGTGTGGAACTACGACTTCGGCGGCGACGCGAACGTGGTCGAGTCCTATGTCTCCTACCTGCGCCGCAAGATTGATACGACGGAACCCCGCCTGCTGCACACGATCCGAAGCGTCGGCTACGTCCTGCGCCAGCCGCGCGAGTAACCATGCCGAACCCGTTGCATTGGCTCAGCGAGGTGGCAGCGCGGATGCCGCTGCGGATCAAGCTCGTCGCAACGGTCCTCGTGCTGGCCGCGATCGGCCTCAGCCTCGCCGCAGTGGCGGCGACCACCTCGCTGCACTCCTACCTGCTCAACCGGGTCGACGACCAGCTCAGGAGCGCGAGCGGACCGATCATTAACGGTTACGACGTCCGCGACGGCTTCGGCGGCGGCTTCAACGGCGGCGGGGGCGGGCCCCGCCTGCCGAGCGAGTTCTACGTCGTACCGCTGTCCCCCAACGGCACGCCGGACGGCAGCCCGCAGGACGCGCCGCTGTCGGCGCAGTCGCCACCGAAGCTGCCGGTCCTCACCTACACCGACATCGCGGCCCTCGACGGCCAGCCGTTCACGGTCTCCTCGCGCAACGGGAAGATGCAGTGGCGGGCGGTGGCGAACGTGATCCCCGGCACCACGGACGGCGTGGTGGTCGCGACATCGCTCAGCGACCTCGACCACACCGTCAACCACCTGATCCTGATCGAGGTGCTGATCGGCGGGATCGCGCTGATCTTCATGGGCGGCGGCGGTTACCTGCTCATCAAGCGCTCACTGCGGCCGCTGGCGCAGGTCGAGACCACGGCGGCGGCGATCGCCGCCGGCGACCTCTCGCAGCGGGTGCCGCCGGGTCATCCCCGCACCGAAGTCGGCCGGCTCTCCGGTGCGCTCAACGTCATGCTGACCCAGATCGAAGGTGCGTTCGCGAAGGAACGCGAGTCGAGGCGGCAGGCACGCGCCTCAGAGGACCGGATGCGACAGTTCGTGGCCGACGCGAGCCATGAGCTGCGCACCCCACTGACGTCGATCCGTGGCTTCGCCGAACTGCACCGGATGGGTGCGGCGAGTGACGACGCCGAGGTACGACGGATGATGCAGCGGGTCGAGGATGAGGCGTCGCGGATGGGGCTGCTGGTCGAGGACCTGCTCCTGCTTGCGCGGCTCGACCAGCAACGTCCGCTCGAGCACGTCCGCGTCGATCTGCTCGAGATCGCCAGCGACGTCGTTCACGACGCCCGGGTGGTCGCGCCGACTCGGTCGATCGACCTGCAGGTCCACGCGACCGCTCCGCCGGTGGTGCTCGGCGACGAGCCGCGGTTGCGGCAGGTGATGCACAACCTGGTGACCAACGCGATCACGCACACCCCTGACGGCACTCCGGTCACGGTGATCGTGTCGACCGAGAACGGCTCGGAGCCCAAGGCGGTCATCGAGGTCGCCGACGCCGGGCCGGGACTCAGCGAGGAGCAGATGCAGCGGGTATTCGAGCGGTTTTACCGCGCCGACACCTCGCGCAGTCGCGATGCCGGCGGCACCGGCCTCGGACTCTCGATCGTCGCAGGCATCGTGGCGGCGCACGGCGGTCGGGTAAGCGTCGAGTCGAGCAACGGGGACGGTGCGATCTTCCGGGTCGAGCTGCCACTAGCCGCAGACCCGGCCGAGGATCCGCGCCCGGTGGTGGCGAACGCGGCACCGGCAGTGGCGACGGATCAGCCGACGACCTGACATCCTCGGCAACGTGGAACAGCCGGCCGCGTCGACGATCTCGGCGACCGCACGCCGGATCGAGCGAGCGTCGGGTCAGCTGTCCACCCGCGCGCAAGGGCTGATGGAAGAGACGCTGCCGTGGTTCTCCTCGATGCAGGCCCAGCCGCGATCGCTTGTCGGGTTGATCGTGCAGGCCGGCATCCGGGGTTTCGCGGACTGGCTTCGCTCGCCCGGTGCCGGCTCCCGGATCACCGCCGACGTGTTCGCGGTCGCCCCGAGCGACCTGACCAGCGTGGTCACCCTGGAGCAGACCGTCGAGCTGGTGCGGATCGCGGTCGAGGTGACCGAGGCCGCGGTCGACGAGCTGGTCGCGCCGGCGCAGCAGACCTGGTTGCGGGAAGCGACCCTGCGCTACTCCCGCGAGATCGCCTTCGCCGCCGCGCTGGTCTACGCCCGCGCGGCCGAGCAGCGCGGTGCCTGGGACGCCCGGTTGGAGTCACTCGTGGTCGACGCCGTCGTCCGCGGCGATGTGAGTGACTCACTGCTGTCGCGCGCATCCGCACTCGGCTGGACGCAACCGGAGCAGGTGATCGTCGTCGCCGGGCGGGCACCGGACGGCGACCCCGAGCGGGTGCTGTCGCACGCCAGGCACCTGGGCCGGGCCGGTGGCGCCGACATCCTGGCCGGCGTGCAGACCGCGCGGCTGGTGGTGATCGTCGGCACCACCGGACGGCTGTCCCGCCTCACCAGGGCCCTGCTCCCCGCCTTCGCCGAGGGTCCGGTGGTGACCGGGCCGGTGGTCGGCGGGCTGGTCGACGCGGCGATGACGGTGCAGGACGTGTTCAGCGCGCTGCGGGCGGCCGCCGCCTGGCCGGCTGCGCCGCGCCCGGTGAACAGCGACGACCTGCTGGCCGAGCGGGCGATCTCCGGCGACGTACGCGCCGCTCGTGCCCTGGTGACCGATATCTACCGTCAGCTCGAGAGCGACCCGGTGTTGCTGGCCACGGCGGACGCGTTCGTGCGCTCCGGTGGAGCGATCGAGTCCTCGGCCCGGGAGCTGTTCGTGCACGCAAACACGGTTCGATACCGTTTGCGCCGGATCGCCGAGCTCTGCGGGCGTGATCTGACCGATGGTCGAGACCGCTACGTCATCCAGGTGGCCATGACGCTTGGCAGACTGGAAGTCAGTGGGCCTGGTTTGTAGGATACCTACAAAGGATCACCCCGAAAGACTGTACGTGCCTGACCTGACTTTGGCACCCGAGACAAGCGAGGGTGGTGGGTGTGCTCGCCATCCTTGCGCCCGGACAAGGCGCCCAACGAGAGGGTTTCCTCTCGCCGTGGCTGTCGCTGGCCGGAGTCAGCGAGCAGCTCGCTGAGCTGAGCGACGCGGCCGGCATCGACCTGATCGCCGCCGGCACCACGATGTCCGACGCCGAGATCACCGACACCGCGATCGCCCAGCCGTTGATCGTTGCGGCCAGCCTGATGAGCGCCGGCCAACTGCAGAACCTCCCCCGCGCGACGGTCTTCGCCGGCCACAGCGTCGGTGAGTTCGCGGCGAGTGCGCTCGCCGGGGTCCTCACCCCCCGCGATGCGGTCTCGCTGGTCGCCACCCGCGGCAGCGCGATGGCGCAAGCCTCCGCTTCGCCGCTCGGTGGCATGACGGCAATTCTCGGCGGCGATGCCGGCGAGGTCGCCGCCGCGATCGAGGCCGCGGGTGCGTACGTCGCGAACCACAACGCCAAGGGCCAGGTGGTCGCGGCGGGCACGGCCGAGTCGCTGGAGCGGCTGGCCGCAGCCCCACCGGCAGGCGCCCGGCTGCGCCCGCTCGCCGTCGCCGGCGCGTTCCACACCGACCTGATGGCGCCGGCGCGGGCAGCGATCGCTACGGCGGCCCGGAACGTCACCGCCAGCGACCCGGTGGCCGGCGTCGTGTCGAATGCCGACGGCGCACTCGTCAGCTCCGGCACCGAGATGCTCGATCGGCTCGTGGCACAGGTGTGCGCCGCGGTCCGCTGGGACCTCTGCATGCAGACCCTCGGTTCGATCGGGGTGACCGCGACGATCGAGCTCGCGCCGGCCGGCACCCTCACCGCGTTGATCCGCCGCGAGCTCCCCGACGTCACCGCGCTTGCCCTCCGTACGCCGGAGGACCTCGAGGGCGCGGCGGCCCTGATCGACGAGCACGGCGCCGAGCTGACCGACATCGGTCTGCCGTGGCAGCTGCTGGTCGCGCCCGCGCGCGGCACGGTCAGCCTGGTCGATGCGACCGACGGCCCGCTGGCGGCCGGCGATGTCGTGGTCCGGGTGACCACGCACACCGAAGACCTCGAGGTCCGCGCGGAGCGCGCCGGGCACCTCGTCGAGTGGCTGGTCCAGGACGGCGACCCGGTCAATGCCGGTCAGCCGCTGGCCCGAGTGAGCGCGGAGGTGTTCGCATGAAGGATCCAGCCCCCGCCCGGCACAGCCGGATCATCGGCCTGGGTGAGCACCGGCCCTCGCACGTGATGACCAACCACGACCTGCCGGCGACGCTCGACACCAACGACGAGTGGATCCAGCAGCGCACCGGAATCGCCCGCCGCGGAGTCGCCGGGCCCGAAGAGACCCCGGTCACGATGGCGACCGAAGCGGCCCGCAAGGCGGTCGCCGACGCCGGCGTCGACCCGGCCCAGGTCGGCCTGGTCGTGCTGGCGACCTGCTCGATGCTGCAGCCGATCCCGGGCGGCTCGTCACAGGTCGCGACCGCGATCGGCGCCACCAACGCCGGCGCCTACGACCTCAATGCCGCGTGTGCCGGGTTCTGCTACGGCCTGGCCGCGGCGTCGGACGCCGTACGGCTCGGATCCGCCGAGTACGCCGTCGTCATCGGCTCGGAGAAGATCACCAACTGGATCGACTGGTCGGACCGGTCGTCGGCGATCCTGTTCGGCGACGGGGCCGGCGCCGCGGTGGTCGGCCCGTCCGACACCCCGGGCATCGGACCGGTCGTCTTCGGAAGCGACGGCACCGCCTCCGGTCTTATCGACATGACCGAGGCCGGCCGGCTGCGGCTCGACGGCCCTGCGGTCTTTCGCTGGGCGACCACGGCGCTGGCGGAGGTGATGGTGGCAATCTGCGACGCGGCCGGCGTCGCGCCGAGCGACCTCGCGGCCTTCGTGCCGCACCAGGCCAACCTGCGGATCATCAACGCGCTCGCCCGCCAGATCGGCGCGACCAACGCGGTCATCGCCCAGGACGTCGTCGACACCGGCAACACCTCGGCCGCCTCGGTGCCGCTGGCGCTCGCCCGGTTGCGCCGCGAAGGAGCGGTCACCACGGGCGACCTCGCACTCACCATCGCGTTCGGTTCAGGACTGACCTGGGCCGGGCAGATCGTCACCATCCCCTGACCCCCGCACAACCCAACCAACAGGAGAGAAAACACATGTCAGACCAGGACATCCTCACCGCCCTCGGCGAGATCGTTCAGGAAGCGACCGGCATCCCTGCCGACCGCGTCGTGCCGGCTGCGTCGTTCACCAACGACCTCGACATCGACTCGCTGTCGATGGTGGAGATCGCGACGATGGCCGAAGACCGGTTCAGCGTCTCGATCCCGGACTCCGAGCTCAGCAAGCTCAAGACCGTTGCCGACGTCGTGGACTTCCTTGCCAAGGCCGGGGTTGCGGTCTAATCGCAATCCTCGTGCGCCGCGGCGGTAACCGATCGCGGTCATTCGAAGTCCAACCAGTGGCGTCGACGCCACTGACCAACCCGCAAGGAAACAGGAGAGTGACGTGAGCACTCGCGAAGTTGTGA
This sequence comes from uncultured Frankiaceae bacterium, assembly GCA_964395425.1. GTDB lineage: Bacteria > Actinomycetota > Actinomycetes > JAFAQI01 > JAFAQI01 > DATAUK01. The sequence continues at coordinate 6,171 of CAYNDD010000120.1, forward strand.
TCACCGGCCTCGGTGCGAGCACTCCGCTGGGTGGCGACATGACGTCCACCTGGGAGGCGCTGCTGGCCGGCGCCTCCGGCACCGAACTGCTCGACGCCGACTGGGCGGCCGACCTTCCGGTCCGGCTCGCGGCACCGGCTGCGGTCGACCCGGCCACCGTGCTTCCCCCGGCGCGGATGCGAAGCCTCGACCGCAATCAGCAGTTCGCGCTGATCGCGGCCCGCGAGGCCTGGGCCGACGCCGGCGCACCCGAGGTCGAGCCCGAGCGGCTCGGCGCGGTCGTGTCGAGCGGCATCGGCGGGCTGATCACCGTGCTCGAGCAGTACGACATCCTCAACACCAAGGGGGCGCGGCGGGTTTCCCCGTTCACGGTCCCGATGATCATGCCGAACGGCGCGGTCGCCGCCGTCGCGCTCGAGCTCAACGCCCGGGCCGGCGCGCATTCGCCGGTCTCGGCGTGCGCGTCGGGTTCGGAGGCGCTCGCCTACGGGCTCGACATGATCCGCACCGGCCGGGCCGACGTGGTGGTGTGCGGTGGCTCGGAAGCCGTGATTCACGCGCTTCCGCTCGCCGCGTTCGCCGCGATGCGTGCGTTGTCGGCCCGGCACGACGACCCGCAAGCCGCGTCGCGACCGTTCGACAAGCAGCGCGACGGCTTCGTGCTCGGCGAAGGTGCCTCGATCCTCGTGCTCGAGGCCCGCGAGCACGCGGAGGCTCGCGGCGCGAAGAAGTACGCCGTACTCGCCGGTGCCGGCATGGCGAGCGACGCCCACCACATCGCCGCTCCCGACCCGGATGGTGCCGGTGCCGGCCGGGCGATGAGCGCCGCGCTGGCCGACGCCGGGCTCGAGCCCGGTGACATCGGTCATCTCAACGCCCACGCCACGTCGACCCCGACCGGCGACATCGCGGAGGCGATCGCGATGCGACGGGCGTTCGGGTCGGACACGGACTCGATCCCGGTCACCGCGATCAAGTCGTGCTCGGGCCACCTACTCGGGGCGGCCGGTGCACTCGAGGCCGCGGTCACGTGTCTGAGCCTGCGCGACCACAAGGTGCCCGCGATCCGCAACCTCGACGACCCCGACGATGAGGTCGGGCTCGACCTGGTGCGGGTCACCCCGCGCGACCTCGCCACCGGCAAGGCCGCACTGTCCAACTCGTTCGGCTTCGGCGGTCACGATGTCGCCCTTGCCTTTACGGAGGCCTGATGTCCCTGCTCGAGGTTGTCCCCCAACAGGTGACCAAGCCCACCACGAACGGTGAGGTCGACCGTGACCCGCGCGAGCGGCTCGCGCAGCTGCTCGGCACCGAGTCGATGCTGATCATGCACGCCGAGCCCGGCTCGGGCGTGGTCACCGCGATCGGCGAGCTGCACGGTCACCCGACCGTCGCGTTCGCGACCGACCCTGCGCTTCAGGGCGGCGCGATGGGTTCGGAGGGCTGCGAGGCGATCGTCGAGGCCTACGAGGCCGCGATGCGTCACAAGGCCGCGATCGTCGGCATCTGGCAGTCCGGCGGCGCCCGGCTCGCCGAGGGAGTCGCATCACTCAACGCGGTCGGCCGGGTGTTCGCGGCGATGACCCGGGCGTCCGGTCACGTGCCACAGATCTCCGTCGTGCTCGGCCCGGCCGCCGGTGGTGCGGCGTACGGTCCGGCGCTCACCGACGTCGTCATCCTCGGCCCCAACGGCCGGGTGTTCGTGACCGGCCCGGACGTGGTCCGCAGCGTCACCGGTGAGGACGTCGACATGGCCAAGCT
>CAYNDD010000120.1:8031-9733 GCA_964395425.1 uncultured Frankiaceae bacterium
CCGAACATCGTGACGATGCTCGGGCGGATCGGCGGCGGCAGTGTCGGCGTGCTCGCCAACAACCCGATGCGACTCGGTGGCTGCCTCGACTCCGCAAGTGCGGAGAAGGCGGCCCGGTTCGTGCGGATGTGCGACGCGTTCGGTGTGCCGCTGGTCGTGATCGTCGACGTGCCGGGCTACCTGCCCGGGGTTGCCCAGGAGTGGGACGGCGTCGTACGACGGGGAGCCAAGCTGCTGCACGCCTTCGCCGAAGCATCGGTGCCGCGAGTGACGGTCGTGACCCGCAAGGCCTACGGCGGCGCATACATCGCGATGAACTCCCGCTCGCTCGACGCCACCCGGGTCTATGCCTGGCCCGGCGCCGAGGTGGCCGTCATGGGCGCGGTGGCAGCGGTTCGGGTCCTCAAGCGGCGGCAGATCGCCGAAGCGCCCGAGCATGAGCGCTCGAGCCTGGAGAATGCCCTGGCCGCCGCGCACGAGACCGAGTCAGGCGGGGTGAACCGCGCGGTCGAGCTCGGCCTGGTCGACGAGATCATCGACCCGGACATCACCCGAAGCGCGGTGAGCACTGCGCTCGCCAAGGAGCCGGCCCGACGCGGAAGCCACGGAAACATCCCGCTATGACGGCTGCCACCAGCAGGTCGGTCCTGATCACGGGTGGCAACCACGGCATCGGCCTCGGCATCGCTCGACAGCTCGCCGCGGCCGGGCACCGCGTCGCGGTCACGCATCATTCGAGCGGGGCACCGGACGAGTTGTTCGGCGTAAAGTGCGACGTCGCCGATCCGGAGTCGGTTCGTGACGCGGTCGAGCGGGTGGTGGCCGAGCACGGTGCGATCGAGGTGCTCGTCGCCAACGCCGGGATCACTCGTGACGGCCTGATGATGCGGATGCCGGACCACGACTGGGACGACGTGATCGACACCAACCTGCGTGGTGCGTGGGCGGCTGCGCGGGCCGTCATCCCGGGGATGGCCAAGGCGCGCTACGGCCGGTTGTTGTTTGTTTCCAGCGTGGTCGGCATGCTCGGCTCGGCCGGACAGGCCAACTACGCGGCCTCGAAGGCCGGTCTGATCGGGTTGGCGCGATCGCTCGCGCGCGAGTACGCACCGCGCGGGATCACCTCGAACGTGATCACTCCCGGACTGGTCGACACCGGGATGACCTCAGTGTTGAGCGAGAGCCAGCGCGACGAGATCGTCGCGCGCACACCGCTCAAGCGAATCGCATCGGTCGAGGAGGTGGCCGCAGTCGCGGCCTTCCTGGTCAGCGATGAAGCGTCGTACGTCACGGGTGCGGTCGTGCCCGTCGACGGTGGATTGGGGATGGGTCACTGATGGGATTGTTGGACGGCAAATCGATCCTGGTCACCGGAGTGTTGACCAACGCCTCGATCGCGTTCCGGGTCGCCGAAGTCGCGCAGCAGGAAGGCGCGACGGTGATCCTCACTGGCGTCGGGCGCAGCTTGTCGCTCACCGCGCGGATCGCCAACCGGCTGCCTCAGGGCGCGCCGGTGGTGCCACTCGACGTGACCGACGAGACCGAACTGGACGGCCTGGCCGACGCGGTGCGCGCACACACCGACCGCCTCGACGGCGTGCTGCATGCGATCGGTTACGCGCCGGCGACGGCACTCGGTGGCGGGTTCTTCACCGCCCCGTGGGAGGACGTCGCGACCGCGATGCACATCTCGACGTACTCG
>CAYNDD010000121.1:0-8346 GCA_964395425.1 uncultured Frankiaceae bacterium
GGTCAGCCACAACCACGGTGGTCCGGTGCGGTTGTATGTCGCGCCGATGTACGGCTACAAGAGCCTGAAGTGGCTGTCGGGCATCGAGCTGACGGCCGAGGTAGTCCCGGGCTTCTGGGAGCACCGCGGCTACTCGATCAACGGCTGGGTCGGCGCCTCGAACGGACGCGACGATGAGCCCACCCACTGAGCGCGGCCGCGAGCTGCTTCGGTTCGGCCGGCCGGTGCGTTGGGTTCACGGCACGTTCGCGGCGCTGCTGACGATCTGCATCGCGACCGCGGCGATCCTCTACAACGGCTCGATCGCGGTGCTGGTCGGAGACCGGTACATCGTCGAGCAGATCCACGTGTGGAGCGGGTTCGCCTTGCCGGTGCCGCTGCTCCTCGGGTTGTTCTCGCGCGACTACCGCAACGACCTCGGCCGGCTCAACCGGTTCGCGCGCCATGACTGGCAGTGGCTGCGGTCCCGCGATCGCCGTGACGGCCATCTGCCGGTGGGCAAGTTCAACGCCGGTCAGAAGCTCAACGCCGCGTTGAGTGCAGGCGCGGTCGGCGTGCTCCTCGCCAGCGGCACCATCATGTACTTCACCCACCTCGCCCGCTTGTCGTGGCGCAGCGGCGCAACCTTCGTCCATGACTGGGTCGCGCTCGCGCTCGGGCTCCTTGTCGTGGGTCACGTGATGTACGCGCTGCGCGACCCCGACTCGCTGCGGTCGATGCGCACCGGGCGGGTGCCGTTGCGATGGGCTCGGCGTGAGCACGACGAGTGGGCGACCGAGCTGGCCGGAGCGCCCGAGGATCAGGTCGACGCGTCGAGGTAGGCCTTAGCGACCTTGGCGGGCGCGCGGTTGAGCCAGGCCTCCACGACCACGTCCTCGAGCTCGGCCAACGGGATCACGTCGAGCCTGATCAACACCGCCGGGTAGCCATTGAAATGCGGCGTCGTGAAGAAGAACTCCGGCTGTGCTGCGACGAGCGCGTGCTTGGCGCCCTCGTCCGGTACCCGGGCGCCGAGGATCACGCCCTCGGGCGCCGCGTCGCCGAGTGCCTTGAGATCCGAGCCGCGCAGCGGCCGCTCCCAGACGAACAGCTTGTCCCGCACCCGCCAGTGCGCGTGCCCGTCGCGCGAGGTCTGCTCGTCCGTCTCCGGCAGGGCCAGCGCGAGCCGGCGTACGTCGTCGAGGTCCGCCACGACCGCACGCTACCGGCAGATGAGGAGCACGTCCTCGGCGCCGGCATTGATCGGTCGGAGCCGGTGTCGCTGGACCTGCTCGGGAGTGAAGTCGTCGGGACCGACCCGGCGAAGGTGCGCGAACCCGTTCGAGTGCAGGCGCTCCTCGAGGTCGTCGCCGTACATGCGGACGTGGTCGTGCTGACCGAATCGTTGTTCTCGCGCGGCGGGATCCACCACGGTGGGGTCCTCGTCGGTCGGGGCGCCCGTGCGGCGCGGCACCAGGATGATCGCGTTGCCATCGGGAGCGAGCACGCGGCGTAGCTCGCGAATCGCTTGAGCGTCGTCGGGGACATGTTCGAGGACGTGAGAGCACACCAGGGCGTCCCATCGTCCATCGGGGAACGGCAGGTCGACGATGTCGGCAGTGACGTCTGAGTCCGCGGACAGGTCGGTCGTGACGTATTCCGCAGCATGCGGGCGGATGAGCCGGCTCAGCGCCGGCTCAGCGGCGAAGTGCAGGACCCGGCCGGCGACCAGGTCGGGCTCGGCGCGGATGAGCAGAGTGAGGAGACGATGTCGTTCGACTGAGTTGCAGTACGGGCAGGCGGCGTCCGGGCGACGCGGCTGCCCGGTTGCCCGGAACCGCCGGAACTGGCGACCGCAGCAGGGGCACTCCCGCCCGCGGCCGGCGTAGCGCACTGCGCGGATCCGTGGTACCGCTGGTCGAAGCGCACGCTTGAGCGGGTTGGCCACAACGCTCCCTGATTTGGTGCCCTTCACGGTGCCAAACGCACACACCCTAACCGAGCCACCCGGTTGGCGACAGGGACGTCATTCGGCTCGCTCGAGCACCTGACGAGGAGCGAGATGCCAGGTCACCCGGTGCTGACCCCTGAACGGTTCGGGATCGTCGCCGTAACGTCGCGCCATCGCCATGGCGTCCTCGACGGCGGCCTCGTCGCCTTCTCTCACGAGCTCGGCGGTGCCGGCGAGCCGCACCCAGTGGCTCACGTCGTCGTGGTCGTGGATGAGGGCGGAGACCCTCGTGTCATCGCGCAGGTTCCGCACCCAGCGCCGGTTCACCCGGCCGTTCAGGAGGAGGCCGTCCGGCTCGACCAGGTAGTCGACCACGACCAGGTGGGGACTTCCGTCGCTGCCGAGGGTCGACAGAATCGCGCGGTGTGGTCCCGCCAGGAACGACCGCACCGCATCGATGCTCGTTGGGGCATAGTCCATCTCGTCTCCCTGCGCGCTATTCAAACGCATGGCGTTATCGTGCGGTGTGCGTGAGGGGGAGCCGTCGCGAACCGCGCGTGAGGTCGCCGCGCAGCGACGCCATCTCGAGCGGGTGCAGGCCGACTATGGCGATCCGGCCGCCGACCAGAGGCTGCACGGCGACGTCGCCGGCGAGCTGCCCTTTCGCGACGACCCGCTCACCGCGTACCTCGCCTCCCGCACCCGGTTCTTCGACACCGCCGTGGTCGAGGCGATCGCCGGCGGGATCCGGCAGGTCGTGGTCGCCGGCGTCGGGTACGACGGCCGCAGCCTGCGGTACGCCGCCCCGAGGGTGACCTGGTTCGAGCTCGACCATCCGACGACGCTTGCCGACCGGTCCGCTCGACTAGCCCGGCTCGGGATCGACGGCGCGGCGGTCGCGGTCGCGGCGGACTTCTCGGTCGACGACGTCGGCCCGCGACTGGCGGCCGCGGGACATGACGGCTCGATCGCGTCGCTGGTGCTCTGCGAGGGTGTGACGACGTACCTCGAGCGTGCCGTCGTGGTCGGGCTGCTGCGCGCGGTCCGCGACCGGGCCGCAACCGGCAGCAGGCTGGCGATCGACTTCAGCCTGGTGCCGACCACGTCGCGCGCCCGGCAGTCGCGGGAGAGGCTGAGCGCGCGGGTCGGGTCGCAGGGTGAGCCGTTCCGCTTCGCGCTGCCGGCGGCCGAGCTGCCGGGTCTGCTGCGCGAGGGCGGTTGGCGGGTCGAGTCGACCGACAGCTCGGAGTCGACCGCGTTCGTGCTGGCCTCGCCGTACCCTTGATCGGTGAGCGCGCGGACGTATGAGGTGCGGACATACGGCTGCCAGATGAACGTCCACGACTCCGAGCGGATCTCCGGCCTGCTCGAGGCGGCCGGATACACCCGGCCGGCGCCGGGTGCGGGCGCTGACGTCGTGGTCTTCAACACCTGCGCGGTGCGCGAGAACGCCGACAACCGGTTGTACGGCAACCTCGGTCAGCTGCTGCCGGTCAAGCAGCAGCATCCCGGCATGCAGATCGCGGTCGGCGGCTGCCTGGCGCAGAAGGACCAGGGTGTGATCCTCGACCGCGCTCCGTGGGTCGACGTCGTGTTCGGTACGCACAACATCGGCTCGCTGCCGGTGCTGCTCGAGCGGGCCCGGATCGAGTCCGAGGCGCAGGTCGAGCTGCTGGAGGCACTCGAGACCTTTCCGTCCACCCTGCCGGCCCGGCGGGAGTCGGCGTACCGCGCCTGGGTCAGCATCAGCGTGGGGTGCAACAACAGCTGCACGTTCTGCATCGTCCCGTCGTTGCGCGGCAAGGAGAAGGACCGTACGCCGGACGAGATCCTGGCCGAGATCGAGATGCTGGTCGACGCGGGAGTGCTGGAGGTCACCCTGCTCGGCCAGAACGTGAACTCCTACGGGGTGGAGTTCGGCGACCGGCAGGCGTTCGCGAAGCTGCTGAGGGTGTGCGGCGAGATCGACGGCCTGGAACGAGTGCGGTTCACCTCGCCGCACCCGCGCGACTTCACCGACGACGTGATCGCAGCAATGGCCGAGACCCCGAATGTGATGCCGAGCCTGCACATGCCCTTGCAGTCCGGCAGTGACCGGGTGCTCGCGGCGATGCGCCGGTCGTATCGCCGCGCGCGTTATCTCGGCATCATCGAGCGGGTCAGGGCGGCGATGCCGGATGCCGCGATCACGACCGACATCATCGTCGGCTTCCCCGGCGAGACCGAGGCCGACTTCGCGCAGACCCTCGAGGTGGTGGCGCAGGCTCGCTTCGCAAGCGCCTTCACCTTCCAGTACTCGGTCCGCCCGGGGACTCCGGCCGCGAGCCTGCCGGATCAGGTGCCGACGGCGGTGGTTGCCGAGCGCTACGCCCGGCTGGTCGACCGGCTCGAGGAAACGTCGCTGGCCGCGGCCCGCGACTGCGTCGGCTCAACGGTCGAGGTGCTGGTCGCGGAGGGCGAGGGCCGCAAGGACACCGCGACCCGGCGCATTTCGGGCCGAGCCCGCGACAACCGCTTGGTCCACGTCGCGGCCTGCGATGCGCGGCCGGGTGACGTGGTGACCGCGATCGTGAGCCAGGCCGCCCCGCACCACCTGATGGCCGACGAGGTGGTGGCGGTCCGTCGTACCCGGGGTGGCGACGCCTGGCAGGCGCGACGGCAGGGCGAGCCGGCCACGACCGCTGTGCTGCTCGGCATGCCCGGCGGATGCCCCGCGTAGTCGCGATCGTTGGACCGACCGCAACCGGGAAGTCGGCGCTGGCGATCGCGGTCGCACAGCGGCTCGGCGGCGAGATCGTCAACGCCGATTCGATGCAGCTGTATGAAGGGATGGACGTCGGCACCGCGAAGCTCGCTCCCGGCGAGCGGGGCGGCATCGTCCACCACCTTCTCGACATCTGGCCGGTCACCCAGACCGCGAGCGTGGCCGACTACCAGAGCCGAGGCCGGGCCTGCGTCGAAGAGCTGCTGGCGCGCGACGTGACTCCGGTGCTCGTGGGGGGCAGCGGGCTCTACCTGCGCGCCGTGCTCGACCCGATCGAGTTTCCCGGCACCGACGCGACCGTCCGCGGTGATCTCGAAGCCGAGCTCGAGGCGATCGGCGCGCCGGCGCTGCACCGGCGGCTGGCCGAGGTCGATCCCGCCGCGGCGACTGCGATCGTGCCGGAGAACGGCCGCAAGATCGTGCGCGCGCTCGAGGTGATCGCGCTGACCGGACGGCCGTTCACGGCCGCGCTCCCGGCGTACGACGTCCCGCGGTACGACGCGGTCCAGATCGGGCTCGATCTCCCGACGCCGGCCCTCGACGAGCGGATCGACGCTCGGGTCGCCGCGATGATCGACGCCGGCCTGGTCGAGGAGGTCGAACGGTTGGCTGCGATCGGGTTGCGCGACGGGGTCACGGCGTCGCGGGCGCTGGGTTATGCCCAGATCCTGGCCGTGCTGGACGGCCGGATGACGCTGGAGCAAGCGGTCGCGAAGACCGCACAGGCCACCCGGCGCTTCGTCCGGCGGCAGCGGTCGTGGTTCCGTCGCGACCCGCGGATCCACTGGCTCGAGCCGGCCGCCGAGGGGGCCGCGGCGCTCGCGGAGCGGGCGATCAGTCTGGCCACCGATTGATCCGTACGGCGTGTCGAACATGGCCAAAACGGGTCATGTGGCAACGATCAAGGCCGGTCGATGCATCGGTCATGCGTCGATGCTGACGCGTGCGGGGAGGGGACCATGTCGAGCGCTGACCTCGATCTCATGCCGGCGCTGGCGCGCGCCGTCGACGAGGACACGCTGGTCGTGCATTTCCAGCCCGAGGTGGACCTCGCCAGTGGTGCCGTCGTCGGTATGGAGGCGCTGGTCCGCTGGCAGCACCCGCAGCGCGGACTGCTGTGGCCGGTGGACTTCCTGTCGGTGGCCGATCGGGCCGGGCTGCTGCCGCTGCTCGGATGGGAGGTGCTGCGCCGCGGTGCGAAGGAGCTCGCGACCTGGAAGTCCTTGCCGCCGCTGGCCGACCACTCGCCCCGCCAGCTCTGGGTGAACGTCTCGGCCTCGCAGCTGCTCGAGGCCGACTTCGCCGACCGGATCGCTGAACTGATTGCCGAGTTCGGCCTGGCGCCGGACACCCTCGGCCTGGAGCTGACCGACGAGACGCTGGCCACCGGCAGCCGGCACGCACCCGCGCTGATGGACGAGCTCCGCGCGGCCGGCGTCGTACTCGCCCTGGACGACTTCGGCAGCTGGTATTCGGCACTCGGCACGTTGGGCGAGCTGCCGATCGTCGCGGTCAAGCTGGACCGCGCGTTCGTGCGGGGCGTCGGCTCCGACCTGGAGGACGACTCGATCGTGTCGTCGGTGATCGCGCTCGCGCACGCGCACAAGGTGCGGGTGGTCGCCGAAGGGGTCGAAAGCTGGAGCGAAGGCGCCCGGCTCTGCGAGCTCGGGTGCGACCGCGGAGTGGGATATCTGTTCAGCGGGCCGCAGCTGGCCGAGCACGCCCGGTTGATGTTGGCGCATGGCGCGGGCTGGACCGCGCCGGCCGGCGGGCGCCTACCCTGGCAGGCATGACCGTCGGCATCCTTGCCTTTGTCAAAGGCCACGGCACGGAGAACGACTTCGTCGTGCTGCCCGACGTCGACGGCGAGCTCGACGCCGATCTGGTGCGTGCCCTCTGCGACCGGCACGCCGGCATCGGCGCCGACGGCGTGCTTGCCGTCGCCCGCGACGGTGACGGCTTCTTCATGGACTACCGCAACGCCGATGGCTCGATCGCGGAGACCTGCGGGAACGGCATCCGGGTCTTTGCCCGCTACCTGGTCGAGGCCGGGTTGAGCCCGGCCGGGGTCATCACGATCGGCACCCGCAGCGGGCCGCGCGAGGTGACAGTGCCGGCCGACGGCGGCGACATCACCGTCGACATGGGTTTTGCCAGTCGACTCGACGACGCCGAGGTGAGCGTCGGCCCGGCGTCGTGGAAGGCGACCGGCTGGTCGATGGGCAACCCACACCTCGTGGTCGTGGATGCCGCGCCGATCGACGCCCTCGATCTGTCAGTGCCGCCGGTGATCGAGCCGGCGAGTGCGTATCCGGACGGCGTCAACGTCGAGCTGCTCGAGCCGGTCGGCCCGCACCACTTCCGGATGCGGGTGCACGAGCGCGGGGTCGGCGAGACCCGGTCGTGCGGCTCGGGTGCCTGCGCGGCGGCGGTCGCCGCGATGGATGCCGCCGGTGAGCGCACGTCGTACGTCGTTGACGTGCTCGGCGGCCGGCTGATCGTGCAGTGGCGCGAGGACGGCGGGGTGCTGATGACCGGACCGGCCGTGCTGGTCGCGTCGGGGACGGTCGACGTGCGGGCGTTGCGCGGGGCCGTAATCCGGTCGTCGGCGGGATGAGTGCGTGCCACCATGGTCTTCGATGACCGCTGAGCCGCTGGATCCGCACGACCTGCTCGGCCTGGAGCTCGAGGAGCGCCAGGCGCTTCGGCGTGTCCAGGGCATCTCCACCGAGCTCGCCGACGTCACCGAGGTCGAATACCGCCAGCTGCGGCTCGAGCGCGTCGTGCTGGTGGGGGTCTGGACCGACGGGACGCTCGAGTCGGCCGAGGCCTCGATGGCCGAGCTGGCCGCGCTCGCCGAGACCGCCGGTTCGATGGTGCTCGAAGGGCTCATCCAGCGCCGTACGACGCCGGACTCGGCCACGTTCATCGGCTCGGGCAAGGCCAAGGAGCTGCGCGACATCGTCGCGTCGAGCGGGGCCGACACCGTGGTCTGCGACGGAGAGCTCACGCCGAGCCAGCTCCGCCGGCTCGAGGACGTTGTGAAGGTCAAGGTGGTCGACCGGACCGCGCTGATCCTCGACATCTTCGCCCAGCACGCGCGCAGCAAAGAGGGCAAGGCGCAGGTCGAGCTGGCCCAGCTCGAATACATGCTGCCGCGGCTGCGCGGCTGGGGCGAGTCGTTGTCGCGCCAGGCCGGTGGCCGGGTGGCCGGCGGCGGCGGGATCGGCACCCGCGGTCCCGGGGAGACCAAGATCGAGACCGACCGGCGCCGGATCCGCGCGCGAACGGCCAAGCTGCGCCGTGAGATCGCCGGGATGCGCACCGCCCGTGACGTCAAGCGGCAGGAACGCCGTCGGCGGTCGGTCCCTTCCGTGGTGATCGCGGGGTACACCAATGCCGGCAAGTCCTCGCTGCTCAACCAGCTCACCGACGCCGGGGTGCTGGTCGAGGACGCGCTGTTCGCCACGCTGGATCCGACCGTGCGGCGGGCCGAGACCGCCGACGGGCGCGGCTTCACGGTCGCCGACACGGTCGGGTTCGTCCGGCACCTGCCGCATCAGCTGGTCGAGGCGTTCCGCTCCACCCTCGAAGAGGTCGCCCAGGCGGACCTGATCGTGCACGTCGTCGACGGTTCCGATGCTGAGCCTGC
>CAYNDD010000121.1:8446-9577 GCA_964395425.1 uncultured Frankiaceae bacterium
ACGGCGAGATCAAGGCGGTTTCCCATACTGCCGAGGGAACCCGCATGGAAGCACGCCTCCCGGCCTGGCTGGCCGGCGAAGTGGCGTCGTACGCGGTCCAGTGAGGTCCGTCGCGCTGCTCGCGGTCGGGCTCGCGCTCGCCGCTGGTCTTGCCACGCCCGGCGCTGCGGCGGCGGCCCAGCACGCGAAGCCGACCGGCAAGCCGAACCCGGTCGCGGATCCCGCGCACAACGTCTCGCCGAGCGCGGCCTTCGTCGACGCGTGTTCCGGGATGGGCACCACCGTTGCGGCCAACCGCACCTGCGACAAGGCGGCATTGCCCGACTTCGACAAGGTGCGTAAGTCCGAGGGCCTCGGGCCGATGACGTTGCCGGGTGACTTCGCCGGCCTGTCGGTGGCCAGCCAGCTGCTCGCGATCTCGAACATCGAACGAGTCGATCGCGGCCGTCGCGCGGTGCTCGGCCGGTCCAAGTCGCTCGACACGCTCGCTCGCCAAGGTGCGAAGCAGGATCGTGACCCGGACTTCCCGAACCCGTTCACCGGCTCGTCCGGCGGCGCCAACTGGGCCGGCGCCGGCAACTCGGCGCTGCTCGACGACTTCTACTGGATGTATGACGACGGGCCGGGCTCGTTCAACGAGGACTGCCAGCACAAGGGCGACCCGGGGTGTTGGGGACACCGCCACGACATCATCAACGCTTATGGCGCCCCGGTGGTGATGGGTGCGGCGGCGGCGTACGGCACCACCGATGGCACGTCGATGACCGAGGAGTTCATCGGTGGCGACACCCGCGACAAGGTCGATGTCTCGCCGAGCTGGCACGCGATCGCCGCGACGTTCCCGATCAGGATCGCGATCTCGGCAAGCCGGGCGACCGTCTCCTCTGCGGTGGCCGTGACGGTCACGGGCCGGCTCACCCGGGCAGTCGTGCACTCGGTGGTCGCCAAGGCGGTCGTGCAACTCCAGCACCGGGTCGCCGGCCACTGGGTTGCGCTGACGCGCGGCTCGACCGGCGCGCACGGGGTGGTGCGGTTCCGGTTGCATCCGACGAGGTCGTCGTCGTACCGGCTGGTGGCGCTGAGCAGCAGCGGTGCTCACCTCGCGGTGAGCGCGGCGGTTGCGATCGCGGT
>CAYNDD010000122.1:0-9448 GCA_964395425.1 uncultured Frankiaceae bacterium
CGTGGGTGCACGGCCGGGTTCAGGGCGTCGGGATGCGCTGGTGGGTCCGCTCGCGAGCCCTCGAGATCGGGCTGGCGGGCTGGGCGCGAAACCTGCCCGACGGGCGGGTGGAGGTGGTGGCGGAAGGGGCCGAGGAGGCCTGCCGGGCGCTACTGGTGCTCCTGCGCCAGCCGGGCGCTCCCGGGCGGGTCGCAACCGTGATCGAGCGCTGGTCAGAGGGTCAAGGGCTCGCTCCGGGGTTCGTGGAACGATGACCCTTGTGGTCCCTTGACCGGCCCCCACGAGGGGTTCACACTGGACGAGACCGCGACGCGGGACCATGCGCGGATTTGCCCTCGAACCGCACCCGGTTCCCACACCGTCGGGGGATGCCCTTACCAGGGTGTTCGCGACACGTCCTCAACTGGAGGATCGGCAACGATGGCGAAGGCTCTACTCGGTCATGTTGGGAATGATCTCGACGTTCGGGTGGTGTCCGAGCTACGGCGGCTGCGCAATCGCGTCCGTGAGCTCGAGCACGAGGTGGCCCGTCTTGAGGCCGCAAACAAGAAGTTGTCGAGCGATTTGGTGCTCGACGACGACATGCTGACCCTGTCCGTGCATGAGCCGGTCAGCGAGCGGGAGCCCGCTCTTACGTAACACGCGGCGCCGGGTGCCGGTGCTGCGCAACGTGGTCGGCTAACGTGGCGACCGACCTTCCCCACCCGTCGCCGACACGTTCCCTGGAGCCCTGCGGGTGCACCTCTCGAGCCTGACCCTGAGAGGGTTCAAGTCGTTTGCGTCGTCGACGACGCTGCGCTTCGAGCCCGGCATCACCGTCGTCGTCGGACCCAACGGGTCGGGCAAGTCCAACGTCGTCGACGCGATCGCCTGGGTGCTCGGCGAGCAGGGTGCGAAGTCGCTGCGCGGCGGCAAGATGGAAGACGTCATCTTCGCCGGCACCGCCGGGCGGCCCGCCCTCGGCCGGGCCGAGGTCGTGCTGACGATCGACAACAGCGACGGCGCGCTGCCGATCGACTTCAGCGAGGTCACGATCTCGCGGACGATGTTCCGCAACGGCGGGTCGGACTATGCGATCAACGGCAGCCCGTGCCGGCTGCTCGATGTCCAGGAGTTGTTGTCGGACTCCGGGATCGGGCGGGAGATGCACGTCATCGTCGGGCAGGGTCAGCTCGACGCGATCCTCCATGCTGCACCGGAGGACCGCCGCGCCTTCATCGAAGAGGCGGCCGGGGTGCTCAAGCACCGCAAGCGCAAGGAGAAGGCGCTCCGCAAGCTCGAAGCGATGCAGATCAACCTCAACCGCCTGCAGGATCTGACCAACGAGCTGCGCCGCCAGCTCAAGCCGCTGGGCCGGCAGGCCGAGGTCGCCCGGCGGGCAAGCGCGATCCAGGCCGAGCTGCGTGACTCGAGGCTGCGGCTGTTCGCCGACGACCTGTCGCAGCTTCAGGAGACGCTCAACGCCGAAGTCGCCGACGAGACCGCCCTGCTCGAGCGCCGGGCCAAGGTCGAGGCCGACGTTGCGGCCGCGGCCGCCCGCGAGAGCGAGCTCGAGGCGGCGCTTGCCGCCCAGACCCCGCGGTTGGCCCGCGCCCAGGAGACCTGGTACCGGCTGGCCGGGCTGCGGGAACGGCTGCGGGGCACTGCCTCGCTTGCCGCCGAGCGGCAACGCCACGTCACGATTGCCGTCGATCTCGACGTCGCCGGTCGCGACCCGGACGCCTGGCGCGCGGAGGTCGACGCGATCCGGGTGGACGAGGCCGCGGTGGCCCGGGCGCTGGTCGAGGATCGGGCCCGGCTGGACGCGGCCGAGGCGGAGCGGTCCCGGCTCGAGGCGCTGCTCGCCGAGGCCGAGGCGGCGCTACGTGCTGCGCACCAGGCCCGCTCGGATCGACGCGAGGGCCGGGTCCGGCTCCAGGGCGAGGTCAACGCCCTGCGCACCCGCGCCGCCGCCGCCGGCGACGAGATCGGCCGCCTCACCGCGGCCTGGGAGGCGGCCAAGGCCCGTTCCTCGGCCGCGCAGGCACAGTTCGCGGCGCTCGAGGCCGAGGTGGCCGGGCTCGACTCCGGCGAGGTCGACCTCGATGCGGTGTACGAAGCGGCCGCCGCGACGCTCGCGGCGGCCGAGGAGAACGTCACCGCGCTGCAGACCGAGGAGCACGAGGTCGAGCGCCAGCGCAGCGCCGCCGCGGCGCGGCGCGACGCACTCGCGATCGGCCTGAACCGCAAGGACGGCTCGGCCGCGCTGATCGCCGCACGACACTCGCTGCCCGGCGTACTCGGCAGCGTGGCCGAGGTGGTCACCGTCGACGCCGGTTACGAAACCGCGGTGGCCGCGGCCCTCGGCGTGGCCGCGGACGCGGTCGCCGTCCGCTCGCTCGCCGACGCGGCGGAGGCGATCGCCCTGCTCAAGCGCGACGACGCCGGACGGGCCGGGCTGCTCGTCGGCGGGCCGGCCGAACGCGCCGACGCCGCGCCGGCCTTGCCGGCCGGCGCCCGCTACGCGATCGACGTCGTCAGCGCGCCCGAGCTGTTGCGGCCGGCGCTTCGACGGCTCCTCGACCGCACCGCACTCGTCGCCGACGTTGCGGCCGCCCGGGCGCTGGTCGCGGCCCTGCCGGAGGTTCGCGCGGTCACCTCGGACGGCGACGTCATCGGCATCGGGTGGTCCGCGGGCGGGTCGGCCGCGGTTCCGTCGCTGCTGGAGATCCGGGCCGCGCACAGCGAAGCCGAGCAGCTGGTCGCCGACCTCGGTCATCGGGCTGAGCGGCTTCGGTTCGCCCTGTCGGCGGCCACCGAGGCGGCCGCAGCGGCCCAGGACGAGGTGGACACCGCGCTCGCCGAGCTGCACGAGTCCGACGCCCGGATGGCCGGGGTCGCCGAGCGACTAGGCCAGCTCGGCGCAGCGGCCCGGGCGTCGGCCGGCGAGACCGAGCGCTACGCCACGGGCGTCGAGGAAGCGTCGGCCGCGCGTGACCGCGATCTGGCCGGGTTGGCCGCGCTCGAGGCGAGGCTCGCGGCCGCCGAAGCCGCGCCCGACGACACCGAGCCGGACGAGACCGAGCGCGACCGGGTGGACGCGATGGTCGTGGCGGCCCGGGCGACCGAGGTCGAGGCGCGGTTGGCGGTGCGCACCGGCGAGGAACGCGCGCACGCGCTCGCGGCCCGGATCGAGCAGATCGAGCAAGCCGCCGCAGCCGAGCGCGAAGCCCGCGAACGAGCCGCCGCGCTGGCTCGGCGGCGAGCTCGTGAAGCGGTCGTCGCGGCTGCGATCGCCACCGTGACCGAGCAGGCGCTGGCGGCGATCGACCGGTCGCTGGCCGCGGCCGCGGCCGAACGCGCCGCGACCGACGAGCAGCGCATGGTGACCGAGGGCGAGCTGCTCGCGATCCGCGCGACCGCGCGCGAGCGCAGCGGCGAGCTCGAGGTGCTGACCGGCGCGGTGCACCGCGACGAGGTGGCCCGGGCCGAACAGCGACTGCGGATCGAGTCGCTCGAGACCAAGGTGGCCGAGGACTTCGGCATCGAGCCCGAGACGCTGATCGCGGAGTACGGACCCGAGGTGCTAGTACCACCCGCCCCCGACGCACCTGAGGGCAGCGAACCGACGGCGTACGACCGCGGGGAGCAGGAGAAGCGCTGGCGAGCGGCCGAACGCGCGCTGGCGCTGCTCGGCAAGGTCAACCCGCTGGCGCTGGAGGAGTTCGCGGCGCTGGAGGACCGGCACAAGTTCCTCTCGGACCAGCTCGAGGACCTTAAGGCCTCCCGGCGCGACCTGCTGGTGGTGATCAAGGAGGTCGACGACCGGGTCGAGCAGATCTTCCGGTCGGCCTACGAAGACGTCGCGCGGGAGTTCGAGATCGTCTTCGCCGCCCTGTTCCCCGGCGGCGCCGGACGGCTGGTTTTGACCGATCCCGACGACTGGCTGGCAACCGGGGTGGAGGTCGAGGCGCGGCCGCCCGGCAAGAAGGTCAAGCGGCTCTCGCTGCTGTCCGGCGGCGAGCGGTCGCTGACCGCGATCGCGCTGCTGGTCGCGATCTTCCGGGCCCGGCCCTCGCCGTTCTACGTGCTCGACGAGGTCGAGGCCGCGCTCGACGACCGCAACCTCTCGCGCCTGGTCGACCTGCTCGCGGAGCTGAAGTCGGCGTCGCAGCTGATCGTGATCACGCACCAGAAGCGCACGATGGAGGTCGCCGACACCTTGTACGGCGTGTCGATGCGCGGTGACGGGATCACCGAAGTGATCAGCCAGCGGTTGCGCGAGCCGGAGCCCGAGCCGGTCTGACAGGATCTGGCGTCGTGACCCTCGTCATTGTCGCAATTGCGGTCGCGGCCGTCCTGGTCGTCGGGCTGGCGACGTACTTCTTCGGGCCCGGCCGCCGGCACCATGTCGTGCCGCCGTCGGCCTCGGCGCCGGTCGACGAGCGCGCGCCCGAACCCGCGGTCGAGACGCCGCCGCCGTCGGCCGGCCGGATGGTGCGGCTGCGCGGCCGGCTGTCGGGCTCCCAGTCGACCCTCGGCCGCGGCCTGCTCGAACTGCTCGCCCGCAACACCATCGACGACGCGGTCTGGGACGACGTCGAGGAGATCCTGCTGACGAGCGACGTCGGGGTCGGTGCCACCCACGACCTGGTCGACCGGTTGCGGGAACGGGTCCGGGTGCTCGGGACTCGCTCGCCGCAGCAGGTGCACGACCTGCTCCGGGCCGAGCTGGTCGACACGATCGGGCCCGACGTGGACCGGTCGCTGCACACCTCGCCGCACGACGAGCGGCCGGCCGTCGTACTTGTCGTCGGGGTCAACGGGACGGGCAAGACGACGACCTGCGGGAAGCTTGCCCGGGCGCTCGTCGGCGACGGTCGTACCGTGTTGCTGGGCGCGGCCGACACGTTCCGGGCGGCGGCCGCGGACCAGCTCGCGACCTGGGGCGAGCGGGTCGGAGCGACCGTGGTCCGAGGGCCGGAGGGATCCGACCCGGCGAGCGTCGCGTTCGACGCGGTCGTGGACGGAACCGAGCTCGGCGTCGACACGGTCGTCATCGACACCGCCGGCCGGCTGCACACCAAGACCCCGTTGATGGACGAGCTGGCCAAGGTCAAACGGGTGGTCGAACGGCAACGCCCGGTGGACGAGGTGTTGCTGGTCCTCGACGCGACCACCGGGCAGAACGGGCTGATCCAGGCCCGGATGTTCGGCGAAGCAGTCGGGGTCACCGGCGTCGTGCTCACCAAGCTCGACGGCACCGCGAAGGGTGGCATCGTGTTTGCGGTGCAGCGCGAGCTCGGTGTCCCGGTCAAGCTGGTCGGGCTCGGGGAGGGCCCGGACGATCTCGCGCCGTTCGACCCCGAGGTGTTCGTCGCTGCTCTCCTCGACGGTTAACCGAGCCGAAACACGGTGTCACCGCGCGGAAACCGCGGTCTGGTTCGCTGACCCGCGACGAAGGGAGTGCAACGACGTGCAGGTGACTCACGCTCACTGATCAGGCGGCGGCGAGCCTGCGCACGCTGCGGGCCGAGGTGCTTGCCCGGCCCGGCCTGACCGGGCCGGAGTTGCGTGCTGCCCTGACCACGGCGGCGGAGGCGTGGCTGCGCGAACGGCTCGGCCCGGCCACGGACGTGGCGCTGGTCGCGGTGGGCGGCTACGGCCGTCGTGAGCCGGCCGCCGGCAGCGACCTCGACCTGCTGCTCCTGCATCGCGACGGGGTCGACGTCGCCGACCTCGCCGACTCGTTGTGGTACCCGATCTGGGACGCCGGCGTCGGCCTCGACCACTCGGTGCGCACCGTCGACCAGGCGCTCGCCGTTGCGCGCGGCGACCTGAAGGCCGCCCTCGGGCTGCTCGACGGGCGTCACATCGCCGGTGACCCGGCACTGTCGGCGCGGTTGCACGAGTCGATGTACGCCGCCTGGCGCCGGGATGCGGGCAAGCGGCTGCCGGAGCTGGTCGCCGCGGTGCGGGAACGGGGCGATCGGGTCGGGGAGCTGGCCTTCCTGCTCGAGCCCGACCTCAAGGAAGCCCGCGGTGGCTTGCGCGACGTCCATGCGATCCGGGCGATCGCGGCCGCCTGGGTCGCTGACGGACCCGACGACCGGGTGCTCGCCGCCCACGAGTGGTTGCTCGACGTGCGTGGTGAGCTCCACCGCCGTTCGGCGCGGGGAAGCGATCGCCTGGTGCAGCAGGAGCAGGGCCCGCTCGCGCACACCCTCGGCCTGATCGACGCCGACGAGCTGATGCGCCGGGTCTTCGATGCCGCGCGGACGATCTCGTTCGCGACCGACGAGGTCTGCCGGCGAGTGGCCGCGAGCGCACGCCCGGTCCGGCGGTGGCCGAGGTCACGCCAGCCGACCCGCCGTCCGCTGGCCGACGGGGTGGTCGAACAGGACGGGTGGGTGGCGCTGGCGCGGGACGCCGAGCCGGCCGCCGACGCCGGGTTGGTCCTCCGGGTCGCCGCGGCCGCCGCCCAGGCCGACCTGCCGATCAGCCCGCACACCCTGCGGCGGCTGGCCGGCGAGTCGGCGCCGCTGCCGCACCCGTGGCCCGAGTCGGCCCGGCAGGCGCTGGTCGCGGTCCTCGGCGCCGGCCGCCCGGCGGTCGCGGTCTTCGAGGCGCTCGACCAGGCCGGCCTGCTGGTGCGGTTGCTGCCGGAATGGGCGGCGGTGCGCTGCCGGCCGCAGCACAACCCGGTGCACCGGTTCACCGTTGACCGGCACCTGGTGGAGGCCGCGGTGGAGGCCTCGGCCTTGACCCGGGAGGTGGGCCGCCCCGACCTGTTGTTGCTCGGCGCGCTGCTGCACGACATCGGCAAGGGCTATCCCGGCGATCACACCGAGGCCGGCGTCGCGATCGTGCCCGGGATCGCGGCTCGGATCGGCCTGGCGGCACCGGATGCGGACACCGTGACCGCACTCGTCCGGCACCATCTGCTGCTGCCGGACACCGCGACCAGTCGGGACCTGCGCGATCCCGCCACGGTCGAGGCGGTCGTGTCTGCCGTCGGCGACCGGCCCACGCTCGAGCTGTTGCACGCCCTCACGGTCGCCGACGCGGCGGCGACCGGACCGGGTGCGTGGGGCGAGTGGAAAGCGGGCTTGGTGGTCGAGCTGGTCGAGCGGGCGGCCGCCACGATGTCGGGGGAGCCGGCGGAGCCGGCGCACCCGCTCGACGCCGGCCAGCTGGCGCTCGCGGCCCGGGGTGAGCTTGCGATCGAGCTGGCCGGCTCGCGAGTCACGATCGTCGCGCCGGACCGGCCCGGGCTGCTGTGGCGCTGGGCCGGCGCGCTCGCGCTGCAACGCCTCGAGATCCGCTCCGCGGTCGCCACGACGGCCGGATCGGTCAACGGCCCGATGGCGGTGACGATCTGCGAGGTCGCGCCCCGGTTCGGTTCGCCGCCCGAGCACCACGAGCTGTTCGCCGCCGTGCAGCGGGTCGCCGAGGATGCGACCGCCTTGGCGGCGCGGCTCGCCGAACGCGAGCGCACGTATGCCGCCGCCCGCCACGGCGTGGTCGTGCCGCCGCGGGTGCTCTGGGTCGACGCGGCGTCACGGCACGCGACCGTCGTCGAGGTCCGGGCGCATGACACCGAAGGCCTGCTCTACCGGCTGACGAAGGCGATCAGCGACGCCGGCCTCGACGTGCGCTCCGCGCGGATCCACACCATGGGTGCCGAAGCGGTCGACACGTTCTACGTGGTCGACGAGCGCGGCGAGCCGCTGCCCGACGACGTACGGCGGGAACGGATCGAGTACGCGCTGCTGGCCGCGTGCCAGCCGCTCAGCTGACCCTGATCGTCAGGACCGGCGAGGAGACCGAGTCACTTGCGCAGAGCAGCACGGTGGCGGCCAGGTCGGCGTCGGGTGAGTCGCACTCGATCCCGCGGTGCCGCAGGCCCGGTGCCAGGTCGGGGACTTCGACGCTGGTGCCGATCTCGATCAACACGCCGCGACGCCGGGCCGTCATGTCCGGCGCGAGCGCCGCCCGGACCACCCGCCGGAGCTCGTCGTCTCCCATCGCGACCGCGACATCGATCGGCCCGAGCCGTTGCTCGACCTGGGCGGCCACCCGCTCCCACACCGCCCGGCTCGACGGGTCGGCGGCCAGCCTGAGGACCGCCTGATCGACCTGCGTCCGGTCGGCGGACACGACGGCAATCAGCGCCCCGTTGGCCGCGAGCCCGGCGACGACGTCCGCGACGGGCCACCCGTCGCCGGCGGCAACGACCACCGCCTTGCCGGTCAGGTCGGCAAAGCGCGGGGTCCACCCACTCGTCACGGAAGGATTGTCCGTCGTACGGTTCTGCGATGAGCGATCACCCTCGTACCGTTCTCGATGGCTTCCTGCGCACGGTCCGCCGCCAACCGGACGACGTGGCGATTTGCGACCTCGAGGGCTTCGGCGTGGCCAGTCCGCAGCGCCTGACCTGGACCGACTACGCCGCACAGGTCGCGCGGGTCGCCGGCGGGCTGGCGTCCTTGGGGGTCGGGCGTGGCGACCGGGTCGTGGTGATGATGCCCAACCGGGTGGAGTTCCACGTCGTCGATCTTGCCGTCATGGCCCTCGGTGCGACACCGATCTCGATCTACAACTCCTCCTCGCCGGAGCAGATCGCCTATCTGGTCGGGCACAGCAAGGCGAGCCTGGCCGTCGCCGCCGACGGCAGCTACGTCGAGCGGATTCTCGCGGCGGCGGGGGAGTGTCCGGGACTCCGGTCGGTCGTCGTCGTCGGCGACGCGCCGCGCGGGACGGTCGAGTGGGCGGAGCTGCTCACGGCGGCGCCGATCGATCTCGAGGCGGCAGAAGCAGCGCTTCACCCTGCAGACCTGCTGACCGTGATCTACACCTCCGGCACGACCGGTCCGCCCAAGGGTGTGATGCTCAACCACCTCAACGTGCTGGCGTCCTCGGCCGGCTTCGAGCACTACAGTCGCCGGCCGTACGACGAGGGCGAGACCGTGGTCTCCTACCTGCCCATGGCGCACATCGCCGAGCGGATGTGCAGCTACTACAACCACATCCTGCGCGGGTCACAGGTCGTGCCGTGTGCTGACATGACAAAGCTCAGCAGCTATCTGGTCGCGGTCCGCCCGAGCTTCCTGTTCGGCCCGCCGCGGGTCTGGGAGAAGCTCGCCGCGGGCATTCAGGCGCAGGTGGCGGCGCGCGGTCCCGAGCAGGCCGCGGGCTTCGCCGACGCACTGAAGGTCGGCCGGGCGGTGCAGCAGCTGCGGGCTCGCGGCGAGGAGCCGACCGGCGAGCTGGCCGAGACCTGGGCGTTCGTCGACGAGGTTGCGTTCGGCCCGGTGCGGGCCGCGGTCGGTCTCGACCGGGCCGAGTTCGTCTTCAGCGGAGCGGCCCCGATTCCGCCGGAGGTGATCGACTTCCTTCGCGACATCGGCCTGCCGATGAGCGAGATCTACGGCATGAGCGAGAACTGCGGCGGCATGACCTGGGAGCC
>CAYNDD010000123.1:0-5686 GCA_964395425.1 uncultured Frankiaceae bacterium
CGCCGATCCTCATCGCGCAGGCGTGGTTAGCCTTCCGGCTCAACAACAGCCTGGAGGAGGACGAGGCCCTCTACATCAACGCCGGGCACCAGATCATCGCGCACCTCCTGCACGGCACCCGTTCGCCGGACTTCGGCGCCTACTTCTCCGGCGTTCCCACTCTCTACGCCGTACCGGCCGCGATGATCGACCACCTCGGCGGGGTCGTGGCGGTCCACGCCGCCAACACCGCGATGGTGCTCGCCGCGACCGTGTTCGCCTACCTCGCCACCCGGCGGGTGTTCGGCCAGGGCGCGGGGCTGATCGCGGCCGCGATCTTCGGCCTCAACCCGGCCACCATCTTCGTGGGACGGTTCGCCAGCTTCGACGCGCCGTGCCTGCTGCTGCTCGCGATCGCGTTCTACCTGGCGGTTCGCAGCCCGGACCGCCGCCGCTACGCGATCGCCCTCGGCCCGTGCCTGGCCCTCGCGACCGCCGAGAAGTACTTCGCACTCGCCTTCATCCCGAGTGTGCTCGCCGTGGCCTTCCTCGTCGTGCTCCAGCGCAGGGACGCCCGCCGGGCCGCGCGCACGACCGGGATCGCGGTCATCGGCCTGCTGGTCTGCTGCGGTCTGGCTGCGCTGGTCGCCAACCATCACGACTGGCAGGGCATGCTCTCCACCTCGCTCAACCGCACGACGCTGCTCCCGGAGAGCCGGCTCAGCCTCGTCCGCGACTGCCTCACCTACGTCGGGGGCCTGACCGCGGCCGGCCTGATCGGCGTCGCGCTGGGGTGGCGCCGCCACGCTGCGCTGGCGATCGTCCTGCTCACCACCTCGCTCGTGCCCGCCGTCGTCCAGATCCGGTTCTCCGAGTCGGCGTCGCTGCACAAGAACATCGCCTTCGGTGTGTTGTTCCTCGCGCCGCTCGTCGGCGTCACCGGGATGGCCCTGCTCCGCCGGGGGCGGTTCCTCGGCAGCCGGGCCGCCACCGCGCTGGTGTGCGCGGGCCTCGTGCTCAGCTCGGGCATGGGGACCTCCCAGGCGATGGTCTATGGCTGGCCGAACTCCAACCACATCAACCTGGTGCTCGCCCACTACGTCCGGGCCGGGACCGAGAAGTACCTCGCGGACGACAGCTCGATCCCGGCGTACTACCTGTCCGGCATAACTGGGTACAACCAGTGGGAGACCACGTACGACGGGCAGTACCAGGGATCGAACGGAGCCGAGGTCATGCAGGATCAGCTGGCGAACGGTGAGTTCGCGCTGTTCCTCTACCGAGACGAGGGAGCCACCATCGGGCTGGACCAGCAAATGTTGACAATTCTGCGCAATCGCTACACCTTGGTGGCCAAAGTGCCGTTCTCCAAGACAGATCAGCACCATTTCTGGTACCTCTGGCGGGCGGAGCTGCCGCGATGAGATCGACATCTTCCGGACGGCGTGCCCTGGTGGCCGCCGCGGTCGCGACCGGCGTGCTCGGCGCGGCCGGGTGCGCGAGCGTGACCCCGGGATCGATCGCCGCCGCGCACGTGCGCTACATCCCGGCCAACAGCCCGGGCTTCACGATCAACAAGAACCAGCTGCTGCACCCGAAGCGCAAGTATTTCGGCATCTCCCTCGAGGGCGTGCCGCAGTCGGTCACCACACCGATCACCACGATCAGGAGCCAGACCGGCAAGCGGCCCAACCTCGACATGTACTACCTCGACTGGGGCACCGCGGACAACGCGCTCGCCGGCGTACCGAACTTCGACCCCACCATCGCCGAGAACGCCTGCGCGGCCGGCATGCTGCCGATGCTCACCTGGGAGTCCTGGGACACCACCGACACCAACCCGACCCAAGGTGTCGCCTACACCCAGCCGGCGTTCTCGATGCCGAACATCATCAAGGGCCAGTTCGACAACTACATCAGAGCGACCGCGCAGGCGATCGCATCGATCGGCTGCCCGATCGCGCTGCGGTTCGATCAGGAGCCGAACGGCTTCTGGTACCCCTGGGGCGTCACGAACAACACCGAGCAGCCCACCGCGGACACGCCGACCGAGAAGGGCAAGCTCTACGTCGAGATGTGGCGGCACGTCTACCGGATCTTCACCGCTGAGCACGCCACCAACGTGCTGTGGGTGTGGAGCCCCAACTTCCAGGGCGTCAAGGGCGAGAAGCTGATCCGCTTCGGCAAGATCTACCCCGGTCGCAACTGGGTCGACTGGGTCGGCATCGACGGCTACTACAGCCACCCGTCGTACACCTTCGACAAGCTGTTCGGCTCGACGATCGACCAGCTCAAGAGCGTCGCCGGGCACAAGCCGTGGCTCCTGGCCGAGACCGGAGTCGGGCGCAGCTATCGCAAGGCCTGGCAGATCACTAACCTGCTGCATTCGATCGCGGTGAGCAAGCGGTTCAACGGCCTGGTCTACTTCGAGCAGCACAAGTACACCGACCGCAGCTTCTGGCCGTTCGTCGACCCGATGGAGCCGAAGAGCCTGCCCGCGTTCCGGAAGGGCATCGACCAGAAGGTCTTCGCGTCGGGCAAGCCCGGCGATGCGTGGTACTTGAAGTAGCGCCGGGCCGCACCCACCGGGTGCTGTCAACGCTCGCCGCGGCCTCGATCCTGGCCGGGCTGCGAACGATCTGGCTCCACACCACCACCGACTCGGCCGGCCTCGGACTCGTCGTCAGCCTCGGCTACGCCGCCCTGCTCGCGCTCATCGTCACGGCGGTCTGTGCCAGGCGCCGGCGAACCGTCGTCCGGGTGGACCTCGGCGTGCTCGCGGTCGCCGTGCTGATCGAAGCCGTCCAGATGCATCGGTTCGCCACCGGCAGCGTGACCTACAGCGACGAGGGGATCCTCACCTCACACGCGATTGACGTCCTGCGGCACGGCCACAGTCCGTATCACTACCACTGGCCCGCCGCGGTTGCGCAGCTGCCGACCCAGCTGATGGGTGGCGGCGTGGTCGACCGCTTCGTCTACCCGCCGGTGAGCGCGCTGCTCGGCGCGGCGGCCGGGCTGGTGTGGAGCGGCTTGGCCAACCCGGCCGTCATCACCGGGCTCGCCCTGATCGCGACTGCGGGCTTCATGTTCGCGGTGTTTCCGGCCTCGTGGCGGCCGCTCGCGGTTCTGATCGTGTTCGGCATCGCCTTCGAGACCAGCCGGGCGGCGGCCGGGGCACCCGAGGTGATCGCCGTACCGTTCCTCGCCGCGACCCTGTGGCGGTGGCCGGTCACCGGCTCCGGCGGGCGACTCGGCCGGACCGGATGGTCCAAAGCGCTCTGCCTGGGCGTGGCGATGGCAACCCAGCAGCTTGCGTGGTTCCTCGTGCCGTTCCTGGCCGTGGGCCTGTGGCGGATGCGTCGAGCCGAGCTGTCGCGATCCGCGGCCGCCCTTGTGATCGCCCGCTATCTCGCCATGGCGCTCGGGACGTTCGCGGTGATCAACCTGCCGTTCGCGGTGGCCGGCGCCGGCGACTGGTGGCACGGGATCACGAGCGTCGTGACCCAGCACGCCTTGATCTACGGGCCCGGCATCGCGATGGTCAGCGGCAACCTGGCCGCCGGCAGCGGGGCGCTGGACTTCTTCACGTACGCCGCCGCGGTCGCCTACGTGGCCCTGCTCGTCGCGCTCACGCTTGCGCCTGCCCGGCTCGCGCCCGCGATTGCGGTGCTGCCGATCGTGGTCTTCTGGCTGGCGATCCGCTCCGAGGACACCTACTACGTCGTCGTGGCTCCGCTGTGGGTGCTGGCCGCAGTGACGGCCGCGACGAGCGACTTCTCGACCGCCCGGCCCTTGGCGCTACCGGCCCGGTTGAGTCGCGCGTGGATCCGATGGGTCGCGGCCGGAACTGCGAGCGCGGTCGTGGTCGCAGGCATCGCGGTCGCCCTCGCGACGCCGAGCCCGCTGCGGATGACGGTGGTCTCCACCCAGCGCGGCCCGGCCGGCCGGCTCACCAGCATCGAGGTCGACGTCCACAACCGCTCGGGTCACCGCGTCCACCCGAGCTTCGTCCTGCTCGGCGACGCGCAACTCGGCGTCTTCTGGACGGTCGGCACCGGCCCGGCCAGCCTGGCCGCCGGACAGACCGCCGACTACCAGTTGCTCAACCCGGACCGCGGGTTCCAACCTTCGCCAGGCGCCCGGCTGCGGTTGGAGGCCGTCTCCGACCACCCGCAGACGCTCAGCTCGGTGCAGGTGCCGGCTAGTCGGTGAGGTCGGGAATGCCGACGCCGACCACGCCCGGCTGCTTGTTCAGGCACTCGGTCAGCAACGCGATGTCCTTGTCGTCGGCGTGATCGATCCGGAACCGCACGTCGCCCACTTGGTCGGAGGCCAGGTCGCTCTTCAGGATCGGCTCGGGGTTCGCGTTCGGCGCGGCGTGCGCACAGGCCTTGAGTGCCGCGGTGTGCTCCGAGGCCGGCGCGTTCTGGGTGAAGTAGACGACCAGCTCCTGCTTGGTCAGCGTCGAGCTGTTGCACCCGGCCAACGAGCCGAAAAGAGCGACCGCGACCGTGCACAGCGCCAGCCGCCGCACGCTCATCCGACGCTCCCGCCTTGGACCTGGCTGCCACCGGACGCCCCGTGACCAAGCCCCGAACCATGAGGCTACTGTCAGCCAAGTGACGACCTCGACCCACGAGCCGATCGAAAGCTACGCGCTGCTCGGCGACCTGCACACCGCGGCGCTGGTGAGTCGCCGCGGTGCCATCGACTGGCTGGCCTTCCCGCACTTCGACTCCGGTGCCTGCTTCGCAGCGCTGCTCGGCGACGCCGAGAACGGCAGCTGGCAGCTATCGCCCGCGGGCGCTCCCGAATGCACCCGTCGGCGCTATCGCGGCGACTCGATGATCCTCGAGACCGAGTGGGAGACCAAGGGCGGCGCGGTACGAGTCATCGACTTCATGCCGCCGCGCGGCGAAGCACCCGACGTGGTCCGGATCGTCGAGGGGGTCTCCGGCCGGGTCGACATGGAGACCACGCTGCGGGTCCGGTTCGACTACGGCTCGATCATGCCGTGGGCGCGTCGGATCGACGGCCACCTCCGGATGATCGCCGGCCCGGACTCGGTCTGCCTGCGCACGGAGATCCCGCTCAAAGCGAAGGACATGGCCCACCACGGGCGCTTCAGCGTCAACGCCGGCGACCGGATCCCGTTCGTCCTGACCTGGCAACAGTCGCACCTGCCGCCGCCTCGGGTAGTGGACGCCGAGGAAGCGTTGCGCGACACCGAGACGGCCTGGACCGAATGGGTCGCGGACTGCCACTACGACGGGGAGTGGCGGGAAGCGGTGATCCGCTCACTGGCCGTTCTCAAGGCGCTCACCTACGCCCCGACCGGCGGCATCGTCGCCGCGGCCACCACCTCGCTGCCGGAGGCGATCGGCGGCGAGCGCAATTGGGACTACCGCTACTGCTGGCTGCGCGACGCCACCATGACGCTTCAGGCACTGATCTACGCCGGCTGCACCGCTGAAGCCAAGGCCTGGCGCGAGTGGCTGTTGCGGGCGGTCGCCGGCGACCCACGAAAGATGCAGATCATGTACGGCATCTCCGGGGAGCGGCGGCTGACCGAGTTCACCTTGCCCTGGCTGTCGGGCTACGAAGGCTCGCTCCCGGTGCGGGTCGGCAACGAGGCATCCGGCCAGTTCCAGCTGGACGTGTACGGCGAGCTGCTCGACGCCCTGCACCTGGACCGCACGTCGGG
>CAYNDD010000123.1:5786-9376 GCA_964395425.1 uncultured Frankiaceae bacterium
TGGGACCCGGTCCACAAGCGGCAGGTCGGCAACACCCCCCAGGCGTTCAGCCACGTACCACTGGTCAACACCGCCCGGGCGCTGTCGACCACCGGCGCGAAGGTCGGCCGCGTGTCGCGACGCAAGCCGCGCAGCCATCGGGAGTACGCCAGTCGGTAGGCTTCCACCAGGCCGACCCGGACCGACCGTAGACGGAGAGCGACGTGAGCACCGAATCCAAGTTCGTCCTCGTGCTGGCCGGGTTCAGCCTGGCGCTGCTCGCGGTCGGCACCTTGATCTCGAAGAAGCTCTCGACCGCGTCGCCGCGGGTCATCCGCACGGTCTGGCCGATCGTCGCCGCGGTGACCGGTCTCTGCTACGCGACGCTGGTCTACATCGCGCGGCTCAACGTCAAGGGGTGACGCCGCCCCGGTTCGCGGTTGCCCGATCGGTCGGCAGCGCTGCGGCCGGCCTTTCCCGGCTGACCGGCCGCGGCGACGGCACCACCATCGGTGGCCGGATCACCCTGTTGCTCGACCCGGCGGCACTGTCTCGCGCCGCCGCCGGGCGAACGCTCGCGCTGGTCAGCGGCACCAACGGCAAGACCACGACCCGGACCCTGATGGTCGCGGCGCTGGCGACCCGGGGGCCGGTGGTCTCCAACAACGGCGGCGCCAACCTGCCCACCGGCTTGACCGCGGCGCTCGCCTCGAACCGATCCGCCCAGGACGGCGTGCTCGAGGTCGACGAGCCGTTCCTGCCGCTCGTCGTGGCCGCCGTACAGCCACGAGCGGTCGTCCTGCTGAACCTCAGCCGGGACCAGCTCGACCGGTACGCCGAGGTACGACGGCTGGCCGGGATCTGGCGCGACACCCTCGACCACCCGGACGCGCCGACCGCAGTCGCCAACTGTGACGACCCGTTGGTGGTCTGGGCCGCTTCCGCGGCGCCGACGGCGATCTGGGTCGCGGCGGGGCAACGCTGGCACGGCGACACCGCCGCCTGCCCGCAATGCGGCGGGGTCATTCGCCGTACCGGGAATGACTGGAGCAGCGACTGCGGTCTGCGCCGCCCGTCCCCGGACTGGGTGGTCGACGGCACGAGTGTGATCGACCCGGGCGGCACGCGGCACGCCGTCGGCCTCGCGCTCCCCGGTCAGGTGAACGTCGGCAACGCTGCGCTGGCCGCGGCGGCGGCCGGGCTCTGGGGCGTCTCGCCGGCCGATGCCTTCACAGCGATGGCCGGCATCGCCGAGGTCGAGGGCCGCTACCTGTCGACGAACTATGACGGGGTACCGGCCCGGCTGTTGCTCGCCAAGAATCCCGCGGGTTGGGTCGAGGCACTCTCGATGCTTCCGGCCGGCGACGTCGGGGTGGTCGTCGCGGTCAACGCGCACGCCGCGGACGGCCGCGACCCGTCCTGGCTCTGGGACGTGCCGTTCGAGGTCCTGCACGGCCGGTCAGTGGTGGCCACCGGTGAACGGTCGCGCGACGTCGCGGTCCGGCTCCGGTACGCCGACGTCCAGCACACCCGGGTCGACGACCCCGCGACCGCGCTGCGGTCAGCCGGGCGGATCGGTCCGGTCGAGGTGCTGGCCAACTACACCGCCTTCCAGACCTACCGCCAGGTGGTCGGCCGTGGCTAGCCGCGGCCCGGCCGACCCGGTCCGGATCGGGTTGCTCTACCCGGCACTGCTCGGGACCTACGGCGACGGCGGCAATGCGACCGTGCTCGCCCAGCGGCTGCGCTGGCGCGGCGAGTCGGCGGAGATCGTCCGGGTGGAGATCGACGACGAGGTCCCCGAGCAGCTCGATCTCTACGTCCTCGGTGGCGGCGAGGACAGCGCCCAGACCCTCGCGGTCAGCCGGTTGGGCAGCGGTGTGCTGGCCCGGGCAGTCGATGCCGGCAAGCCGGTCTTCGCAGTGTGCGCGGGCTTCCAGATCCTGGGTGAGACCTTCCTCGACGGCCAGGGTGCGGTGCACGCGGGCCTGGGTCTGATCGACTGCCGCACCGATCGGCTCCCCGGCTCCAGGGCGGTCGGCGAGCTGCTCGGCCAGGCAGCGTTCGTCGACGTCGGCACGGTCACCGGGTACGAGAACCACGGTGGCCGGACCGTCCTGGGCCCGTCCGCGCAGCCGTTCGCCTCGGTGCGCACCGGGACCGGCAACGGCGATGCAGGGAGCGACGGCGCGATCCAGGGCAGCGTGGTCGCGACGTACCTGCATGGTCCTGCCCTTGCCCGCAACCCCGCACTTGCCGACCATCTGCTCGCGGGTGTCTGCGGCCCGGTCGATCCGCTCGACGACCTCGAGGAGCACGAGCTACGTCGCGAACGGTTCGCGGCGCTACGGCGGGCGAACGTCACCCGCTGGCGGCGACAGTGGCGGCCCGCCGCGCGCGACCACTGATTTCGGGCCGGCCACCCCGGCCGCGACCACGGCGAACAGGCCGCTGAGAACGACGAACTCGGCGATCACGATCCCCGAGTCATTGGTGGCGGTACCGACCACTGCCAGTAGGGCGAGGGTGATCACGGCCTCACGCAGTCCCAGGACCCGGCGGATGACGGTGCCGAACTGCTCGTGGAAGACGATTGCTGCGATCAGCAGGACCGCGACCGAGCCGGTCACGGCCACGTCGCCGAAAGAGTGCAGGTTGGAGTAGAGCTTGCGGTTGATCGTCCGCCCGGCGCCACCGTGCAGCACCTCACCCGCGAAGGTGCCGATCTGGGTCCGGTCGGCCGCCGGACGGGCGTAGTCCGCCGCCGCGACGACGACCGCGAGCACGACGGCGACGACGACAGTGATCGCAACCCGTTTCACGGTGAACCGGATGCCGGCCAGCAGCGCCAGCAGGAGCGCGAAGCAGATCGGGAGCGAGAGCAGCCCGCCGAAGTCGTCGCCCCACCGCGGTGCCGCGTCAGCCGCACACGCGACCAAGGCGATCACGAGTGCGAGCAGAAAACCTGCGCGCAACCGGCGGGTTTCGCCCAGCGCCGCGCCGGCCAGTCCCGCGCACAGCACTGCCGCGGCGCCGAGGCAGGCGAATGCGATGTTGCCCATGCCGTGGAAGCGGCCGGCGACGGTCGCCAGGTTGCCCAACGGCGCCGACGCCTGCAGCGGCGCACCGGCGATCTCGTCGATGACCAGGACAGTTGCCGTCACGACCGGCACGACGGCGATCGCGGCCGCCACCGACCAGCGCCCCGCGGCAACGATGAGGCCGGCGAACGCGATCAGGACCGCACCGAGCATCAACGGGTACCACCCGAGACCCGGACGCCACCACGGGACGACCTGCAGCAGCCAGCTCGCGATCGGGATCCCGACGGCGAGCCGGCTCAGCCAGGTCGCCGCCGCCGACCACAGCCGCTCGTTGCGCCACCACGCCAGGACGAGCAACGCGAGCACGACCATTCCGGCCACGCCGAGCGCAATCCGAAGCGCGGAGTCAACCCGCCGCGCGGCGAGGTCGTGCCGGTTGGCGTCGGCGAAGGCGGCCGCGGTCGGCGCGGACCGCGGGCTGTCGCGGGCTGGCCGCCCGATCATCGTCGCCGGTGTCGGCAGGCCGAGGGCGGCAAGCACGGTCGGGGCGAGGTCGATCAGCTGGAC
>CAYNDD010000124.1:0-9350 GCA_964395425.1 uncultured Frankiaceae bacterium
CGATCATCCAGGTCTGCTTGGTGTTGTCCCACCACGGCCCGAACCACTCGGTCGGGGTGCGGCCGACGCTGACCAGCGCGCAGATGCCGAGGATGAACCCGCCAACTCCCGCGAGCCAGATCAGGCCGAAGAAGATGAAGAAGGCTCCGAACGCGGGAACGGCAAACACCAGCGAAGCCTACGGCGGCTCAGCCAGCACCTCTCGGATCCGGAAACAGTCGATCCCGAAGAGCACTGCTAACCGGCTGCCACACTTTCTGGGTGGACGCGTTAGCGACGCATCTCGCCGACCGGTACGGCGTACACGTCGAGCGCCTGGTCGAGCTCGACCAGGAGGTGTTCCGGGTCGACGGCCCGTCGTGGGTCGCGCGCCGGTTCTCACCCGATGCGGTCGAGGCCGTGTCGGGCACAGCCGAGATACTGCGCCGGCTAGCGGAGACACCGTTCCCGGCGGAACGCCTTGCCCACGAGGAGCCGGTCAGCGCGTGCGGCGGTCGCCCGGTCCTGGTCACCGAGTTCGTGCCGGGCAGTCATGCGCCGCCGACGCGGCGGGTGTTCGCCGGGTTGGGCGGCCTGCTCGGGGCGTTGAACGCGCGGGCGGCCACGACGATGCCGCCCGGCGGGGGCTGGCACCATCTCGTGCCGCAGGGCACGGTTCGCGACGAGATCGCGGCCGCGTTGTCGATGGTCGAGAACGCCGACGGTGACCCCGATGCCAGGCAGACGCTCGGCGACGAGTTGCGGGGCTTGGACGACTGCAGCGACCTTCCGCACGGTTTCGTCCACCCGGACTTCGTGCCCGTCAACGCGATCCGATCACCCGAAGGTGGCCTGACCATCGTCGACTGGGTCGGCTCCGGACGCGGCCCGCGACTGTGGTCCTTGGGTTTCCTGCTCTATGCCGCCGGCGCCCGAAGCCTGGACCTCATCGATGCGGTGCTCGGGTACTACCGGCGGCACGTCGAGCTGACGCCCGCCGAACTCGAGCGACTGCCGGACGCGATCCGAGCCCGCCCGCTAACGCTGAGCTGTTGGTCAGCGGCCCATGGTCGGGCAACCTGGGCGACCGCAGTGGAGCAACTCGACCCCCTCGAGGACCTCGCGGAGGACATCGCCGGCCGCGCCCGCGAGTTCCTTGCCGGGTGAGTGAACTGCTCGGGAAGCGAACCGACCCGACGAGCCGCGCTTCGACAGGGGACGTCTCAACGATGTCCCCTGAAGTCAGGGATGCCTACGAGCCGGGTGGCCTGTACTTCACATTGCGTTCCGCGCTGGCGTCGATCTCCTCCGCGGTGACGAGGACCGTCGTTTCTGCGGTCGCGCCTCCACCGGCCGACACAGTCAGTGCGAGAGCCGCGGCGGCGGCATGGTCTGGCATGTCAGCAAGGACATATGCGTCGGTATTGCCGAACGCGAAATAGAACGCCTCGAGTTTGCCGCCAGCGCTCTTCACGGCCGCGGTGGCCGCCGCCTTGCGTGCGGTCCCACCTTTGGCCAGCACGCCCTTCACGCCGTCGAGCGTGTAGTTGATGCGAAACAAATACTTTGCCATGTTCGGCTCCCTTGATCAGTAGGCCCAGCGCCACCGCGCACAGTACGCCGCTTCGGTCCACCCTGCGCCGGCGTCCACCCGAACGGTGTGCGGCTCCCACGCTGGGGCGACCTGAAAGTGCGCTCAGGTGAGTCGGTTAGCCTTGGACATGAAGGGGAGTATTCCTCCGCGGTTGCGTCGTCAGTACGGCTCGGTGTCCGGGCCCGGCGTACCGGCTCAGCGCGGCTGAGCGGAAGAGACCTTCGGACGCTGCCTGGTGCAGCACCGAAGGGAGCGCTCCCCTTGTCATCCACTACCCGCAAGGCAATCGCGGCGTCGCTCGGCTGGACCCTGCTCGGGTTGGCGTTCGCGCCGGTCGTCTGGGCGGTCAGTGGCGGACCGGTCGCGACGTCCTACGTCTCGGTCTTCGCACTCGAGAAGGCGCTGTCGCTGGACAACGTCGCGATGTTCGCGGTGGTGCTCGGCACCGCGGCGTTGCCGATCCGGGCGGAACGAAAGGCACTGACTGGTGGCCTGGTCGGCGCGCTGGTGCTGCGGATCGTCTTCATCACGGCTGGCCTTGCGCTTGTGGGCGCAGTACACGCAGTGCTGCTCGGTTTCGCGGTCGTCCTGGTCGCGAGCGGCGTACAGATGATGCGGCCGGAGAAGGAGCCCGGTACGACGAGGCCGTCCCGGTGGATGCCGGAGTGGCTGCCCCGACACACGTTGGGGGCGACGCTTGTCACGATCGTCGTTGTCGACGTCGCGTTCGCCGCTGATTCGATCCTGGCCGCGTTCGCGATCACCACGAGTGCGTTCCCGATCATCGCGGCCAACGTCTTCGCGGTACTCGGCCTCCGGTCGCTGTACGTCGTCCTCGCCGGTGCGATCACGCGATTCCGCTACCTGCGGGCCGGGATCGGCATTCTGCTCGTCGCTATCGGCGCAGAGCTTGCCGTAGAGCACTTCAGCCACGTTCCGTCGTGGGTCTCGCCGGTCGCGGTCGCGGCCTGCCTGGTTGGCTCGATCGGCGCCTCGCTGATCGACGAGAGAGGAGTCACGATGCGCCAGGTCCTTCGTCGTACGGCGGTCTCTGTGGTTGGCGTCTCGCTGTTGCTCGCCGGCGTCGCCATGCTGGTGCTGCCCGGCCCCGGCCTGCTGGTGATTGTTGGCGCTCTCGCCGTCCTCGCGACCGAGTACGCCTGGGCGAAGCGCCCGCTGGACGCGATGCGGGCCCGCCTGGACAAGCTGCGCCGGCGCAGCGCGACGTAGCCCCACAATGGGCCATGCGTGGCGCCATAGCCCCACCGATGGCCCATGCGGGTGGGTTAGCTGAGCAGGTCGCGCAGGGTGCGGTTCATGTCGGCGACCGCGGCTGCTGCGCCCGCGCTGTGTACGCCGAGACCGTAGAAGCCGTGGATCATGCCGGCGTAGCGCTGCAACCTGACGTCGACTCCGGCGTCGGCAAGCGCCTTGGCGTAGGCCTCGCCCTCGTCGCGAAGTGGGTCGAACTCCGCCGTACCGATCACCGCGGGCGCGACTGCCGACAGGTCAGTCGCCCGGATCGGCGAGGCACGGGGATCATTCACGTCGGTCGACGGGTCGATGTAGTGACCGCCGAACCACGTCATCTCTTCCGCGGTTAGGTAGTAGCCCTCGGCGTTCTCCACCCGCGACGGGTAGTCGGCGTCTTCGACGAAGTCGACACCGGGATAGATCAGGAACTGCGCGGCCAGGTGCGGGCCGGTGTCCCGCACGGTGAGCGCTACCGCCGCCGCGAGGTTGCCGCCCGCGCTGTCGCCGCCCACCACGATCCGGTCGGCGTCGCCGCCGAGCTCGCTGACGTGGTCGCTCACCCAGCGCGTCGCGGCCAGGCAGTCCTCGAACCCGGCCGGGAACTTGTATTCGGGCGCCAGGCGGTAATCGACGCTGACCACGACCATGCCGACATCGCGACAGAGCAGCCGGGCCTGGTCGTCGTGGGTCTCGATGTCGCCGATGACGAAGCCGCCGCCATGGAAGAAGGCCATCGTCGGCACCGGCCCGTCGACGTCGGGGCGGTAGATCCGGATCGGGATGTCGCCGGCCGGCCCCGGGATGGTCGAGTCCGAGACCGAGCGGACGACCGCGTTCGTTGCGGGGTCACGCAGGCCGACCGTGGAGGCCCGGAAGAGCGCGCGCGCCTGCTCGGGCGTGCCGCTCGCTACCGAGGGCGCGCCCATCTGGTCGAGCAGGGCGAGGATCCCGGCGATCTGCGGGTCGAGCGGCATGGTCGGCCTTTCCGTTAAGGGAGATGGAGCGGAGATCGGTCAGGCCACGCGCGACGCGGCGGTGAAGGCGTCCCACATTCTGCCGTAGAAGCTGCCAGCGGCGACCAGTTCGTCGTGAGTGCCGTCCTCGACGATCTGGCCGGCGTCGACCACGAGGATCCGATCCGCGGTCCGCGCGGTCTGCAGCCGGTGCGCGATGACCATCGTCGTACGGCCCCGGGCGACCACATCGATGGCGCGGGTGACGACCGCCTCGGCGGACAGGTCGAGGGTGGCGGTTGCTTCGTCGAGGAGCAGGATCGCCGGATCGACGAGCAGTGCGCGGGCCAGGCAGACCAGCTGGCGTTGGCCGGCCGACAGCGAGCGGCCGCGCTCGGTGAGCTCGGTGGCGTAGCCGTCGGGCAGCGTGTCGACCCAGGTCGCGAGCCCGACCTCGCGGCAGACCTCGTCGATCTCGGCGTCAGTCGCGTCGGGTCGGCCGTAGCCGACGTTGTCGTGGATGGTCCCGGTGAACAGGAACGGTTCCTGCGGCACGTAGCCCAGCTGCTGCCGGTACGCCGTCGGGTCGAGGTCGCGCAGGTCGTGGCCGTCGACCAGCACGCGCCCTTCGGTCGGGTCGTGGAATCGCGCGGCGAGCTTCATCAGCGTGCTCTTGCCGGCACCGGTGCGGCCGACGAGCGCGACCCGCTCGCCGGCCGGGATCACGAGGTCGATGCCGCGCAGTGCCTCGGTGCTGGCTCGGCGATAGCGGTAGTGCACGTCCTCGAACCGCAGCTCGCCCTCGAGCTCTCCGACGCCCACCGGTTCGGGCGCGGTGGGCGTCGCGATCGGCTCGTTGAGCAAGGTCCGAAGCTTCCGCATCCCCGCGCGCGCCTGCTGGTAGGAGTCGAAGACCTGCGAGAGCTGCTGGATCGGCGCGAAGAACAGGGTGAGGTAGAGCACGAACGCGATCAGTACGCCGGCGAACCCCGGATCGTTGCGCAGCCGCCCGATCCCCAAGGTCAGCACCAGCGCGGTCGCGAACTGTTGCATGAGCTCGGTCGATGCGACGTACCAGATCTGGATCGAGAGGGCTCGCAGGCCGGCGTCACAGTTCGTCGCGCCGAGCTCGGTGTAGTTGGCGATGTCGAGCCGCTCGCGGTTATGCACCTGGGTGACCCGGACCGCGGCGAGTGACTCCGCGAACGACGCGTTGACGGTCGCGATCGTGTCCCGTTGGCGGTCGTAGGCGACGGTCGAGCGCTTCTGGTACCAGATCGTCAGGACGACCATCACCGGCAGGACCGACAACGCGGCCAACCCGAGCCGCAGGTCGGTGAGCAGCAGCAGTACGGCGATCCCGACCAGGGTTGCCATCGACACGACCGCGTTGAGCAGGCCGTTCTGCACCAGGCTCGACAGGGTGTCGACGTCGCTGGTGACCCGGGTCAGGATCCGGCCGGTCAGCTCGGACTCGTAGAAGTCCATACCGAGCCGCTGCAGCTGGGCGAACACCCGCACCCGTAGCGCCGCCAGCAGCCGTTCGCTGCCCTGGCCGGTGGTGATCGCGCCGGCCCACATCACCCACCAGTCGAACAGCGACACCACCGCGAAGCCCGCCGACACCAGCACAAGGGCGTGCAGCGAGTTGCGCGCGACGCCCTGGTCGACGCCGAGCCGGATCAACTCGGGTTGGGCCAGGGTCGCGAGCGCATCGGCGACGACCAGGGCGAGGCTGACGGCGAGCACCGCCCGCTGACGATGAAGCAGTCGTCGAAGGGTCAGCGGTGCCTGATCCTCGGCGGCTTCCTCGATCAGCCCGTCCGGTAGCTCGTCGATGGTCGGTGGCAGCGCGTCGAGCTGGGCCTGCAGGTTGGCGCTCGGCGCCAGCAGACCGATCCAGCGGTTCGCCGTACTCGAGGTCGCGCCGAAGCGGCCGACCCCGCCCGGCCGCCCGCCGCGCAGGGCGGTGACCGGTACGCCGCGCCGGCGCGGGGTGTCGGCCCGGCTGGTGACCGGGCTGAGCAGCGGGCTGGTGACCGGCGCGGCTTCGAGCAGCTCGCGGTAGCGCGGACTGGCGGCGATCAGCTCGTCGTGGGTGCCGGTCGCCGTGATCCGGCCGGCTTCGAGCAGGACCACGCGGTCGGCAAGCCGGGCGGTCGACTCGCGGTGCGCGATCAGCAGGATCGTGCGGTCGGTGTTCCACCGGCGGAGCTCGGCGTGGATGTCGGCCTCGACCGCCGCGTCGACTGCGCTCGTCGCGTCGTCGAGGATCGCGATCTCCGGGTCGGCGAGCAGCAGCCGGGCCAGCGCGATGCGCTGGCGCTGGCCACCCGACAGGGTGAGCCCGCGCTCGCCGACGATCGTGTCGTAGCCGTCCGGCAACGTGGTGATGAACTCCGCCGCCTGCGCAGCCGTGGCCGCGGCGAGCACCTCGGTCTCGGTGGCGTCCGGCCGACCGTAGGCGATGTTGGCCCGGATCGTGTCGGAGAAGAGGAACGCCTCCTCGAAGGCCATCCCGACCCGCGAGCGCAAGGATTCGAAGGTCACCTCGCGGACGTCGACGCCGTCGATGCGTACCGCGCCCGCGCTCGCGTCGTAGAAGCGAGGAAGAAGCATGGCCAGGCTCGACTTGCCCGACCCGGACGGACCGACCAGCG
The DNA here is from genome assembly GCA_964395425.1 of uncultured Frankiaceae bacterium. Taxonomy (GTDB): domain Bacteria; phylum Actinomycetota; class Actinomycetes; order JAFAQI01; family JAFAQI01; genus DATAUK01. The sequence goes on from CAYNDD010000124.1 coordinate 6,441, forward strand.
CGACCACCTCGCCCGGCGCGAGTGAGAGGTCGAGGCCGTCGAGGACCAGCGGCCCGTCCGGCGAGTAGCGGAACGACACGTCGTCGAAGCTGACCGCCCCGGGCCCGGCCGGCAGCTCGCGCGCGGTCGGCGACTCGGTCAGCGTGGCGGAGGTCTCGAGCACCGACACCAGCCGCTCGACCGCGGCGCGGGCTTGCTGCGCGAGCGCCATGACCGCGCCGATCATCCGCGCCGGTGCGGCGAGCTGGACCAGGTAGGTCGTGCAGGCCAGGAAGTCACCGAGGGAGAGCCGGTGATGCAGCGCGAGGTAGCCGCCGATCAGCAGCACTCCGAACTGACCGAGCGCGGGCACGCTCTGCAGGGTCGAGGTGAACGACGCGCGCTGGCGGGCGGCCCGCATCCGGCCGGCGTACATGCTCCGGACCGCACCCATCACCCGCTGCGTCTCGGCGCCTTCCTGGCCGAAGCCCTTCACCACCCGGACCCCGGTGACGGCTTCCTCGACGCCGTTGGTCAGCTCGGCCTCACGCTGCTGAGCGTCCCAGCTGGCGGCGAAGACGCCTGCGCGGGACTTCATCCCGATGAAGGTGGTCAGCGGCACGGTGACGAGCGCGACCAGTCCGATCGGCCAGGACAGGAAGAGCATCGCGACGATGCTGGCGACCAGTTGCAGCGCGTTGGCCACGACCTGCGGCCCCCACGCCAGGAACTGCTGCACGAGGGTCAGGTCGGCGCTCGCCCGCGACACCATCTGGCCGGTCCGCAGCCGGTCGAGCGCGGTCGGGTCGAGCGAGACCAGGTGCTCGTAGAGCCGGGTGCGGAGCCGGAACTGTACGTCGTAGCTGACCCGGCCGGCGCGCCAGCGGCGCGCCCGGGTCGCGAAGAACCTCAGCACACCGAGCGCGAAGAGGACCGCCAGCCAGCCGGTCACGCTCTTGTGGTGCGGGTCGAGGCCGCGGTCGACGATGATGGCCGATACCAGCGGGGTCGCGGTGATGATCGCGGTGGTGAGCAGCGCCGCGCCGAAGCTGACCAGCAGCAGGCGCTTGGCCGGACCGACGAAGGTCCAGATCAGCCGGAGCCAGCCGGCGCTGCGGTCGCCGTCTGCGGTCGGGGTGAGGGAGGGTTGAACGGTCACGTCGTCCTTATCGTTTCACCCTGCAACGACACGTCCCGGCCGCCGGACATTCCCGCCTCGCCCGCCGTGGTGCAGGCCGGCGCGGTCAAGCGGACGGTGCCCGCCGCGACCGGTAGGCGGCGACGTTGGTGCGGGTGGCGCAGCGCGACGAGCAGAAGCGCTTGGAGTGGTTGGCGGTGCCGTCGAAGAACGCGCCGCGGCAGGTCGGGTCGGCGCAGCGCCCGAACCGGTCGGCGCCCACCTCGGTGACGGCGAGGGTCATCCCGAGCAGCGCCTCGCCGATCAGGATCGCGGCGACCGCGTCGTTGCGGTCGTTGACGTGCAGGTGCCAGTCCTCGGAGTCGTGCCCGGAGATCCGGGGCCGGACCGGGTGTTGCTCGAGCAGCGCGTTCAGATGATCGACGACGGCGACCTCGTCGCCGGCGGCCGAGTCGTCGATCACGGTGCTGAGCTCGGTGATGAACCGGCGAAGCGGACGGAGATCGGCGTCGGTGACGCGCTGGCTGAGCCAGTCCCGGTCCTCCAGGTAGGACTTCAGGGTCTCGACCGTGCTGAGGTCGGCGTTTGCCAGGTCGGCGGCGCGTTCGGCGTAATGACCAAAGTCCATCTGTACATATTACCCCGGCTCAGGTAGAGTAAGTGTTAACAAGGAGTGCTAACTATTACCGAGCTTCGTGTCGACGATGACTGTATGAGGAGGTCAACCGTGGACTGGAACGCCCTCCAGCAGGAGTGGGACAGCCAGCAGATGACCTATCTCCCCGACCGCGAGGAGCGGTTCGCGGCCATGCTCGACGCCGTTGAGGCGGCCGTGGGCAACGAGCCGCGGATCCTCGACTTGGCCGGCGGCACCGGTTCGATCACGATCCGGGCGCTGGACCGGTTCCCGAAGGCCACGTCAGTGGTCCTTGACGTCGATGCCGCCCTGTTGGCGATCGCCGCAGGCACCTTCGAGGGCGATGAGCGGGTGCAGGTCCTGAGCGCTGATCTGGCGAACCGGGACTGGCGCCAGGCGCTCGGCGACGAGGCTGAGTTCGACGCAGTGCTGACGGCGACCGCGCTGCACTGGCTCACCCCGGAGCGGGTGGCCGGGGTCTATGCCGAGGCCGCCTCGGTGCTTCGCCCGGGCGGGATCTTCGCCAATGCCGACCACATGCCCGACGAGGGTCTGGCTGGATTAACCGGAGCACTTTCAGCGTTGAACGGGAAGCGGCAGGAGCAGGCCCAAGCGGTGCCGGGGGCGACCGACTGGGACGGCTGGTGGGTGCGCTTGCGCACCGAGCCGGCGCTGGCCGATGCCGTGGCCGCACGTGACGCCCGATTCGCCGACCGCGGCGGTTCGGAACACACCGAGTCGACGATGTCCTCGGCGTGGCACGTCGCGGCATTGCGAGAAGCCGGATTCGTCGAAGCCGGACTGGTGTGGCGCGGCCACACCGATGCGGCCGTCGTAGGTGTTCGGTAGGACTGAGATGCACAACGAGAAACGTGAAGGAGGTGACAGACGATGCACGCAAGTGTGATGGCAGCAGCAGCTGCAGCACGCACGCATGAGTTGCGGGAGCAGGCAAAGCGCGACCGCGACAACGCAGTCGTCCGTTGCTACCGGCGTTCGCGCCGCAGCAGCCGATAGCAGCTCCGAGTTGCTGGCCGGCCCTGCATCGCCCCGGCTGCCCGACTAGGGCGTCGGCGCACGCAGGGCGTGGCCATCGACGATGAGGTTTGCCGTGGACCCGCGCCACTCCAGGTGGCAGCGCAACGGCTTTCCGGCC
>CAYNDD010000125.1:0-9298 GCA_964395425.1 uncultured Frankiaceae bacterium
GGCTGGCGGCTGGTCGACCGGCCCGGCTTCGACCAGCGCCGCGGCCGCGATCTGTTGAGCGGCGACCTCGATGCGCTCGTGCCGGTCGCCGGTCCCGGCTACGACGGCCGGCTCAAGGTGTCGCTGGCCGGCCCATGGACGTTGGCGGCCACCCTCGAGCTGCCCCGCGGCGGAGCCGTGCTGGGCGATGCCGGCGCGACGCACGACCTCGGCGAGTCGCTGGTGGAGGCGGTCCGGGCGCACCTCGCCGAGGTCGCCCTGCGGGTCCCGCAGGCCCGGCTGGTCCTGCAGCTGGACGAGCCGATGATCCCTGCGGTCCAGCTCGGCCGGGTCAAGACCGAGAGCGGCTTCGGGGTGCACCGGATCCCCGAGCCGACCGTGGTCGAGCAGGTGCTCCGGGACGTGATCGGTGCCGCGGGCGACGTGCCGGTGGTCGTGCATTGCTGCGCCGAAGGCCCGCCGTTGCGGTTGTTTCGCGATGCCGGTGCGGCGGCGGTCAGCATCGACGCGCTCACCCGCAAGCCCGACCACGACGCGCTCGGCGAGCTGGTCGAGGCCGGCCTGGCGCTGTGGCTCGGGGTGGTCCCGTCGCTCGGGCCCGGAGTCGCGCCGCCACCTCGCGAGGTCGCGGACCGCGCCCGACGGTTGTGGCGAGACCTGGGCTTCGACCCCGAGCAGCTGCCCGACGTGGTGGCGGTCACCCCGACCTGTGGGCTGGCCGGCGCCTCGCCCGGCTGGGCGCACTCGGCGTACCGGTTGTTGCGACAAGCGGCGCGGACCCTCGCGGAGGCGCCGGAAGGGACCAGCGTGTGACTGCGAAACCCCGTGCCGACAGCGCCTCCGACACCGCGGCCAACGAGGCGGCGAGGCGGCATCGCGAGCTCTCGCAGGAGGTCGAGGACCTCGCCTACCGCTACTACGTGCTCACCCAGCCGACCGTCTCCGACGCCGAGTACGACGCGAAGATGCACGAGCTCGAAGCGCTCGAGGCGTCGTACCCGCAGCTGCGCACGCCGGACTCGCCGACGCAGAAGGTCATGGAGTCGCTGTCCACCGACTTCGGCGAGGTCAAGCATCTCGAGCGGCTGCTCTCGCTCGACAACGTCTTCAGCGACGCGGAGTTCGACGCCTGGGCGGCGCGCGCGACCCGCGAGGTGCCCGTCCCGGGGTGGCTGTGCGAGCTGAAGATCGACGGCCTCGCGGTCGACCTCGTGTACGAAGACGGCCGGTTGATCCGCGCCGCCACCCGCGGCGACGGCGTCACCGGTGAGGACGTGACGCTGAACGTGCGGACGATCGACGGAGTGCCGACCCAGCTCAGCGGCACGGCCGCCCCCACGCTGCTCGAGGTACGCGGCGAGGTGTTCTTGCCGCACGCCGCCTTCGACCAGATCAACGCTGCCTTGGTTGCCGACGGCAAGGCGCCGTTTGCCAACCCCCGCAACGCGGCGGCGGGCTCGCTGCGGCAGAAGGACCCGCGAGTCACCGCGAGCCGCCCCCTGGCGATGACCGTGCACGGGCTCGGTGCCACCGAGGGTTTCGGGCCCGAGACGCAGTCCGATGCCTATGCCGCGATGAAGGCGATGGGGCTGCCGGTCAGCGCGCGTTACAAGGTCGTCGACGAGCTGGCCGGGGTGCGCGCCTACGTCGCGTACTGGGGCGAGCATCGCCACGACGTTGAGCACGACATCGACGGCGTCGTCATCAAGGTCGACCAGCGCTCGCTGCAAGGCCGGCTCGGCGCCACCTCGAAGGCACCGCGGTGGGCGGTCGCGTGGAAATACCCGCCCGAGGAAGTCACCACGATCCTCAACAACATCTTCGTGAACGTCGGGCGGACCGGCCGGGTGACGCCGTTCGCCTCGCTCGAGCCCGTCCACGTCGGGGGAGTGATGGTGAGCACCGCCACGCTGCACAACGAGGACGAGGTCAAGCGCAAGGGTGTGCTGATCGGCGACACCGTGGTCGTCCGGCGGGCCGGGGACGTGATCCCCGAGGTCGTCGGGCCGGTGGTCGCGTTGCGCACCGGCGCCGAGAAGAAGTTCCGGATGCCCAAGCGCTGCCCGGAGTGCGACACCCCGCTGGCTCGTGGTGAGGGCGAGGTCGACTGGCGTTGCCCCAACACCGTGGGTTGTCCGGCCCAGCGGCGGGAGTCGGTGTTCCACCTGGCCGGCCGAGGGGCGCTCGACATCGACGGGCTCGGCTACGAGACGGCGATCGCGTTGCTCGACGCCAACCGGATCAACGACATCGGCGACGTGTTCCACCTGACCCCCGAGTCGTTCGACGGACTGCGCGGGTTCGGGCCGAAGAAGATCCAGCAGGTCTTGACCGGGCTGGAGGCGGCCCGGCACCGGCCGCTGTGGCGGCTGCTGGTCGGGTTGTCGATCCGCCACGTCGGCCCGACCGCCGCGCAGGCGCTGGCGCGCGAGTTCCGGTCGCTCGACGCGATCGCCGCGGCGTCGCCGGCCGAGCTGGCCCGGGCCGACGGGGTGGGTCCGACGATCGCCGAGGCGCTGGCCGAGTGGTTCGCCGACGAGCGCCATCGCGCCATCGTTGAGCGGCTTCGCGACGGCGGGGTCAACACCGTCGACGAGGGCCCGGCCAGCGGGCCCGGCCCGCTCGACGGGCTGACCCTCGTGGTGACCGGCACGCTGTCCGGGTACTCCCGGGACGTGGCATCCGAAGCGATCGGCGCCCTCGGGGGCAAAGTCACCAATTCGGTCAGCAAGAACACCTCGTATGTGGTCGTCGGCGACGCGCCGGGGGCGGCAAAGTATGACAAGGCGGTCAAGCTCGGCGTACCGATCCTCGACGAGGCGGGCTTCGAGGCGTTGCTGAGCGGTGGCCCGGCGGCGGCCGACCCCTTGGTCCGGGTCGACGGCTGAGCGTGGCGGGCGCCGGCCGGCCTCAAGATTCGCCCTTTTCTGTCGATCTTCGCGGAGACAGGACTCGTCTCAGACCCCGATGACGGAAGAGGTGACATGACCTCGCATGACGAGGCACGCAATGTCGCCCCGCCCGCTGCCGAGTACGCCTTCTGGGCCTACCTCAGCGTGGTCACCGTCGCCGGATTCGGGTTGCTCGTCTGGCAGCTGACACAGATCCACTCCGGTGACCTGAAGTTCATGGGCAGCGCGTTCATCATCATCGCGGTGATGGTCGTGATCGGCGAGGTGCGGCCCCTGGTGATCGCGGGCACCGGCGACGTGACCGGGGTCACCACGTCGACCGCCTTCACCTTCGCGTTGCTGCTGCACGCCGGGCTTCCGATCGCGCTGGTCCTGCAGGGCTGTGCCACGGTCGCGGCGGCGGTTGCCTACCGGCGCGCGGTCTGGCGGACCGCTTTCAACGTGGCGCAGTTCTCGCTGTCCTACGCCGCCGCCGATGTGATCCTGATCGCCTGCGGCCGGCATGCCTCGCTCAGCCACATGCTCGGCGTCACCGGCAACGACCTGCCGGCCATCGCGCTGGCTGCTGCCGTCTACTTCGTGATCAACAACACGTTCGTGTCGGCGGCACTCGCGCTGAAACACCGCACGTCGCTCCGGCACGAGTTCTTCGCCGACTTCGGCTTCCAGCTGCTGTCGAACGCAGCCCTGCTCGGCCTCGCGCCGATCGTCGTCGTCGTGGTCGACACCAGCTCGGCGATGGTGCCGCTGCTGCTCTTCCCGCTCGCCGCGGTCTACGCCACTGCGGCCATGATGCGCGCCCGCGAACGCGAGAGCATGCACGACCTGCTGACCGGGCTGCCGAACCGCAACCTGATGATCGACCGCACCGCCGAGGCGGTCAGCGTCGCTGCGGAGGCCGGACAGCACGTCGCCCTGTTCCTGCTCGACCTCGACCGGTTCAAGGAGATCAACGACACCCTCGGGCACCGGGTCGGGGACGAGCTGCTCCAGCTGGTCGGCCGCCGGCTCACCGCCGCGCTCCGCCCCGACGACGTGATCGGCCGGCTCGGCGGCGACGAGTTCGCGATGCTGGTGCCGAACCTCGAGGACCCGAGGTCCGCGGTCGACCTGGCCGAGCGGGTCCGGATGTCGCTGGTCGAGCCGTTCCACTACGACGGGCTGTCGCACGAGATCGACGGTTCGATCGGGATCGCGATCTACCCCGCGCACGGCTCCGACTTCGAGACCCTGCTGCAGCGGGCCGACGTCGCGATGTACGTCGCCAAGTCACGCGGCACCGGGGTCCAGCTCTACTCCACCGAGATCGACCGGCACTCGACGGTCCGGCTGAGCATGCTGGCCGAGCTTCGCACCGCGCTCGAGAGCAACGACCTCGAGCTGCACTACCAACCCAAGTCCGACCTGCGCACCGGTGACGTGGTCGGGGTCGAGGCCCTGCTGCGGTGGCGCCATCCCGATCGCGGCCTGATCCAGCCGGACGACTTCCTGCCACTTGCCGCGCAGACCGGGCTGATGCGGCTGATCACCAAGTTCGCGCTCGAAGAGACCCTTCGCCAGCTCTCGGTGTGGTGGCGGATGGGGATCCGCGTGCACGCCGCGGTCAACGTGACCGCACTCGACCTCTACGACCGCGGGTTCGCCGAGTTGCTCCAGCGCACGATCGAGAAGTACGACGTCCCCCCGCGGGCGCTGATGATCGAGGTCACCGAGAGCGTCCTGATGGCCGACCCGGCCCGCGCCGCCTCGACCCTGTTGTCGGTTGCCGGCCTCGGCGTCGGGGTCTCCCTCGACGACTTCGGCACCGGCTACTCCTCGCTGGTCCACCTCAAGCGGCTGCCGGTCACCGAGGTCAAGATCGACCGCTCGTTCGTGATGCGGATGGACGTCAACGAGGACGATGCCGCGATCGTCCGCTCCATCATCGAGCTGGCCAGCGCGCTCGGGCTGCGCACGGTCGCCGAGGGCGTCGAGACCCGGGAGGCCTGGGACCGGCTCGCGGTCTTCGGCTGTGACGCGGCTCAGGGCTGGTATCTCGCCAAGGCGATGCCCGCCGACGTGGCCACCGAGTGGCTGCAGAACGTCCGGCACGTCGGCTCGAGCCCGTCCGCCGAGACCCGGACCCGCCGCGGCGCGCGAACCGCCGCGCTCGGCGTCGTGCAGGCGTAGCCGGTCGTCACCGGATAAACCCGCGGGCCACCGATCGGGGTGCGCCCTAGGATCGTCGGCGTGCCCGAAATCACCAGAGCCGACGTCGCGCATCTGGCCAGGCTGGCCCGGATCACGATGTCCGATGCCGAGCTCGACGCGATGGCCGGTCAGCTCGAGGTGATCCTCGGCGCGGTCAGCCGGGTCCAGGAAGTGGCGGCCGGTGACATCCCGCCGACCTCCCACGCAGTGCCGCTGACCAACGTGCTGCGGCCCGACACGCTGGTGCCGTGCCTCACCGCCACCGAGGCGCTGGCAGCAGCGCCGGCCAGCGAGGACGACCGGTTCCGGGTGCCCCGAATCCTGGACGAGGAATGACCGACCTCGTCCGGCAGAGCGCGGCTGAGCTGGCCCGGCTGATCGGGGCCGGCGAGACCTCCGCGGTGGAGGTAGCCCAGGCCCACCTCGACCGGATCGCCGAGGTCGACGAGCGGTTCCATGCGTTCCTCCACGTCGACACCGAGGGCGCCCTCGCGCAGGCCCGCCGGGTCGACGCGGGTGAGCTCACCGGCCCGCTCGCGGGCGTCCCGCTCGGGCTCAAGGACATCGTGGTCACCCGCGGGGTCCCGACGACGGCCGGCTCGCGGATCCTGGAAGGCTGGATCCCGCCGTACGACGCCACGATCGTCGAGAAGATGCACGCGGCCGGCATCGTCATCCTCGGCAAGACCAACATGGACGAGTTCGCGATGGGCAGCTCGACCGAGCACTCGGCGTACGGCCCGGCGCGCAACCCGTGGGATCTCACCCGCACGCCCGGCGGGTCCGGCGGCGGCTCGAGCGCCGCGGTCGCCGGTTATCTCGCCCCGCTCGGGATCGGGACCGACACCGGCGGATCGATCCGGCAGCCGGCCGCGGTGACCGGCACGGTCGGGGCCAAGCCGACGTACGGCGGGGTGTCCCGCTACGGCCTGATCGCGTTCAGCTCCTCGCTCGACCAGGCCGGGCCGTGCGCCCGCACCGTGCTCGACGCCGCCCTGCTCCATGCGGTGATCGCCGGCCACGACCCCCGCGACTCGACCTCGATCGACGCGCCGGTCCCGCCGGTCGTGGAAGCGGCGAGGTCGGGCGACATCGCCGGAATGCGGGTGGGTGTCGTGCGGGAGTTCGCCGGCGAGGGCTACCAGGCCGGCGTGACCGCCCGGTTCGACGAGGCGGTCGCCCTGCTCGGCTCGCTCGGCGCCGACGTGGTCGAGGTGTCGTGCCCGCACTTCGACTACGCCCTGGCCGCCTACTACCTGATCGCGCCGGCTGAGGCGTCGAGCAACCTGGCCCGCTACGACGCGATGCGCTACGGGCTGCGGGTCGGCGACGACGGCACCGCCTCGGCCGAGGAGGTGATGGCCGCGACCAGGGCGGCCGGCTTCGGCGCCGAGGTCAAGCGGCGGATCATCCTCGGCACCTATGCCCTGTCGGCGGGCTACTACGACGCCTACTACGGCCAGGCGCAGAAGGTCCGCACGCTGATCACCCGTGACTTCGAGGCCGCGTTCGGCCAGGTCGACGTCCTGGTCTCACCCACCACCCCGACCACCGCGTTCACCCTCGGCGAGCGGCTCGACGACCCGCTCGCGATGTATCTCGCGGACCTGTGCACCATCCCGTCGAACCTCTACGGCGGCCCGGCCGCCTCGGTGCCGTGCGGGCTGTCCGACGACGGCCTTCCGGTCGGACTGCAGATCATGGCGCCGGTGATGGCCGACGACCGGGTCTACCGGGTGGCGGCCGCGGTCGAGCGCGCCCTGCACACCGACACGCTGCTCTCGCAGGTCACAACTGGGTAGCAACTTTGTCGCGACACGGCCTCGTGAACGACAACGTTTGTCGTCACGGTGCAGGTCGTGGGATAAAAAGCACCATGACTCGCCGTAGCCCCCGCCGCATGTCCCGTTTGGTCGTTGCCACTGTCTCCGGATTGCTGGTGCTCGCCGCCTGCAGCTCGGGGTCGTCGGGCGGCAACAACTCCGGCAACAACTCCGGGAACAACTCCGGCAACAACTCCGGCAACACCAGTACGACGCAGGGCGCCTACGGCACCCTGCCGGCGGAGTCGGGCACACCGATCAAGGGCGGGACGATCACCTACCCGATCATCGCCGGCTCGCAGCCGACGTACATCATGCCGGTGTTCCCGGGCGCGGCGTGGACGGTCTACAACTACCAGTTCCAGGTGCTGCTATGGCGCTCGCTCTACTGGGAGAGCATCGGCAACCGGCCGGTCATGAACTACGGGCTGTCGCTGGCGCCCGCACCGACCTACAGCAACAACGACAAGACGGTCACGATCAACCTGCGCAGCAGCTACAAGTGGTCTGACGGCAAGCCGGTCGACGCTCAGGACGTGTTGTTCTTCATCGACGAGGTGCGGGCCGCGGTCAAGGAGAACCCCGACAACTTCGGCCCCTACACCAAGGGCAACTTCCCCGACAACGTCGTGAGCGCCAAGGCAACCGGCCCGGAGCAGGTCACCCTGACCCTCAACCGGTCCTACAACCCGAGCTGGTTCACCGACACCCAGCTGGTCTACATCACCCCGATGCCCTCAACCGTCTGGAACGTCGCCTCGGCGGGTGGCGCGCACCTGAACTACGCCAACCCGGCAAATGCGAAGAAGATCTTCGACTACCTCAACGCCCAGTCCAAGAAGATCTCGACCTACGCGACCAACCCGCTCTGGCAGACCGTGGACGGCCCGTTCAAGCTGACCTCGTTCAACTCGACCACCGACGCCAACACGATGGTCCCGAACCCGACGTACGGCGGCCCGCAGAAGGCGCAGTTCTCGACCCTGCAGGCGTTGTACTTCGCGTCGTCGCCTGCGGAGTTCAACGCGATCCTGGCCGGGAAGCTGAGCCAGGGCACGATCACCGCCGATGAGCTGCCGCAGGTGCCTCGGGTGCGCCAACTCGGGGACAATGTCTACGGCTATCCGGACCTGGGCTTCTCCTACGCGGTGTTCAACTTCAAGGACACCACCGGCAACTGGAACAACGTCATCGACAAGCTCTACATCCGGCAGGCGCTGGCCCACTTGTCAGACCAGGCCGCAATCATCCACGGGGCGTACGGCGGCGCGGCCGCGCCGGCCTACGGACCGGTGCCGGCGATCCCGGCCACGGCGTACGTGCCGGCCAATGCCGCGACCAACCCCTACCCGTACAGCATCTCCGCCGCGGCCCAGCTGCTGACCTCGCACGGGTGGAAGGTGGTGCCGAACGGCACGACCACCTGCCAGAACCCGGGCACCGGCGCGAACCAGTGCGGCGCCAACATCCCGAAGGGGCAGAACCTCAACTTCACCGACTACTACGTCAACGACCCGAAGGCGGCCGGCCAGGAGACGACCCAGTGGGCCTCGGCCGCGCTGCAGGTCGGGATCAAGATCACCCCGTCGGCGAAGACCTTCAACTTCATCGTCGACCAGTACGACGACCCGGTCGCGCCGCAGAACAACAACAAGTGGGCGGTGGAGAACTTCGGCGGCTACACCTCGAACCCCTACCCCACCACCGACACCATCTTCAACACCGGTGGCAGCGGCAACGAGGGCGACTACAACAGCGCCGAGGCGAACCGGCTGATCCAGGCGTCGAAGTTCAGCAGCAACCCCGACGCGGTGCGGGCCGAAGCGGCCTTCATCACCAAGGACCTGCCGGGGATCTTCCTGCCCAACCAGGACCTGATCTTCACCTGGAAGGGGATCTCCGGCCCGCCGGACTCCTTCTCCGACCTCACGCAGTACGAGTTCACGCCCGAGTACTGGTATCTGACCAAATAGCCCTGGTTGAACCGGTTGGCCCCGGCAGCCGTGATTATTGGGCTGTCGGGCCCGATTGGTAACGAATCTGCAGCAACAGCGGTGGTTTGACGTGGGGATTGTTGTCGCGATGGGATTCGTACGGTAAAACGTCACCAACCCGCCGACCGGCGGACACTGTCCGCACACCTGTCTCATCGGAGTCCGAAGGCAATGGGTCGATCGATCGTTCGTCGTGTCCGACTTCCGTTCGTCGCAGTGCTTGCCGGGGCCCTCGTGCTCGCGGCCTGTGGCTCGAGCTCCTCAGGGGGCGGGAAGGGTGGTGGCGGCGGCAACACCGGAAACACGAGCACGACCGCCGGTGCGTACGGCACGCTGCCGGCCCAGGTCGGCACGCCGAAGCCGGGCGGCACGGTGAGCT
>CAYNDD010000126.1:0-3376 GCA_964395425.1 uncultured Frankiaceae bacterium
CATCACCCGCACCCTGACCTGCCCGGTCGTCCACCTCTGAGAGCTGCCACCGCCGCCACCCTCGCGGCCACCGTCGCCCTCGCGCTGTCGGGCTGCGCGAAGGACACCGTCTCGGTGAGTCCACCTGCGCCCAGCGGAGCAGTCGCCGAGCGCTGCGCCCAGCTGGGAGACGTGCTGCCGCAGCGGCTCGAGTCGCTCAAGCCCCGGGTCATCAGCCCGCGATCGCCGCTCGTGCACGCCTGGGGCTCGCCGGCCGTGGTCCTCACCTGCGGGGTGTCGGTCCCGGCCGGCTACGCCGCGTCATCGAGTGAGGTCACCAACGTCAATGGGGTGAACTGGTATCAGCAGCCCGGCGACAAGACCGTGACCTGGACCGCAATCCGGCCGGGCGTCATCGCGCACCAGCCGATCTTCGCCCGACTCGAGGTGCCGACCCGCTATCAGGTCCAGGGCGCCTTCCTGGTCGACCTGGCCGCACCTTTGAAGACCGCGCTCCCGTAGGAGCCGGTCAACGCAGCCCGGTGCCGCGACGGATCGCGTCGTCGATCAGCCGGCTCACCAGGGTCGGATAGTCGACGCCGGTCGCGGCCCACATCTGCGGGAACATCGACACCGGGGTGAAGCCGGGCATCGTGTTGACCTCGTTGACCAGCAGCCGGTCGTCGTCGGTGAGGAAGAAGTCGACCCGGGCCAGCCCTTCGCAGTCCAGCGCCCCGAACGCATCGATCGCGGCCGCCCGGACTCCCTTGATCACCTCGTCCGGCAGCTTCGGCGGGATGTCGAACTCCGTACCGCTGTCGGGCATGTACTTCGCCTCGAAGTCGTAGAACTGGGCACCCGGCGCGACCCGGATCTCGGCCGGCAGCGAGGCCTCGGGCGGCCCGCCGTCGACACCGGCCAGGACGCCGCACTCGACCTCGCGGCCCGCGACCGCCGCCTCCACCAGCGCCTTCGGGTCGTGCTCGTGCGCCGCATCGAGGGCCGCCTCGAGATCCTCACGGCGCTCGACCTTCGAGATGCCGATGCTCGACCCGCCGCGGGCCGGCTTGACGAAGACCGGCAGGCCGAGATCCGCGATGCCCGCCGGGATCGGCTGACCGGCCCGCGCGACGACGTACGGCGCCACGGCGAGCCCGGCCTGCATCAGCAGGCGCTTCATGTGGTGCTTGTCCATCGCGGCCGCCGAGGCGAACACCCCGGACCCGACGTAGGGCACGCCGGCGAGCTCGAGCAGGCCCTGGAGCGTGCCGTCCTCGCCGTACGGGCCGTGCAGGAGAGGGAAGACCACGTCGACCCGACCGAGCTCGGCCGGCAGCGCGGTCGGGTCACCGGGAATCGCGACCGACGCACCCGCCGGCGAGACCGCGGGCAGCTCGCGGCCGCGCATCTGCAGCGCGCGCACGTCGCTGGCGACCCACCGGCCTTCCATCGTGATGCCGATCGGGATGACGTCGTACCGGTCCGGGTCGAGGGCGCCGAGCACGCTGCCCGCGGTGATGCAGGAGATCGCGTGCTCGCTGCTGCGGCCACCGAAGATCACCGCGACCCGGATCCGCCGGGCCGCTCCCCCCGAGTCGGGGCTCACCGCTGGTAGGGGCGGACCGCGCCGATGTAGTCGGGCCGGTCGATCGAGTCATAGCGGACGTCGACACCGGTGTACGGCGCATCCACCATCTCCGAGCCGCCGACATAGAGCCCGACGTGATGGATGGTCGAAGGGTCGGAGGTGTTGGTGGCGAAGAAGACCAGGTCACCCGGCTGCAGGTCGGCGCGGCTGACGTGCGCACCTTCGTTCCACTGGTCACCGGTGAAGTGGTCGAGATGCACCCCGACCTGGTCGTAGGCCCACATGACCAACCCGGAGCAGTCGTAGGAGCTCGGCCCGGCCGCCGCCCACTGGTAGGGCTTGCCGATCTGGGACTCGGCATCGTGCAGCGCCGCGGCCTCGGTCGCCGCCGACACCGTGCCGGACAGGTTGCCGGACTGGCCGGAGTACGGGCCGGGTGACGAGGAGTGTTGGCGGGCGGCCCGCGCAATCGCGCGGGCGCGGGCTCTCGCGATCGCGGCCAGCCGCTCGCGCTGGAGCGTGGACTCGTGCGCCTTGGCCTGAGCGAGCAGGCCACGCAGGGTCGCCTGGGTCCGGCTCAGGGTGGCCAGCTCCGTGGTCTGCCGCTTGACCGCGGCGAGGGCCGCGGTCTTGGCCCGGTTGGCAGCGGCGGCCGCCGTGGCGGCGGTCGCCGCGACCCCCTCCGCCTGCCGGCTCACCACGCCCTGGTAGATCCGGGCCGCGTCGAGCTGCTGCAGCGTGGTGTGTTCCGAACTCGAGATGGCCGCGATCGCGCCGACCCGCGAGACCAGCTCGGCCGCACCGCCGGGCGCCAGATAGGCGTCGAGCGCGGACAGGCCACCGGTCTCGTATGCCGCAGTCACGAACTTGCGCACCCTGGCTTCGCCGTGGGTGACCTGCGCGGTCGCTCCGGCGAGCACGCGATGCGCGGTCGACACCGCGCGTTGTGCGGCGGCCAGCTTGACCTTCGCGCCGTCGTAGGCCTCGAACGCCACCTCGGCGCTCACATTGAGCCGGGCCAGCGTCAGCTTCGCCTTCGCGACCGCCGTTGCGGCAGCCTCGACCTGACGCTGCCGACTGGCCACCTCACGCTGGCTGCGGGCGATCGCCCCGGCGCTGGGGCCGCCCCGGTGCGAGGCGAGGGCGGGGACGGGCGCGAGCACGAACGCGCCCAGCGCGGCCAGCGCAGCGAGTCCCGCGCTGATCCGAAGCCGCCGAGGGGCTGACACGGATGTGATCCTAGTGCCAGAAGGGGCTGCTGTCCGGTTCATGATCGGGACCGGGCGATCGCATCGAGCCCGCGCTCGATGTCGGCGACGAGGTCGTCGGCGTCCTCGAGGCCGATGCTGAACCGCACGGTGCCGGGCGAGATGCCGGCCGCCGCCAGCGCCGCGTCGTCGAATTGGCGGTGGGTCGTAGAGGCGACATGGCTGACGACGGTGTTCACGCCGCCCAGGCTGGTGGCAACCATCCCGACCGACAGACCGTCGGCGAGGCCGAAACCGGCGGCCCGACCGCCGCGCGGCGTGATGCTGAGGATCGCGCCGTAGCGCTGGCCGGCCGGACCGGACTCGAAGATCTTGCCGGCGAGGGCGTGCTGCGGGTGGGCGGTGAGCCCGGGGTAGTCGATGCGGTCCACGGCCGGATGACCCAGCAGCGCCTCGGCCACGGCTTGCGCGGTCGCGCAGTGCCGCTCGACCCGCAGCGGCAGGGTGGCCAGCCCGCGCTGCAGCAGGAACGCCTCGTCCGGCGCTAGGCTGGCCCCGAGATCGACCCGCGCCGCCCGCACCCGGGCCACCAAGTCAAGGT
>CAYNDD010000126.1:3476-9273 GCA_964395425.1 uncultured Frankiaceae bacterium
AGGCTGGCCCCGAGATCGACCCGCGCCGCCCGCACCCGGGCCACCAAGTCAAGGTCGCCGACGACCGCTCCCCCGGTGACGTCGGAGTGCCCACCGAGGTATTTCGTCGCGGAGTGGATCACCAGGTCGGCCCCCCAGCGCAGCGGCCGGCAGACCGGAGGTGGCGCGAACGTGCTGTCAACGCAGAACGGGATCCCGGCCTCCCGGCAGATCGAGGCCACGCCCGGGAGATCGGTGACCGCCGTGGTCGGGTTGGCGATCGTCTCGGCCCACACCAGCGCGGTGTCGTCCCGGATCGCGCTGCGTACCGCATCGAGGTCGGTCATGTCGACGAACGTGGCGGCCACGCCGAACCTGGCCAGGATGTGCTGGATCAGCCCGTAGGTCCCGCCGTACACCGCAGCCGGCGCAACGACGTGCCCGCCGGCCGCGCACAGCGCGAGGAAGACCGTGGAGATCGCACCCATCCCCGAGGCGAACGGCTGCGCCGCGACCGGCCGGTCGTGGCCGTGCGCCTCCAGCGCCGCCAGGCCGAGGGCGAAGGCATTGGCGGTGGGGTTGTCGATCCGGCTGTAGCTGTATCCCGACTCCCGGTCGTTGAGGACGTCGGCGTAGTCCTGGGTCCGATCGAACTCGAACGCGGAGCTCCGGTAGGTCGGCAGGCCCACCGAACGCACTGTGCTGAAGTCCGGTCGCGGCACGTGCACCGCGCGGGTGTTCTCGGAGCCGGACGTGAGCTCGGCCGGATCCACGACCGGAAGGTTCGGTGGGCGATTGGTCGACGCGGGGAAGTCGTCAGACATCGGCATCCTGCTCGTGTTTGGGGTCACTGGCCAACAACGACGCCATCATCGCGGGCACCGTCATTCCCTCGTCGACAACTTTGACCACGTGCTCGGTGATCGGCGCTGCGACGTTGTGCTTCACGGCCAGGTCGAGGATCGACCGGCAGGACTTGACGCCCTCGGCGGTCTGCTTGGTCTTCGCCAGCACCTGCTCGACGGTCAAGCCCCGGCCGAGGTCCTCGCCGAAGGTGCGGTTTCGCGACAGCGGTGACGAGCAGGTGGCGACCAGGTCACCCATTCCCGCCAAACCGGCGAAGGTGAGCGGCTCGGCGCCGAGGGCGACGCCGATCCGGGCGATCTCGGCGAGGCCGCGGGTGATCATCGACGCCCGCGCGTTGTCACCGAAGCCGAGCCCGGCGGCCATCCCAACCGCGATCGCGATCACGTTCTTCACCGCGCCGCCGAACTCGCAGCCGATCACGTCGTGGTTGCGGTACGGGCGGAAATAACCCGAATGGCATGCGACCTGCACCCGGCCGGCCACGTCGAGATCGGTGCAGGCGACCACTGCGGCGGCCGGCTCGCGCAGGGCGATCTCGCGCGCCAGGTTCGGGCCGGACACCGCGACGACCTGGCCGCTCGGCACGTCGACGACCTCGCTGAGCACCTCGGTCATCCGCTTGTCGGTCCCGAGCTCAACGCCTTTCATCAAGCTCACCAGCACGGCATCGGGCGGGATCAGGTCGACGATCGAGAGCAGGTTGTCGCGCAAGGTCTGGGACGGCACTGCCAGGACAACAAGATCGGCGCCGAGCAGCGCCTCGGCCGGATCGCTGGTGGCCCGCAGGCTCCGGGGAAGCGTGATCCGCGGCAGGTAGTCGGGATTCTCGTGCAGATCGTTGATGGCGTCCGAGATCTCGTCGCGCCGGGCGCACAGGATCGTGTCGGTGCCGGAGTCCACCAGGACCTGGGCGAAGGCGGTGCCCCACGAGCCGGCACCGATGACCGCGGCGCGGGTCATGCTGCCATCCGCGGGTCATAGGTGACGGCGGGCGGCTGGCCGCCGCGCAGCTCGACCAGAAGGTCGGTGATCCGCGCCATGATCTCGTCGGTGGCCGCCCGCAACACCTCGGCGGTCATGGGTTGCCCGGCGTACGCCGAAAGATCGACCGGCGGCCCAGCAAGGATCTGCACCTTCTTCCGGGGGAACGGCCGCGGGAACTTCTGCTTGTAGCGCCACAGCCGCTGCGGGCCCCACTGGGCGACCGGCACGACCGGAGCGCCGGTCATAAGCGCGAGCCGCGCGACCCCGGTCCGCGCCTTCATCGGCCAGCAGTCCGGGTCACGGGTCGCGGTGCCCTCGGGGTAGATCAGGACGCACTCACCGGCGTTGACCGCCTCGACCGCGGGGGTCAGCGCGTTGGCGGCGTCCGAGCTGCCGCGATAGACCGGGATCTGTTTGGCACCGATGAAGACGTATTTGATCAGCGGCTTCTCGAACAGGGTCGACTTCGCGAGGTATTTCGGCGCCCGGCCGGCATCGAGAACGTAGAGCCCGAGGGTCATCGGATCGACGTAGCTGACGTGGTTGGCGGCGAGAATGAAGCCG
Source organism: uncultured Frankiaceae bacterium (assembly GCA_964395425.1). Classification (GTDB taxonomy): domain Bacteria; phylum Actinomycetota; class Actinomycetes; order JAFAQI01; family JAFAQI01; genus DATAUK01. Next base: position 5,871 of record CAYNDD010000126.1, read on the forward strand.
CCTGAGCGCGGAATGCGATCCTGGCGCCGCCAATCGCGGATCGTAGTGATCCGCAGCGGCGGAGCGGCGACCACGACGACGAGGCGGTACCAGAACCCCAACCGCCCGTATCGCACCACGACCTCCGACCGGTCCGCCGAGCCGACTCGACTGCTGTCTTGCGAGGATGCCAGATGTGAGAGCAGACCGCGATCAATGGTCCGTGCTCATCCCGGTCAAGCGCCTCGATGCGGCCAAGACCCGGATCGCGGTGCCGGCCACGGCTCGGGCCGACCTCGCGCTGGCCATGGCGGCCGACACCGTGCGGGCCGCGCTGGGTGCCGAAGGGGTCGCCGAGGTGATCGTCATCACCAGCGACGACCGGGCCGCGGGCGCGCTGCGCGCGCTGGGCGCGAGGGTGATCGACGACCGGCCCGACGCGGGCCTGAACCCGGCCTTGCAGCACGGCGCCGCGCGTGCCGTCACCTCGATGGTCGCGGCGCTGTCCGCCGACCTGCCGGCGCTCGACTCGGCCGATCTCGACCGGGTGCTGAGCCTGGCCACCGACCATCCGGTCACGGTCGTGGCGGATGCCGGTGGGGTCGGGACGACGCTGCTGACCGCGCGGGGAATCGAAAACTTCGGACCAGCCTTCGGCGCCGACTCGCGGGCCGCCCACGTCGCGGCCGGTGCGGTTGACCTCACCGCCGATGCGGCCGCCGCGCTGCGGCACGATGTCGACACCCTGGACGCGCTCGAGGCAGCGCTCGCACTCGGGGTGGGAGTCGACACGACCCGCGCGGTCCGCACCCTGTGGAGCGAACGGATCGGACCCATGCCGTGAGCATGGTGGCGTGAGCAGAGTGCCGTGAGCGCTGTACAAGCGACGGTTCGCGATTTCGATCCCGTGACGCACTGTGGCGACGTGCTGCTCGACGACGGAACCGCGATGAGCTTCGACGCTGCGGCGTTCGACCCGAGCGGGCTTCGGCTGCTGCGCGTGGGTCAACGAGTGCGGATGTGCCTCAACGATGAAGGTGCCGTCGAGCTCGTCACGCTGGTCACGTTCCCGGACCCGACCGCCTGATCGCACGAACGCACCCGACGGCAAGCGCGTAGCGCTGCCGACGGGTGCGTTCGTGGTGTGGTTCTTAGCGACGCGCCGCGGTCTTCTTGGCGGTCGTCTTCTTGGCCGGCGCCTTCTTCGCGGCGGCCTTCTTCGCGGGCGCCTTCTTGGCCGGCGCCTTCCTCGCGGGAGCCTTCTTGGCCGCGGCCTTCTTCGCCGGTGCCTTGGCTGCCTTGGTCGCAGCTGTTCGCGCCGCCGATGTTGCCTTGCGTGGCCCAGCCGAGGCTGACTTCGCCGCGGCCTTCGTCGCCGCGTCGGCAACCCGGCCGAGCTTGATCGCGCCGCTGACCACGCCCTTGAACTGCGTACCCGGACGGAACTTCGGCACCGAGGTCTTCTTGACGCGAACCGTTTCGCCGGTGCGCGGGTTGCGCCCGGTTCGTGCGGCACGCTCGACCTTCTCGAAAACACCGAAGCCAGTGATGGCTACGCGCTCTCCCGTCGCGACCGCACGCTGGATCGTGTCAAGCACTGCGTCGACGGCGGTTTCTGCCGTTTTCTTGTCCGTGGCGAGACGGTCACGGATCACATCGATCAGATCGGCCCTGTTCACGTGCACCCTCCGTCTTTCGTCGAGGACCGCCCTCGACCTGACGCTGGACGTTAGGGCGGATTCGCTCTGCATACAACGATTCCAGCCAACTTTTTCTGATGGCGCGTCAAATATGACTCGTTCGGCGACCGAATCGACTCAGTTGGTCACGGGCATCCACTGCGTGCGGCGCGACTCGTACGCCGTGATGTCGTCCGCATTGCGAAGAGTGAGACCGATGTCATCGAGCCCTTCCATCAACCGCCACCGGGTGTAGTCGTCGATGACGAAGCCCGCCTCGAGACCGGGTGCGCGCACGACCCGATCAACGAGATCCACCGTCACGTCGGCGTCAGGGTCGGCCTCGACGATGTTCTGCAACGACGCGACGACGTCGTCGGGAAGCTCGACCGGAAGCAGCCCGCCCTTCAACGCGTTGCCGCGAAAGATATCCGCGAAACGCGGCGAGACGACGGCGCGAAAACCGTAGTCCTGCAAGGCCCACACCGCGTGCTCGCGCGAGGACCCGGTGCCGAAGTCAGGCCCGGCGACGAGCACGGTCGCGCCGTCGTATCGCGGGTCGTTGAGGACGAAGGCCGGATCGTTGCGCCAGGCCCGGAACAGCCCGTCGGCAAAACCGGTACGGGCCACCCGCTTCAGGTATTCGGCCGGGATGATCTGGTCGGTGTCGACATTGCTTCGCCGCAACGGCACCGCACGGCCGGTGTGCGTCGTAAAGGGATCCATCGCGATTCGATTCCTTCCTACAGATCGGCCGGGGCGGTCAGCCGACCCGTGATTGCGGTTGCGGCCGCGACCGGGGGCGACACCAGGTGGGTGCGCCCGCCCGGGCCCTGCCGGCCTTCGAAGTTTCGATTGGAGGTCGACGCGCTGCGCTGACCGGGGTCGAGCTTGTCGGGATTCATGCCAAGACACATCGAGCAACCGGCCCCGCGCCACTGCGCGCCCGCCGCCTCGAACACCTCGTGCAGTCCCTCCGCCTCGGCGTCGTGCTTGACCGCCACCGAGCCGGGGACGACGAGAACCCGCACGCCGGGCGCGACCTGCCGGCCACGAAGGACGTCAGCGGCCGCGCGCAGGTCTTCGAGCCGGCCGTTCGTGCACGAGCCGATGAAGACCGTGTCGACCGCGACGTCGTGGAGCATCGTGCCCGGGGTGAGGTCCATGTAGGCCAGGGCACGTTCGTCCGAGGAGTCCCGCGGATCGGGCACCCGCCCGGAAAGCGGCGCTCCCTGACCGGGGTTGGTCCCCCAGGTCACCCACGGCGACAGCGCGGTCGCGTCGACGTGCACCACCTTGTCGAACACAGCGTCGTCATCGGTGACCAGCGTCTGCCAGTACGCGACCGCGGCATCCCAATCGGCACCCTGCGGAGCATGCGGCCGGCCCTTGAGGTAGTCGAAGGTGGTCGCATCGGGCGCAATCATGCCGGCCCGCGCGCCGGCTTCGATCGACATGTTGCAGACCGTCATCCGGCCTTCCATCGACAGGCCGCGAATCGCCTCGCCGCGATATTCGATCACGTGCCCCTGGCCGCCACCGGTGCCGATCTGGGTGATGATGCCGAGGACCAGATCCTTGGCGGTCACTCCGGCCGGCAGCGCGCCGGAGACCTCGATCGCCATCGTTTTGGGGCGCTGCAACGGCAAGGACTGGGTCGCGAGCACGTGCTCGACCTCGCTCGTCCCGATCCCGAACGCCAGCGCACCGAACGCGCCGTGCGTGCTGGTGTGGCTGTCGCCGCA
>CAYNDD010000127.1:0-9221 GCA_964395425.1 uncultured Frankiaceae bacterium
CAACCGAGCCCCGCCAAAGGCGACACGACGTACGTCGCGGTGATCGATCGGGACCACCACGCCGCGTCCTTGATCAGCAGCGTCTTCGGCGACTTCGGATCGCATTTCGGCATCCCCGAGCTCGGCGGACCGATCCTTAACCGGGCCTCGATCCTTCGCCCGTTCAAGCGGGATCCCGAGCCGGGCGCGAAGCCGCCGCACACCACCATCCCGGCCGCGGTCACCCACGACGGGTCGCTGGCCTACGTGCTCGGGGTGGCCGGCGGCTTCATGCAGCCGCAGGCGCAGGTGCAGGTCCTGATCCATCTGGTGGAGCGCGGGCTCGAACCGCAGGCGGCGATCGACCAGCCGCGATTCAAGATCTTGTTCGGCGGCGAGCTGTCATTGGAGGCCGGCCACCCGCTCTGCCGCGAGCTGCCCGCTGCCGCCGCCCGGCCCCCCGGGCCGGAAGGTTTCGGCGCCGCGCAGGTGGCCGGGGTAGTCGCCGGCGAGCTGCTCGCCGGTGCGGATCCGCGCCGGCATGGGGGAGTGGCAACCGTCACGACCTGACGCTCAGACGATCCGGTTCGCGTGTCCGGCCCAGTACTGCTCGCGGAGCGGGCCTTTGCGCAGCTTCCCGGTCTCGGTGCGCGGCAGCTCGGCCACGAAGTCGATCGACCGCGGGCACTTGATCGCCGACAACAACGACCGGCAGTGCGTCTGGAGCTCGAGGGCCAGATCGTCATCCGCATCCGGCTCGAGCTGCACGACCGCCTTGACCGCTTCGCCGTACTCCTCGTCCGGTACGCCGATCACGGCAACGTCCGCGACCGCCGGGTGCGAGAGCAGCGCGTCCTCGACCTCGCGCGGGTAGATGTTCACGCCGCCGACCACGATCATGTAAGTCCGCCGGTCGGTCAGGTAGAGATAGCCGTCGTCGTCGACGTACCCGACGTCGTCCAGCGTCGCCAACCCGTCGGACCTGACCCGGGCCGCGGTGGCCGCGGCATCGTTGCGGTAGTGGTACGGGCTGAGCGGGGCGAAGTAGATCGTGCCGATCTCGCCCGGGCCGAGCGGCTGGCCGACCGGATCGAGGATCGACACCTCGCCGGAGATCGGCTTGCCGACGGTGCCGGGACGAGCCAGCCACTCCGCGGACGTGACGTAGGTCGCGCCGATGCCTTCGGTGCCGGCGTAGTACTCGTCGATGATCGGGCCGAACCAGTCGATCATCCCTTGCTTCACATGCGCCGGGCACGGTGCAGCCGCGTGCACGATCCGCTGCACACTCGACACGTCGTACCGGTTGCGCACCTCGACCGGCAGCCGCAACAGTCGCAGCATCATCGTCGGCACCAGCTGTGCGTGCGTCACCTGGTAGCGCTCGATCGCGGCCAGCATCTGCTCGGCGTCGAACCGCGCCGGCAGCACCACGCAGCCACCCGCGCGCTGCGCCGACAGGCTCCAGCCGACCGGCGCCGCGTGGTAGAGCGGCCCCGCGCTGAAGAACACCGTGTCCGGCCCGAACTGCACGCGCTCCATGTACGCCGCCAGCGGGTTGGTGGATCCCGGCGGCAACCCGGACAGCGGCCGCTCGATCCCCTTCGGCCGGCCGGTCGTGCCCGAGGAGTAGAGCAGCATCGAGCCTTCGGTCTCGTCGGCCAGCGGCTCGGACGAGGTCGCCGACAGCACCGCCTCGTAGTCCTCGACCCCCGGGATCGCGGCGTTCACCGCCAAGACCCGGCGTACGCCGCGGACCGCTTTGGCCACGTCGCGGACCCGCTCCGCCGCGGGTGCGGCGGCGACCACGATGGCCGCGCCGCAGTCGCGGACGAGGTAGTCGAGCTCGGCCGGCGTCGACCGCGGGTTGATCGGCGTGCAGTAGCGCCCCGACCGCAACGCGCCCCAGCAGACCTCGAGGAACTGCGGGTCGTTCGCCATCACCAGCGCGACGTGGTCGCCGACACCGAGACCGGAGTCGTCCAGCAGTCGGGCGAACTGCGTGGACCGCCGGTCGAGGTCGGCGTAGGTCACTGTGGTGCCGTCGGCGGCCATGATGATCGCGGGCGCCGACCCGCGCTGCCGAGCGACTGCGCCGACATGCCCCGAGTCGAGCGGTTCGGTCATACGACGTGGGCGGAGTGAAGCTCGGCGATTCGTTGCTCGCCGTAGCCGAGCTCGGCGAGGATCTCGTCGGTGTGCTCGCCGAGCGACGGTGCGGGTCGCGTCACGGCGTAGGGCTGATGGTCGACGATGACCGGCTCACCGACGTAGGTGAACGCGCCGGCGTCGGGGTGGCTGCCTTCGACCAGGATCGTCCGGGCCTGCAGGTGCGGGTCGGTCGCGAGCGCTCGGGCACCTTGGTGGGCCGGACCGATCGGCAGGTGCGCACTGGCGGCGAGCTCCACCCACTCGGCCTGGGTGCGGGTGCTGAAGATCTCCTGGAGCCGTCGCCGCAGGTCGAGATCGGCGTGCGAGAAGTCGATCGGCGACTCGTCGGCGCTGCGCTCCTTCAGCTCCGGCGCGCCGACCAGGTCGCAGAACTGCTCCCAGAACTTCGGCTCGATGCAGCAGAAGAGCACGAACTTGTCGTCCGAGGTCTCGTACCACTGGTACTTCGGCCCGCTGTGGGGCGCCTGACCGGCTTCGCGCAGGTTTCGCCGGTCCGCGATCCGGTCGTCGTTGAGGCCGTACACCGCCCCCATCCAGCCGGACGCGATGACCGCGTCCGAGCCGGCCGCGTCGAGGTAGGCGCCGACGCCGGTCCGTTCCCGCCGCACCAGCGCCGCGGCGACGTGCAGCGCGGCGTGGACGCCGCCGACCGCGGTCCCGTCGCCGCCGGCCTTGGTGCCGCCCATCGGCTCGTCGGCCTGGTAGTGGTGGACCAGACCGTCCGCCTCGGTGCGGACCGGTACGGCGGCGGCGAGGGAGTTCATCATCTGCCCGTGCGTCGGGATCGTGGCGTAAGGGCCGGTGGCGCCGAAGCCGGAGAAGTGGCAGTAAATGATGTCCGGCTTCACCGATCGCTGGACGTCGTACCCGATCCCGAGCCGGTCGCAGGCACCGGCGACGAAGCCGTCGATGAAGACGTCGGCGGTCTGCAGGAGGTCGAAGAACACCTCCTGGCCGTCCGGCTGGCGCAGGTCGACGGTCAGGCTGCGCTTGTTCTTGTTGACCTGAAGATGTGCGGGGCTGTTGTGCGGGCTGACCTGCCCGAGCATGTCGCGGAGGTAGTCGCCACGCCCGGGCGCCTCGATCTTGATCACGTCGGCGCCCAGGTCGCCGAGCAGCATGCCCAGGTTGTCGCCGTTGAGCAGCATCGCCGCCTCGAGGACCCGTACGCCGGAAAGCAGGTCGCTCATCAGCCGGTCACGTCGGCGTAGACGTTCTTGATCCGGAGGAACTCCTGGATGCCGGCCTCGCCGCCTTCGCGTCCGAAGCCGCTCTGCTTGACCCCGCCGAACGGCGCGTTCGGCGGCATCGGCGGGAAGGCGTTGATCCCGATGAACCCGGCGTCGAGCCCGGCGGCGACCCGATGGGCGCGGCCGAAGTCGCGGGTGAAGACGATCCCGCCGAGGCCGTAGCGGGTGTCGTTGGCCAGCGCGATCGCTTCGGAGTCGTCGCTGAAGCGTTCGAGGCACAGCACCGGCCCGAAGATCTCGTCCTGGGCAAGCGAGCTGGCGTTGTCGACCTCGCCGAAAACGGTCGGCGCGACGAAGAACCCGTCGGCGAGCTCGCCGCCTTCGCGATGACCGCCGGTCAGCAACTGACCGGCATTGGCGGTGCGCGCGTCGTCGATCACGCCGAGGATCCGATCGCAGGCGGCCGCGTTGATCACCGGCCCGACCTGGGTCCCGTCGCGCAGCGGGTCGCCGACGGACAGCTTCGTCGTCATCGCGACGACCAGGTCCTGCATCCGGTCGTACACCTCGGTCGCGACCAGCATCCGGGTCGGCAGCACGCAGCCCTGGCCGCTCAGGCTGCCGATGCTGGTCATCACCCCGATCTGCGCAGCCGCCTCGAGGTTCGCGTCGGGGAAGACGATCGCGGCCGACTTGCCGCCGAGCTCGAGAGTCAGTGGCGTGAGCTGGTCGGCGGCGGCGGCCATGATCCGCTTCGCGGTCGCGATGCCACCGGTGAAGCTGATCTTGTCGATCCCCGGATGCCGCACGAGCGCGTCACCCGCCGTGCCGTCGCCGGTCACCACGTTGAGCACACCCGGTGGCAGGCCGGCCTCCTGGCAGATCTCGGCGAACCTCAGCGCGGCCAGCGGCCCGAACTCGGACGGCTTGAGGACGACGCAGTTGCCGGCGGCAAGGGCCGGGGCGACCTTCATCCCGGCGGCCACGGTCGGGCCGTTCCACGGAATGATCACCGCGATCACCCCGTACGGCTCCGGGCGGGTGTAGTCCAAAGCGTTGGGCCCGGCCGCGATCGTCCGACCTTCGAGCTTGTCCGGCCAGCCGGCGTAATAGGCGAAGTATTCGGCCGCCATCGACCGGCCGCGCTTGCGCTTGCGCGGCGCACCGAGCTCGAGGGTGCGCAACAAGCCGAGCTCGACGTCGTGGTGCTGGAGCAGCCGGGCGATCTCGTTGATGATGTCCCGGCGGTCGACCGGGCTCAGGTCGCGCCAGGCCGGAAAGGCCCGCCTGGCCGCGTGCACGGCGGCGTCGATCTCAGCGGGCCCACCGAGCACGAAGCTGGCAAGCGGTGCACCGGTGGCGGGGTTGATGTGATCCATCCGGTCGAGCGACGGCGAGTCGATCCATTCGTCGTCGATCAACAGCCCGCCCGACGGCATCCGCACCTCGATGCCGTCGATGGTCGTGGTCATCGCGACCCTCCGCCCCGGTCGTGCTCGGTCACAGCAGCATCATTCCGCCATCGACGTGCAGTGTGATTCCGGTGATGTATCCGTTGCCCATCAAGAAGACCGCCGCGTCGGCGATCTCCTCGGGTGTGCCGAGCCGGCCCAGCGGGACCCGGGCATTGATCGCCGCGGTCGCCGACTCGCGGTTCTCCCCCATCGCGCGATCAAGCATGGGAGTGCGGATCGGGCCGGGGCAGATGGTGTTCACCCGGATCGGGGCAAGCTCCACTGCCATCGCCCGGCCGAGGGACTCCAGGCCGGCGGTCGCGGCCGCACCGATCGAGCGATCCCGGCGCGGCCGGTGCGCGGACAGCCCGGAGCAGAAGGTCACTGAGCCCGCTGACGGCATCTTCGGCGTCGCGTACTTGCAGACCAGCAGCGCGCCCCAGACCCGAGCCTCCATTGCCCGCCGGAACAGTCCGAGTTCGGCATCCGGAAGCGCCGAGACCGGCTGCTCGCCGGCGAACACCACGACGTGGTCGACCTCGTAGAGCGCGTCGAACGCGACCGCGACCTGGTCCTCCTCGGCCGCGTCGGCGGCGATTGCGCGCACTTCCGAGCCGAGACTCGCGCGGGCTTGCTCGAGCCGGTCCCGATCGCGCGCGATGATCGTGACGCTCGCACCCTCGTCGACCGCGCGCCGGGCCGTGGCCAGGCCCATGCCGGAACTCGCGCCGACGACGACGACTTGCGCACCTGCTAGAGACATGTCCCACGACCCTCCCGTTGTGCGGTCATGATCGTCAAGAAGGACCTGGGCGTCGGCGGCTCATCGCGATACAGAGTATACTCTAATTTCACGGCAACGTACGACGCGATCGGGGACGGCACATGAGGGACGGCTACCGCATCATCGACACCGACACGCATGTCGGGCCCACTGCCGATGTGTTGTACGAGTACGGATCTGACGAGCTGCGCGCGCGCAGGGACGAGCTGGCGCAGTACGAGGTGCAGACCCGGGACGGCACCGGGTTGTCGATCCGGCCATACCCGTACAAGCGTCAGATGGGCGACAAGCCCGGCGCGGACGGCACCGGCAGCGCGGGCGGCACTCCGACCCTGAAGGGCAAGACCGCGAGCAAGGTGCGCGAGCCGGCGCAGCCCGAAGTATCGGTGAAGAACTCGGCCGGCCGTCTGGTGGACATGGATCGGGAGGGTCGCGACATCGACCTGATCATCCCTGGCACCTTCGCGACTGCGGTCTCGGCGATCGAGCCCTCGTTGGGCCTCGAGCTGCACGCGGCCTACCACCGCTACATGGCCGACTACTGCTCGGTCGACCAGGACCGCTTGAAGGCGACCATGCTGGCGCCGGCCTGGGACCCCGAGTGGGCCGCAGCGGAGATCCGGCGATGGGCACCGGAGAAGTGGGTCACCGCGGTGACCGTCGTCCTGCCGGAGGGCACTCCGATCGACGACCCCGACCTGCACCCGATCTGGCAGGCCATGGCGGAGGCCGACCTGCCGATCCTGCACCACTCGTTCTTCTATGAGCCGCCGTTCTTCCCGGGCTACCGGGACATCTGGGGCCATGTCGCAATGGCGCGTGCGGCGGCTCATCCGTGGGGCGCGCAACGGTTGCTCGGATACCTGCTGCTGTCCGGGCTGTTCGACCAGTACCAGACCCTGCGGATCGGCTTCGCCGAGTGCAGTGCGGGCTGGCTGCCCAGCTGGTTGAGCCGGCTCGACGGCCAGGCCGACTACCTCAGCCCGTCGTTGCCGACCCGCAAGCAGACCGCGATGGAGTACGCCCAGTCCGGCCGGGTGTTCTGCGGCATCGACCTGTATGAGGGCGAGGCGATCGGCAAGGCGGTCATGTCGGTCGTCGGCGACGGCGTGCTGATGTATCAGTCCGACTACCCGCACGACCAGTGCTACTTCCCCGAGTCGCCCGACGTCGTCCTCAACTGGTCGATCGATGAGGGCAGTAAGCGCAAGCTGCTGGCCGGCAACGCCGAGAAGTTCATGCGGCTGCTGTGACGGAGGTGAGCCGACTCCCCCTGGTCGCTGAAGGTGACCTCGACGAATCACTTGTGCCGCTGCTCGAGCGCTTCCAGAAAGCCGGCCTCGACGTCCCGGTGCTCTACCGCACGTTGGCCAACGCGCCGAAGATGCTGCAGGGCTGGATCGGTTTCGCGTGGTCGCTGCGCAACGACGCGCAGACCGACCGTGGGTTGCGCGAGCTGGCGATCATGAGAGTGGCGCAGCTCACCGGTGCGTCGTACGAGTGGCAGGCGCACTGGCCGATGGCCGAGCACTTCGGCATGTCGCGCGATCAGCTGGCCGAGCTCAAGGAGTGGAGCTCGAGTGACTCGTTCAGCGACGAGCAGCGCCTCATTCTTGCGCTCACCGACGACCTGACGCTGCGGCTCGACATCTCCGACGAGACGTGGACGGCGCTGATGGTGGCCTACACGCCGGCGGACCTGGTTGAGTTGGTGCTCACGGTTGCGTTCTACTCGTGCGTCTCCCGGGTCCTCGGCGCCTTCCAGCTGCGACCCGATGGCGACTCCGAGGGCATCGCCGACCTGATGTAACGCCTCAGCGAGTGGATGGGCGCTGGGAGCGGATCTGGATCGGCGTCAGCGCCGCGAGGTCGATGTCGAGCAGGTACGGCTTGCCGGAGCCGAGTGCTGCGGTGAAGGCCTTCTCGAACTCGTCGACGCCACGGACCGGTGCCGCGTCGAGGCCGACCGACGCCGCCAGCGCACAGAAGTCGGGTGTCGCGAGATCGACACCGGTGTGCCGGCCGTCGAAGCCGACGGTCTGGATGTAGCGGAGGATGCCGTAGCCGCCGTCGTTGAACACGCACACGACGACCGGCACCTGTTGCTGCACCAAAGTGGCGAGCTCGCCGACGCTGAGCATCAGACCGCCGTCGCCTTGGATGACGACGGTGGGCTTGCCGGTCGCCACCGCGGCGCCAAGGGCCAGCGGCAGCCCTGGTCCGATCGCCATCGAGGTGGCCCGCATCGAGGTGCGCGGTTCGTAGACCGGCAGCGTCCGGTTGGCCCAGATCGTCGCGGCGATCGTGGTGTCCTTGACGACGATCGCGTCCCGCGGCAGCGCGTCGCGGATGATGCCGCTGATCCGGGTGAAGTCGGGGCCGATCGCGTCGTACGTTTCGGCGTCGGCGGCCGCGCGCGCTGCCTTGGCGCTGTCGACATAGTCGGCGTCCGCGGACCCCGAGTCGACCTGCTCGAGCAGGGCCTGCAACCCGGCGCGCGCGTCGCCGGCCATCGCGACCCGCGGCGGGTAGATCAGGCCGATCACCGTTGGGTCGACGTCGAGATGGATCAGCGCGCCCGGGATGGTCAGCGCGCGGGCGACCGGGGTGGCCATCTGGAACCGGGTGCCCACGGCCAGTACGACGTCGGCCGCGGCGATGATCGGGTCGAGCACGCTCATGTCCGCATTGGGGCCGAGCGCAAGCGGATGGTCTTCCGGGATCGCGCCACGCCCCTCGATCGAGGTGAGGACCGGTGCGTTCAGCCGCTCGGCCAACTGCCGGAGCTCGGCGGTCGCACCGGCGGCGGCAACCCCGCCGCCGGCCCAGATCAGTGGCGATCGGGCGCCGCGGAGGAGCTCGGCCGCCTCGGTCACCGACTTCGGGTCGGGGGCGGTGACGGCCGGCGGCTCGACGGCGAACGGAGGGTCGTCGTACTGCTTGGACTGCAGGTCGATCGGGATCTCGACCGCACCCGGCATCGCGCGCCCGCGGCGCATCTCGGTCACGACCCGCGCGAACGCATCGACGAGGTCCTCGCGGCGCTCGACGGTGGCGGCCGCGCGCACGACGGTGCCCAGCATCTCGGCCTGCCGGTCGGCGTTGTGGATGTAGCCGCGGCCCTTGCCGAGGTACGCAGTCTCGACCTGGCCGGTGATCATCAGGACCGGCGAGGAGGCGTACGCCGCCTCGAACAACCCGCCCATCCCGTTGGCCGCGCCCGGCCCGGTGCTGGTGATGACCACGCCGAGCGATCCGGTCGCGCGGGCGTAGCCGTCGGCCGCGTGCACGCCACCTTGCTCGTGCCTGACCGGCACCAGCTCGACCCGGTGGTCGCGGGCGAGTGCGTCGAAGATCGGCAGGTTGTGGACGCTGACGATGCCGAACACGTGCCGCACGCCGAGGGTCGCGAGGAGGTCGACGATCGCCTCGCCACCGGTGCGTTCGGTCACCGCGCGCTCCTCCCGTCCTCGGGCAAGATCAGTATCCTATATTCTGGGTACTCGGCTCACGGCCGGAAGGTGAACCCGCCGTCGATCGCGAAGGTCTGGCCGGTCACCCATGCCGCGTCGTCGCTGCACAGATATCGGATCATCCCGTACATGTCCGCCGCTGTCCACGCTCGCTTGACCGCGTTCTGGC
>CAYNDD010000128.1:0-9130 GCA_964395425.1 uncultured Frankiaceae bacterium
GCCGATGTCTCGACAGCAGACGTCGGGCCTGATGAGATCTACTTGCGCGCCGTTGTCGCTGCCGTCGATGGCGCCCGCACGATCCGACTTTCCATCACCGGGCCGAGCAACGACGCTCCTGCGCTCGGGCACCAGCTGGCGCGTGACCTGCTCGATGCAGGCGCGGCCGACCTGATGGACGGTGCCGCATGAACCTGCAACCCGCAATGATCGGAGACACAGCGTGACCAACAGCCGGACCAAGCCCAAGCCGGGCACCGTGACCTTCATCGGCGCCGGTCCGGGCGACCCGGGCTTGCTCACGGTCCGGGCGGTGGAGGTATTGGCCGCGGCCGATGTGGTTGCGCTGCCGCGCCCGCACCTCGACGCCGTCCTCGCCTTCTGCGACCCGGGGGTCGAGATCATCGACACCCGCTGCGCCGACACGGGGGCGAGCAAACCGGTGATCGCCGCGGCCAGGGCCGGGAAGCAAGTGGCCCGCGTGTTCCCGGGCGACCCGACCGTCCTGTGCGGCTTCGCCGAGGAGGCCGACGCCTGCGCGAAGGCCAAGCTGGACTTCGAGCTGGTGCCCGGGGTCAGCTCGGCGCTCGCCGTTCCGGCGTACGCCGGGGTGCCGGTGACCGACAAGCGCACCCGGACCGTGCACGTCGTGGACGTCTCCTCGGACGGTGCCGAGCCGGACTGGTCGGCGGCCGGCGTGCCCGGCCAGACCCTGGTGCTGATGAACTGCGACGGCGCGGTCGGCAAGGCCGCCGCGGCCCTGGTCGAGCACGGCCGCCGCGGCGACACCCCGATCTCGGTCACCGTTGCCGGTACGACGACCAGCCAGCGAACCGTGGTCTCCACGCTCGACACGGTCGAGCGCGACACCGCGTCGCTCAGCGGCCCTGCGGTGGCAGTGGTCGGCGAGGTGGTCAAGCTGCGCGACCGGCTGTCCTGGTGGGAGGCCAAGCCGCTGTTCGGCTGGAAGGTGCTCGTCCCGCGGACCAAGGAGCAGGCCGCGGCGCTGTCCGACCAGCTGGTGTCCTACGGCGCGGTGCCGGTCGAGGTGCCCACCATCGCGGTCGAGCCGCCGCGGACACCTCAGGCGGTCGACCGCGCGATCCGCGGCCTGGTCACCGGGCGCTACGCGTGGGTTGCCCTGACCTCGGTCAATGCGGCCCGGGCGATCCGGGAGAAGATCGAGGAGCTGGGCCTGGACGCGCGCGCGCTCGCCGGCGTCAAGATCGCCTGCGTGGGTGACCAGACCGCGGCGGCGATGGTCGCGTGGGGCGTCCGGCCCGACCTCGTGCCGAGTGCGCAGCAGTCGAGCGAGGGTCTGCTCTCCGACTGGCCGGACTACGAGCCCGGGTACGACGCCCTGGATCGGGTGCTGCTGCCGCGGGCCGACATCGCGACCGAGACCCTCGCGGCCGGGCTGATCGAGCGGGGCTGGCAGGTCGACGACGTGACCGCCTACCGCACCGTACGAGCCGCGCCTCCGCCGGCCGAGACCCGCGAGGCGATCAAGACCGGTGGCTTCGACGCGGTGCTGTTCACCTCCTCCTCGACCGTGCGCAACCTGGTCGGCATCGCCGGAAAGCCGCACACGTCGAGCATCATCGCGGTGATCGGACCGCAGACCGCTAAGACCGCTGAGGAGCTCGGGCTGCGGGTCGACGTCCACGCTGACTCGCCGTCGGTCGCCGCCCTGGCGGAGGGCCTTGCGCGGTTCGGGCGCGAGCGTCGCGAAGCCGGTGAGCTGCTGCCTCCGGGCAAGGCCAACCGGGCGAGGATCGCGCGAGCCAAGAAGTCGAAGTGACGGTCTCCGGCGGCCGATACCCGATCTCGCGGCCGAGGCGGTTGCGGCGCACGCCTGCGCTGCGCCGGCTCGCCGCCCAGGTGTCGGTGTCGCCGGGTGATCTGGTGCTGCCGTTGTTCGTGAAGGAGTCGGTGGTCGAGCCGACGCCGATTCCGTCGATGCCCGGCGTCGTGCAGCACTCCCGCGACTCGGTGCGCAAGGCGGCGAGCGAAGCCGCCCAGGCCGGCGTGGGCGGGCTGATGCTGTTCGGGATCCCGGCCGTCAAGGACGCCCGCGGGAGCGGCGCCGACGACCCGGACGGGGTCGTGCAGCAGGCGCTCCGCGACCTCGTCAGCGAGGTCGGCGACGCGGTCGTAGTGATGAGCGACCTCTGCCTGGACGAATACACCGACCACGGCCACTGCGGTGTCCTCACCGAGTCGGGCGCGGTCGACAACGACCTCACCCTCGAACGCTATGCGTCGATCGCTGTTGCTCAGGCCGAGGCGGGCGCCCACGTGGTCGGGCCGAGCGGGATGATGGACGGTCAGGTCGGAGTGATCAGAAACGCGTTGGACAGCAACGGTTTTTCCGATGTTGCGATCCTCGCCTACTCAGCAAAGTTCGCCTCGGCGATGTACGGGCCGTTCCGGGACGCGGCCGAGTGCGCACCGCAGTTCGGCGACCGGGCGTCGTACCAGCAGGATCCGGCCCGGCTGGCCGGCGAAGCGGTGCGCGAGGCACTGCTCGACATCGCCGAAGGCGCCGACATGGTGATGGTCAAGCCGGCGATCGGTTATCTCGATGTCGTCCGCGCGGTCGCCGATGCCGTGGACGTCCCGGTCGCGGCCTACAACGTGTCCGGCGAGTATTCGATGCTCGAGGCCGCGGCCGCGAACGGCTGGATCGACCGGGACCGGGCGATCGGCGAGACGCTCGCGTCGATCAAGCGGGCCGGCGCCGGCATCGTGCTCACCTACTGGGCCGCAGAGGCCGCCGCCCGGCTGCAGGCCTAGTCGACCAGCGCCTGGTAGACCAGCTGACGCAGCTGTGGTCGTAGCGGATAGGTGCTCGACGGCAGGAGCTGGGTCATGAACACGACCGCGAGCTCCTCGCTCGGGTCCACCCAGAACGCGGTGCTGGCCATCCCACCCCAGTACGACTCGCCGGCGTTGGTCAGCACTTTCGCCGCGACCGGGTCGTCCGTCACGGCCAGCCCGAGCCCGAAGCCGACCCCGTCGTACCGGGTCTCCGCCGAGATCGGCCGGCCGAAGCCGGCCAGGTCCGCGCCGCCGGGCAGGTGGTTACGGCTCATGTAGCGGACCGTGCGGGGTGAGAGCAGCCGCTCGCCGTCGAGCTGGCCGCCGCCGAGCAGCAGGTGGCAGAACCGGATGTAGTCGCTGCTGGTGGACACCAGACCACCGCCGCCGGAGAGCCACCGCGGCGGCGCCTTGAACGGCTCGCCGAGGACGTCGTAGCGGACCTTCTCGGGGAGCCCGGGCGCGATCGCGTAGAGCGCCGCCAGCCGGTCGTGATCACCCGGCCCGACCGAAAAGCCGGTGTCGGTCATGGCGAGCGGATCGAAGACTCGCCATTCGAGGAACTCGTCGAGGGGCTGGCCGGACCAGATCTCGACCAGCCGGCCCAGGACGTCGGTCGCCACTGAGTAGAGCCACTCCGACCCCGGTTCGAAGGCGAGCGGCAGGGCGGCCCAGGCTTCGACGCAGCCGGCCAGGTCGCGGGCGTGGGTCGACCCGAGATCGAACCCGGCGTTGCGGTAGATCTCGTCGGTGACGTGCACGTGGTGGAAGGCGTACGTCAGCCCGGCGGTGTGCGTCAGCAGGTGCCAGACCCGGATCGGCTCGGTGGCCGGCACTGTGACCGGCTTGTTCGCCGGTCCGCCGACATAGACCCGCGGCGCGGCGAACTCCGGCAGCCAGCGGCTGATCGGGTCGGTCAGCTCGAAGCTTCCCTGCTCGTAGAGCATCATCGCGGCCACCGAGGTGATCGGTTTGGTCATCGAGTAGATCCGCCAGAGGGTGTCGGTCTCCACCGGGCGGCCGGCTTCGATGTCCGCACTCCCGTACGACGTCAGGTGCGCGATCCGGCCGCGTCGGCTGATCACCAGTTGGTAACCCGGCAGCCGGCCGTCGTCGACGTAGGCAGCGAAGTGCCGATCGATCCGGCCGAGCCGAGCAGCGTCGATGCCGACCTCACTGGGGTCGACGTCGACACCGAAGTCCGTCATGGTTGCAGCCTCGCACGCGCCCCACCGATGGGCCATGCGTGGCGCCATAGCCCCACCGACGGGCCATGCGTGGGGCTTGCGAGGATGGTGGTCGTGCCCACCGACCCGGCTCCGGCTTCCACGGCGCTGTTCGCGCGCGCCCGGTCGGTGACGCCCGGCGGCGTGAACTCCCCGGTGCGCGCGTTCCGCGCGGTCGGCGGGGTCCCGAGATTCATGGTGCGCGGCAACGGTCCGTACCTCTACGACGCCGACGATCGGGAGTACGTCGACCTGGTCTGCTCGTGGGGCCCGACGATCCTCGGGCACGCGCATCCCGCCGTGGTCGAGGCCGTGCAGCGAGCGGCCGCGGCCGGCTTGTCGTTCGGGGCACCGACGCCCGGCGAGGTCGAGCTGGCCGAGACAATCGTCGACCGGGTCGGGCCGGTCGAGCAGGTTCGGCTGGTCAACTCGGGCACCGAGGCCACGATGAGCGCGGTCCGGTTGGCCAGAGGGGTCACCCACCGGACCAAGGTGGTGAAGTTCGCCGGTTGCTACCACGGGCACGTCGATGCGCTGCTGGCCAGTGCGGGAAGCGGGGTGGCCACTTTTGCCCTGCCCGACTCACCCGGGGTGACCGGCGCGACCGCGGCCGACACGATCGTGTTGCCCTACAACGACATCGAGGCAGTCGAGGCGGCGTTCGCCGAGTGGGGTGCGGAGATCGCCTGCCTCATCACGGAGGCGGCGGCGGCCAACATGGGGGTCGTTGCGCCACAGCCGGGGTTCAACCAGCGGCTCCGTGACCTGACCGCCGCGCATGGTGCGCTGCTGATCCTCGACGAGGTGATGACCGGCTTCCGGGTCAGCCGCGCGGGCTGGTTCGGGCTGGAGGGCGTGCCGGCCGACCTGTTCACCTTCGGCAAGGTGATGAGCGGCGGGCTGCCGGCGGCCGCCTTCGGCGGTCGGGCCGACGTGATGGGCCAACTCGCCCCGGCCGGGCCGGTCTACCAAGCCGGCACCTTGTCCGGAAACCCGGTGGCGGTCGCCGCTGGTCTCGCGCAGCTGCGGCACTGCACCGACGACGTCTACGCCCATGTCGATGCGACCGCTGCGACGGTTGCCGGGCTCGTCGGGTCGGCCCTGGGCGAAGCCGGTGTCGCGCACCGGATCAACACTGCCGGCAGCCTGTTCTCGGTGTTCTTCCTCGATCACGAGGTGGTCGACTTCGACACCGCTCGCACGACGTCGGTCGACCGCTACGCCGCGTTCTTCCACTCGATGCTCGACGCCGGCGTCTACCTCCCGCCGTCGGCATTCGAGGCCTGGTTCGTCGGGGCGAGCCACGACGATGCAGCGATCGACCGAATCGCCACTGCGCTGCCCGATGCGGCGCGAGCCGCAGCCGCGGTTGCCGGCCCGGCCGGGACCGGGTGAGCGAGTGACCGAGACCGTTGTCCATCTCGTCCGTCATGGCGAGGTCCACAATCCCGACGGCGTGCTCTATGGCCGGCTGCCCGGCTTCCGGCTCTCGATCGCCGGGGAGGAGATGGCCGTCCTGGTGGCGAAGGCGGTGCGCGACCAAGACGTCACGGTGGTCCGCGCCTCACCGCTCGAGCGCGCAGTCCAGACCGCCGCGCCGATCGCCGCCGAGTTCGGGCTGGTCGCCACCACGGACGACCGGTTGATCGAGAGCGACAACATCTTCGAGGGCAAGACGTTCGGGGTGGGTGACGGCTCGCTCAAGAACCCGTCGGTCTGGCGCTACCTGTGGAATCCGTTCCGGCCATCCTGGGGCGAGCCGTACGCCGAGGTCGCCGAGCGGGTCCTGGCCGCGGTCGCGGATGCCCGCACGGCGGCCGCCGGGCACGAGGCCGTGCTGGTGAGCCACCAGCTCCCGATCGAGGTCACCCGCCGCAAGGTCGAAGGGGTCCATCTGTGGCATCGGCCGGACCGCCGCCGCTGCGCGCTGGCATCGATCACGTCGCTGGTCTACGACTCGGATCGGCTGGTCCGGGTCGACTACTCTGAGCCAGCCGGCGACAGCGGCCGCCACCGGGTCGGTGGCGCGTAATCCAACAAGCCACAATGGTTGCAATGTCTCGCAAAGTCGGGTTCTTGGTCGCCGCGGTTGCGGTGCTCGTCGGCGTTGCCGGATGTGCAGGCACCGGCAACGTCAACACCTCGGTGAGCGACAGCCTCGGCTTCCAGTACGGCGCCGGCGGCGCCTACATCTACAACGCCGATCATCGCCAGATGGTGGGCAGCGTTACCGGCAAGACCCTGCAGGGGCAGACGCTCGACCTGGCCAGCTACCGCGGGAAGTACGTCGTCGTCAACTTCTGGTCCTATGCCTGTACGCCTTGTCACGACGAGGAGGAAGCGTTCGAGGCGGTGTCGAAGGAGTACGCCGCCAAAGGCGTGCAGTTCGTCGGGATCGACGAGCGCGACAACCTCGCGGCCGCGATGAGTTTCGAGCGGCAGTATCAGGTCACCTATCCGAGCCTGTTCGACCGGACCGGCACCTACACCCTGGACTTCCCGGGCGCGCCGCCCTCGACCACCCCGTTCACGATCATCCTTGACCCGCAGGGCCGGATCGCCGCGAAGGTGCCAGGCGCCATGGACCTGACCCACCTGCAGGAGCTGCTGCAAAAAGTCCGCTCGGAGCCGACGTGACGCCGGATGTCTTCATCGGCGCAAACGCGGCGACCACCTTTCAGCACGCCGCGTCCGGCTCGCTGGTCCTCGCCGTGCCAGTCGCGGCCCTCGCCGGCCTGGTGTCGTTCGCCTCGCCGTGCGTGCTCCCCTTGGTGCCGGCGTACCTGTCCTACATCACCGGCATGTCCGCGGCCGATCTGGCCGACGCGCCACCCGCGGTCAGTGACGGCCCGGGCGCGGCGGTGGCGACCGAGGCGCTGCGCGCTTCCGCGGCCGGCGGGCACCATCGCCGCGGTCGCGTCCTGCTCGGGTCGGTGTTGTTCGTCGCCGGTTTCTCCTCGGTCTTCATCCTGGTCGGCGCCCTCTTCGGGTACGCCGGTGCACATCTCGACGCACACGAGGTCGCGGTCGACCGGATCGCCGGCGCGGTGGCGATCGTGATGGGCGCGGCGTTCATGGGCTGGGTCCCTGGCTTCCAGCGCGAGTGGCGATTCCGCCGGCTGCCGGCCGTCGGTCTCGCCGGTGCGCCGCTGCTCGGGATCGCGTTCGGGGTCGGCTGGACGCCCTGCACCGGGCCGACGCTCGGGGTGGTGCTCGGCCTGGCCGGCGACCCGAGTACGGCGACCGCGGCGCGTGGCGCGTTGCTCACCGCGGTGTATTGCATCGGTCTCGGCCTGCCGTTCATCGTGGCCGGCTTGGCCTTCCGTCGTGCGCTCGGCGCGTTCGACGTGATCAAGCGGCACTACGCCTTGGTGGTGCGCGGCGGCGGGCTGCTGCTGATCGCGGTCGGCATCCTGCTGGTGACCGGCGAGTGGACCACGCTGTCGATCGACCTGCGTGACGCGCTTCCCAGCTATACGGCTCCGGTCTGATCCCGATGACCGAGACGCTGCTCGACGACGACCGCGCAACCCCGCTGTCGACCCAGCCGGAGGCACCCACCCGGCCGGCCGGCCGCGGCCCGATTCCCGCCCTCCGGCAGTTCTGGCGCCAGCTCACCAGCATGCGCACGGCGTTGCTGCTGCTCGCGTTGCTCGCCTTGGCGGCGATCCCGGGCACTGTGATCCCGCAGCGCGGACTCGATCCGGTGAAGGTCAACGCGTTCCTGACCGCGCATCCGCATCTCGGCCCGTTCATGGACAAGCTGTCGTTGTTCGACGTCTTTGCCGCGCCGTGGTTCGCCGCGATCTATCTCCTGCTCGCCATCTCCCTGATCGGCTGCCTGGTGCCGCGGATCCGGCTGCACGCCAAGGCGTTGCGCCGCCGCCCACCGGTCGCACCTCGGCACCTCTTGCGGATGCCGGCTTCGACCGAATGGCGGACCTACGAAACCCCGTCCGAGTTCGCCACCCGGGTGCACGAGTTGCTTCGCCGCAGCCACTGGCGGGCCGACATCCGGCCGGAGCCGGATGGCGCGGTCAGCATCGCGGCTGAGAAGGGCTACCTGCGCGAGACCGGCAACCTGGTCTTTCACGTCGCACTGCTCGTGCTGCTGATCGGGATCGCGCTCAGCGGCCTCTACGGCTACAAGGGCACCGTGTTGGTCATGCGGGGTGCCGGATTCGCGAACACCCGCGAGGCCTACGACGTGTTCCAGCCGTCGCGGCTGTTCTCCGACTCCCAGCTTGCGCCGTTCTCGTTCACCCTGCAGCGCTTTTCCGCGACGTACCAGTCCAATGGCGAGCCGACCGCGTTCAACGCCTACATCCACTACAAGAGCTCGCTGACCGCACCCGCGAAGCCCTACGACATCGAGGTCAACCATCCGTTGAACCTGCCGGGCGCGAAGGTCTTCCTGGTCGGGCATGGCTACTCGCTGCGGATCAAGATCACCAACCGCGACGGGGTGACCGAGTACGACGGACAAACCCCGTTCCTGCCCGACAACAGCCAGTTCGCCTCGCACGGAGTGGTCAAGGTGCCGGCGCTCGGCGCCGGTGGCGGCCAGCTCGGCCTGACCGGCGAGTTCTATCCGACCGGCGCGGTCGCCGCCGGCGGCGGCCTCGTGTCGGCGTTTCCGGGCCTGGACAACCCGGTGCTCTCGCTCGCCGCATGGAAGGGCAACCTCGGCCTCAACAGCGGCGTTCCGCAGTCGGACTACTCGCTGCCGGTGAGCGGCCTGAAGAACATTGGCATCAATCAGCTCACCCCCGGCCAGAGCTGGAAGCTGTCGGACGGCGCGACCGTCACTTTCGAGGGCGTTGACCAGTGGGCGACGTTCCAGATCGCACACGAACCAGGCAAGCGGACCGTCCTAGTCGCCGCCGTGCTCATCATCGCCGGCCTGCTCGGGTCGCTCCGGGTTCGCCGCCGGCGGTTCTGGGCGCGGGCCGTCCCGGCTTCGGACCACCTCGAGGGCGGGCGTACGGTAGTGACCGCGGCAGGGCTGGCCCGCAGCGATGTCGGCGGGTTCGTCGACGAGCTCGACGATCTGGTCGCGCAGATCGGTCGGCCTCCGAACGGGG
>CAYNDD010000129.1:0-9099 GCA_964395425.1 uncultured Frankiaceae bacterium
ATGGTCATCGCTGACTACGCCCGCGAGCTGCCGTCGGCCGGCTCGTTCTACACCTACCTCGCCCGGTCTTTTGGGCCTAAGACCGGATTCGTGACCGGCAACCTTCTCTTCGGCGCCTACGTCCTGTTGTTTCCGTTCCAGCTGTCCTTCTTCGGCTACTACATGCACGGCCTGATCAGCGCAGAATTCTCGGTCAATCTGCCGTGGGAGCTCTTCGCGGTCGCGATGATCACCATTAGTACGACGCTCGCGGTCCTCGGTGTCCGCTACTCGCTGCATGTCGGTCTCATCGGTGTGGGGTTCGAGGTCAGTGTCTTCACGATCTTCGCGATCCTCGTGATCGCCAAGGGCGGCGCGCACGGGCAAAGCATCCATGTCTTCGACCCCGGCCAGGCACCGAAGGGCTTCGCATCCGGGTTGCTCATCGCGTGCGTCTACACGATCTTTGCCTTCGTCGGATTCGAGTCTGCGACAACGTTGGGCGAAGAGGCCAAAGACCCCAAACGTACGATCCCTCGCGCGGTGATGGTCAGCACCGTGCTGCTCGGCGCCTTCCTCTGTATCGTGACCTACGCCGAGGTCATCGGGTTCGGCGTCTCCAAGGGTGGCGTCAACGCGCTCATCAACGACCCGGCCGCCTTCAACACCCTCGCGCACAGGTACGGCGACACGTTCCTCGCCGGCGCGATGGATGTCGCGGTCATCAGCAGTTTCATGGCGCTCAACATCGTGACCGTCAACGCCGTCTCTCGCATGCTCTACGCGATGGGGCGCGATCACATGCTGCCGAGCTCGCTCGGCCGGCTGAACGGACGCCAGGCGCCATGGGTGGCGGCGCTCGCCGCCGCAGCCGTGGGCATCGCCGCCTCGCTCATCTTCGGCGTCCGCTACGGGCCAGAGGTCTATGCCTCGTGGTCGGCCTACTTCGCGACGCTCTTCTTCATCGGTGCATACGTTCTCCTGTGTGTCGGCGTCATCAGGTTCAACCGCACACGGCATGCCGCCAACTTCAATGTCGTCCGGCATGCCGGCATCCCCATCGTCGGTCTCGCCGGCATCGGCCTCGTGCTGTACGGGAACGTCCACCCGCTCCCGCCCAACCCGCTTCGGTGGTTCATCCCCGCCACGGTCGCGGTCATCATCGTGGCGGCCATCGTCGCTCACTACCTCGAGCGCAGAGACCCCAGCCGGGTCGCCCGTGCCGGTGCGATCCTCGCGGCTGCCGACCTCGAGGAGCATGGCGTGCTCGAAGGGCATATCGCGACCGAAGTACCGGACCAGATCGTCCTGGACCCACCCGGCGGACCGTCACCTTCCACGGTGCACCGTCAGGGTGACTGAGGGGGTGGCAGTGTCGGTCGACCTCGAGCACTCGGACGGTGTCGCCACCATCACCGTCAACCGGCCGGAGAAGCTCAATGCGATGGATGTGGACACCTACGCGCGACTGACCGAGGCGTTCCGCACCATCGAGCATGACCCGGCGATCCGAGTGGGGGTGATCACCGGCGCGGGTGATCGTGCGTTCTCAGCCGGTGCCGACCTCAAGACGATGCACACGGTCGAGGGACATCCACTTGAGGAATGGAGTCCTTGGTCGCCCGATCGGTGGGACTTCGGCGCGACGACGACCAAGCCGATGATTGCCGCGATCAACGGCTATGCGCTCGCCGGCGGACTCGAGCTCGCTCTGGTGTGTGACATCAGGATCGCCAGCGAGACTGCGCAGTTCGGGACCCCGGAGGTGAAGTGGGATCTGATCCACGGCTACGGCGCGTACCGGCTGCCACAGATCATCGGGCTCTCTCATGCCATGGAGCTGCTCCTCACCGGGGTCTTCATCGACGCAGAGACCGCTCTGCGCATCGGGTTGGTCAGCCGAGTGGTTCCGCCGGATCGGCTGCTGCCGACGGCGTACGAGATCGCCGCGGCCATCGCCGCCAACGGGCCGACGGCCGTACGAATGACGAAGGAGCTCGTTCAGCGTGGCCTGGAGTTGCCATTGGAGAACTACCTACGGTTACTTCGCATGTACTACGACCGCATTGATGCGTCCGAGGACCAGCGTGAAGGCCTACAGGCGTTCGCCCAGCGCCGCAAGCCGGTGTACCCAGCCCGCTGACGCACCCAGCCAATGAGAGGACGACCACAATGAGGATGTACGCACTGCACTGCGGCGGCGAGCGCACCCTGCGCTCGGTCCTCGACCCGTTCGACGAGCACTGCGGTGCGACGATCCATCCGCCGTACTTCTGCTACCTCGTCGAGCACCCCGATCAGAATGTGCTCTTCGACACGGGCGCTCATCCCGATCTCATCGACGACCCACGCGGCCGACTCGGTGCCGCCGCCGATCTCTACGACATCACCATGAGTCCAGGGGATGACATCGTCAGTCGTTTGGAGACGATAGGTGTCGCCCCTGAGCGGGTTGCACACGTCGTCCAGTCTCATCTGCACTACGACCACGCCGGCGGCCTGGAGTTCTTTCCCGATGCCACCGTCTATGTAGGCAAAGGGGAGTTGGCATTCGCGCACTGGCCTCCCGTCTACCAGCGTGACGTCTTCGTCCGGGCCGACTTCGACCACGCGCTGAACTGGAAGGAGGTCGAGAGCGAGTACGACGTGTTCAACGACGGGTCAGTGGTCATCTTCTCCACACCCGGACACACGCCTGGGCATCAGTCGATGCTGGTCAAGGGCCGCGAGCGCTCCTACATCCTCGTCGGCGACGCCGCTTACGACCGGGAGAAGATGCGCGCGCGCTGCCTTCCCGGCTTGCTCTGGAGCCCCGACGCGATCATCGCCAGTTGGGAGCGGATCGAGGAGGTGCAGCGACGGCACAACGCTGAGCTGATCTTCACTCACGACCTCGACTTCGAGAAGACGGTACGGATCGCGCCGCAGGAATGGTACGAGTGACTGCCCCCTCTCTCGATACGCCCTGGTCGGGCGTCGACGCCCGCAATATTGTCGACGTCCTTCACCGCGCCTGCGTCACCGATCCCCTCGCTCCGGCTTTTCTCTTTGAGGACGGCCTCGTCGTCAGCCGCGGTGAGTTGCAGCAAAGAGTCGAGTCGTTCGCGGGCTATCTGACAGGCCGGGTCGACCGCGGGGACCGGATTGCCGTCATGCTCGGCAATCGCACCGAGTGGATGGTCACCTGGTTCGCCGCTGTGGGCTGTCGGGCGACGGTCGTGTCGATGAACCCCGCAGCGCAGGAACATGACGCAGGGCACATCTTGCGAAACTCTGGTGCGCGACTCGTCGTCACCGACACCGAACACGCACCGCTGTTCGCGAGGCTCCGTGACACCAGCCCATCGCTCGACGACGTGATCGTGGTGTCCGGTGACGAGCCTGACGGGCTGGCCTCCTACACCGGTCACCCCGTGTCCCTCGCGCAACTCGCCAGGCAAGCTGATCCCGAGGACATCGCCAACGTCTACTACACGTCAGGGACGACCGGCGTTCCGAAGGGATGCATGGTCGACCACACGTACTGGCTGCGCTTCGTGGACCTGTTCCAGCGGATGTACGGCATGGGTCCGGACGACCGCTTGATCTGCTGCCTGCAGTTCTTCTACAACGACCCGCCGTGGCACACGCTGCTCTCCCTCACCGCGGGCGCGCCCCTCGTGGTGATGCGAAAGTTCAGCGTGAGTCGGTTTTGGAACGTCGTCAGGGACAACGACGTCACCATCGTTTTCGGAATCGCGTCGACGGCGAACCTGCTGCTCAAGGCCGCGCCCGACCACCGCGATCGCAACCACAAAGTACGGTTCGTCCTGCACGTCGGCATTCCCGCGAACCTGCACCACGAGCTCGTCGAGCGCTGGGGCGTGCCCTGGATCGAAGGCTACGGACTGACCGAAACCGGGCTCGTGGTGGGCATGCCGCTCGACCGCGCTGCGTCAATGATCGGAAGCGGGTCGATCGGACTCCCCTGTCCCGAGGTCGAGGTCCGGATCGCCGACGACGGAGACGAGCCGGTGCCGGCCGGAAGCAGCGGACAGATTCTTCTGCGCGCACCCGGGATGATGCGCGGCTACCTCAATCGACCGGACGCAACTGCGGAAACCACGCGCGGAGGTTGGCTCCACACCGGAGACATGGCGAGAGCGGACGAGGAGGGCTACCTCTACTTCCAGGGGCGCGCGAAGGACATCGTCCGCCGGTCCGGAGAGAACATTGCGGCGGCCGAGGTCGAACAGGTACTCCGGGGTCATCCCGACGTGCTTGAGGCGGCGGTCATCGCCGCACCCGACGATCTGCGCGGAGAAGAGGTGCATGCCGTCATCGTGCTTGTCGACGGCGTCACCGCCGAGCAGACGACACCGGGCGAACTCGCAGAGTTCTGCGCCGAGCGCTTGGCCAAATACAAGGTTCCTCGCTATCTCAGCTTCCGGTCAGGAGACTTCCCGCGTACGCCGTCCATGCGCGTGAAAAAGGACGAGATTCGCTCGACCTTCCCCGAGTGGGACAGGGAGAAAGAGCTCGGCTGGTGAGCGTGCCGGCAACCGACAACAAGGGACAGCCATGACCGTCATCGACTTTCGCGTCCGACTTCCCCACGATCTACGGCCCGCGGAGGAACTGCCGTTCGAGTATCGCGACCAGTACGACCGGGTCCTCGACCTGACAGCCAAGACCCAGCGGACGCTCAGCGATCTCCGCGCGGACATGGCCGCGGCACATGTGGACCACGCAGTCGTGCATGCCGAGTACGAGACCGGAGATCCGGCCGATGCGCTGAACGAGTCGCTAGCGAAGCTCGTAACGAGTGACCCTGCGCGCTTCTCCGGATTCGGAACTATCAGCATGGAGCGATTCAGCATCCGGCGCGCACTCGACCAACTTGCCCACATCAAGGAGCTCGACTTGGTCGGCATGGGGTGTCAGCCGTCGTTCGTCGGGATGGCAATCGATGACCGCCGGATGTACCCGATCTATCTCCGCTGCGCCGAACTCGGTCTCCCGGTTGCCGTCCACACCGGCATCAACTACACGACTCACCAGCCGATCAAGAACGATCACCCGTTGCAGGTCGACCAGGTTGCTTGCGATCTGCCGGAGGTCACGATCATCGCTTGCCACGCAGGCTGGCCCTGGGCGACGGAGATGGTCGCGGTGATGCGCAAGCATCCCAACGTCTTTGCCGAGTTCGGCGGCCTTGCGCCGAAGTACGTTCTCGCAGCGAATACCGGGTGGGAGGTCATGCACCGGTTCATGAACAGTGTTCTGTCGGAGCAGGTGCTATTCGGGACGGACTGGCCGGTCTATCCGATGGACGAGGCGTTGAACGAATGGCGTGCAGGCGATTTGAAGCCTCGGGTCCTCGATGCCCTCCTAGGCCGCAATGCCGAACGACTCCTCGGCCGAACCGCTGCTTCTGACTAGCACGCAGCTCGGCCAACCCCGTCTGCGTCAGCGTTCCGGTGCGAGCACGCCCGAGAACGATCCACGTCGGGCGGTCGGACTCCACGTGCGCACCCTAACTTCTGCGGCACTGAACGTGGACCTGTCCATCTACTACGCGTCGGCTGAAGCGGACGTCATCAGCCGGCTCAGGACGGCCGGCCGCCGGGCTCCCAGCGGTGGACCTCGACATCCGCGTATCGGTCGCCGGTCAGAATTGCACGCGCGGTATCCGAGTCCGCGGCTTGGGCCAACGCCGCCGTACCCAGCCAGCTAGCGCCATCGTCTGACAGCAGCGGTCCGTATGCGATCAACCGGTCCCGCTCGGATGACAGGTCTGGATCCGCCGGCTCGCCGGCGCCAAGTCCGAGCACGAGATAACGGTCTCCGGGATTGAGGTCCCCGGGGAACTCCCACATGGTGCGCCCCAACAGATTTCGCCACCGGCGCAGCATCACGTCCCGATAGGCCCCCGCCTGGTAGCAGGGTTCGTCGAAGGCAAATTGCCTGGCCGCGACCGCGTCGGGGAGGTCGAGGATGTGCACACTGCCGGTAAGCGTCTCGCCATCGCCGTCGAAGGTCGGGCCGCGGGCAATCATTTGCGACGCGTAACCATCCATGTACGCCCAGTGCGCCATCAGAAGTTCCTCGCGCAATGCCATGGAGCCCGAGCGATCACGGTGGTAGCAGAAAAACTCCATGGCTGGCAGTGTCCACTGCGATCCGCGGGCCGGCCAAACGCGCGCCCCACATCACCAGCCCAGTGCCAGCGGTGCCACCCGGGACGACGGGTAGCTCAGGTCACCGTCAACTTCAGCGGTTTCGACGTCCCGCCAACGTTGGTGGCATCCGCAGCGCGTATGACTCGAAGCGTCTCCTTGCCTTTCGCGCCCGGCGGATAGCTGATGACATAGCCCACGGTCTTCTTCCCGTTCGGCAACTTCTGCTTCTTCGTCGTGACGCTGCTGATCGTCTTCCACTTGCCGTTGACCTTCAGTTGCAGCGTGACCTTCTCCCCGCTTGCGGCCGGCAAGACCGTGCCGTAGACGGAGACCTTCCCGCCGTGCGTGATCGTCGTCTTGGTCAGGGCGGCCGTCACGACCTGCGCGACGTCAACGGTCGCGATGGTGCTCGTGACGGCGGCGTGGGTCGACGTGGCGGCGAACGAGAACTCGTACTGGGTGTTGACCGACGGCTGCACGACTGCCTTCGCGACGCCGCCCGAGGTCGTGGTGAGCTTCTTCATCATGTGGAAAGTGCCGCTGGTGCCGCTGCGGCCAAGCAACGTGACTGCGCCGCCGCCGATTGCGGAATGGGTCTTCTTGTCGGTCAGCTTCGCTGACAGTGTCGTGCTCTTCCCGTCAGAGATCGTCGATCCGTGCGGTGCGCTGAGGGCGCTTGGATCCTGTGCCCCGTGCGGCTTCGCCGAGACCGTGTTGGACCAGGCACCGTCGACGACCCCGTTCTCGGCCCGGATCCGGAACTCGTACGACGTGCCGTTTGTGAGGTCGGAGATGGTGTCGCTGAGCGTTGTATCACTGGTGTCGTAGTCGGTGTCCACGACCTGCCAGTCCTTCCCACCGTTGGCGGAGCCGTCAATCTCGTAGTACTGCAGCGGGACGCCGCCGTCGTCGGTCGGCGCGGTCCAGCCCAGCGTCACTCGGCGGTTGCCGGCAGTCGGGGTGAGTCCAGTCGGAGCACCCGCGGCCTGAACTGCCGGCGCGCCGGTCGATGACAGGTTCACAGTGACATCGCCGTCGCTGGTGTGGAAGGTCAACGTTCCGGTGGTGGTGCCGGAGTCCGCGGCGCTGGTCGCCTGGACGGTCACGCTGCAGGCACCCTGGCCGAAGGCGTGGACAAGGAGCAGCGAGTAGCTGCAGGTGTCACTGGTGACCGCGAAGCTGCCCGATCCGCTTGTGACGGCTGCGGAGACTCCGGAGACGCTGACGACGCCACCGCCCGGGGACAACTGCTCGGTCTGCGACAACGGATCGTTCGTCGGGACTGCTCCGAAGTCGATGTCGCCGGATGGGGTCGGGTCTCCGGTCGTACCGTCGGCCTGGACCGAGCCGGCGTCGCAGGAGCTGGTGTCGACGACCTGCTCCTCCTGGTCGACCCCCTCGATGCCTCCGCACTCGCCGCTTCCGATCGCCGCTTCCGACACCGGCTGGATCGACGGCGTGACCTCTCCCCCGGTCGACAGCGCACCGATCGTCGAGGTGAGCGGGATGTCCGGGTCCGGAGTGGTGGTCTTGATGGTGCAGCCACCGCCGAGCACGTTCAGGCCGAAGTCGTCCGAGACCGAACCGGCACAGTTGGCGTTGGTGTTGTCTCCGACGATTGAGAACGCGAGCTGATCGATGCTGTCGCTGAAGCCGTTGAAGTTGTGCGCGATCGTGTCGCCGCCCAACTCGAAGAACCCGCCGCCCTGGACACCGGTTGCGGTGTTGCCCGCGAAGGTACTGTCGTCGATCGAGACGCCGTGGCTCTGGCCGGCGCCGATACTGGCGCCGACGCCGTTGTTGACGAAGGCACTGTTCTCGATGTTGCCGCTGTAGAAGTCGAATTGATCTGTGAAGGTAAGGCCGACATCGGAGAGGTTCTCGACCAGCAGGTCACGTGCGGTGAGATCGGCGTTGAGGACATAGATGCCGTCGGCCGGGCCGGCCCCCGTGCCGTTGACGGCGAAGTTGAGCAGCGTGATATTGCCCCAGATCTCGCTCGGCTGCTGTGGATTGGGGACGTTCTCGAGGAAGTAGCTGTCGCCGGCGATCGAGCTGCAGGAGACGTCCCAGCCGAACTCGGACAGATCGGCCTCGAAGCCGGTGTAGTCGGTGATGTCCGAGGGGTTCTTCACGCCCGCGAATCCGACGCCCTGGATCGTCAGCGGATACGGGTCGTACGGAAGTTGGACCGGGCAATAGTGGCCGGGCAGCAGGTCGATGGTCGCGTTCTCCCGCGAGCTCTGGTTCCACGTCTCGGCGTCCGAGATCGCCGTGAGCAAGGGCTCGCAGGTGTACGTCGTGGAGTACGCCAGCGTGGTGACGTCCGGACAGGCGAGATAGGTGCCGGCCGGCAGCGTCGGGCCGGCCGCATGGGCTGCACCGGCGGAGCCGAGCGCCGCGGCGCCGGCCACGGCAAGGACGGCGAGAAGACGTGCGGTACGGCGGCCGATCGCGATGCCGGACATGGAACCTCCCCCTGAGCGTGCGGGAAGCCTACCGAGCCTGGCCGCGCTCGCAACCGATACGGCAGGACGAGTCACGAGTTGGAGCAGACGGCCAACCTCGCATAGTGAGGTGACCTACGGCCCTGGTCGAGCCGAAGCCGCTGCGATGTAGTGGGCAGATGGGCCCCTTGCCGGCAACAGGTGCAGTACCCGGCGTACTTCGTTCGCGCCGCTGGGCGGCGTTGGCAGTGGTATGTGTCTCGGCATTGATCATCAATGTGGACAACACCATTCTCAACGTGGCGCTGCCCACCCTGGTACGAGATCTGCAGGCAAGCTCGAGTCAGCTGCAGTGGATCGTCGACTCGTACGCGATGGCCTTTGCCGGGCTGCTGTTCGTCGGTGGCGGCCTGGCCGATCGGTTCGGGCGCAGGCGGTTCTTCCTCATCGGGCTGAGCATCTTCGCCGCAGGATCGGTCGGCGCGGCCCTGTCGAGCTCGGTTGACCCGCTG
>CAYNDD010000130.1:0-9081 GCA_964395425.1 uncultured Frankiaceae bacterium
CGGCCGCCTCGACGTCGAGGTCCCACTTGACCTCGAGATGGTCGGAGACGAACCCGACCGGCACCACGACGAGGTCGGTCACCCCGGCTGCAGCGAGCGCGCGAAGGTGATCGCCGATGTCGGGCTCGAGCCAGGGAACCGAGGGCGGTCCGCTCCGGCTCTGGAACACCAGGTCCCACGACAGCCCGGGAGCCGCGGCCGTCGCGATCACCTGGGCCGCCGCCGTGAGCTGCGCGACGTACAGGTCACCGTCCGGACCGGACTGCGCCGCCATCGACACCGGGATCGAATGCGCGGTGAAGGCCAGCCGGGTCGTGACGAGGTTGACCGGCTCGATCTGCGCGACCGCGCGTCCGAGCGCGTCGATCTGTGGGTCGATGAACCCCGGATGGTCGAAAAAGTGCCGCAGCTTGGCGAACTCCGGCGCGCCGGCCCCGACCGCACCAGCCGCCGCGGCCAGGTCGTCCTGGTACTGCCGGCACGACGAGTACGACGAGTACGCCGAGGTCACAAACACCAGGGCGCTGCGGACCCCATCGGCCGCCATCGAGCGGACCGTGTCCTCGACCAGGGGATGCCAGTTGCGGTTGCCCCAGTAGATCGGCAGGTCGATCCCATGCGCCGCGAACTCCACCCCGATCGCCTCGATCAAGGCGCGATTCTGGGCGTTGATCGGCGAGACCCCGCCGAAGTGGCGGTAATGCTCGGCGACCGCGGCCAGCCGGTCGGGCGGGACGCCGCGGCCGGCCGTGACGCGTTCGAGGAACGGAATGACGTCGTCGGGCCCTTCCGGCCCGCCGAAGGACAACACCAGCAAGGCGTCGGGGTTCATCCCCGGCCCGGTCAACGCGGGTTGAGCAGGTTGCGCGACATCACCAGTCGCTGGATCTGGTTCGTGCCCTCGTAGATCTGGGTGATCTTCGCATCGCGCATCATCCGCTCGAGCGGGAAGTCCTTGGTGTAGCCGTACCCGCCCAGCAGCTGCACGCCGTCGGTGGTGACCTCCATTGCGGTGTCCGACGCAAAACACTTCGCGGCGGCCGACATGAAGGTCAGGGTGGGTGCCAACTGCTCGCTCTGAGCAGCCGCCGTGTAGATCAGCGACCGCGCCGCCTCGGTCTTCATCGCCATGTCGGCGAGCATGAACGACACGCCCTGGAACGACGAGATCGGCTGGCCGAACTGCTTGCGTTCCTGGACATAGCCGAGGCAGTAGTCGACCGCGCCCTGCGCGATCCCGAGCGCCTGCGCGCCGATCGTCAACCGGGTGTGGTCCAGCGTCCGCAGCGCGGTCTTGAACCCCGAGCCGACCTCGCCGATGATCCGGTCGGCGGGGATCCGCACGTTGTCGAGGTAGACCTCAGCGGTCGGGGAACCCTTGATCCCGAGCTTGCGCTCCGGCGCCCCGAAACTGACCCCCGGGTCGGACTTCTCCACCACGAACGCCGAGATCCCCCGCGGGCCGGCGCCCGGGTCGGTCGACGCCATCACCGTGTAGTAGCTGGAGATCCCGGCGTTGGTGATCCACCGCTTCACCCCGTTGAGCACCCAGCTGTCGCCGTCGCGCTCCGCCCGGGTCTTCAGGTTTGCCGCGTCGCTGCCTGCTTCCGGCTCCGACAGGCAGTAGCTGAACAGGCCCTCGCCGCGCGCAAGCCGCGGCAGGTACGCCGCTTTGATCGGCTCACCGCCACTGAGCAGCAACCCCATCGTGCCGAGCTTGTTGACCGCCGGGATCAGCGACGACGACGCGCAGACCCGCGCGATCTCCTCGATCACGATCGCGCAGGCGATCGCGTCCGCGCCGACCCCGTCGTACTGCTCGGGCACGTGCACCGCATGCAACTCGGCGGCGACCAGCGCGTCGTTGACGTCCCACGGGAACTCGGCAGTTTCGTCGATCTCCGCTGCCCGAGGCGCGATCTTCTCGGTGGCGAGCGCACGCACCGTTTCGCGGAGCAGCTTGTGCTCGGCCGGCAGCGTGAACAGGTCGAAGCCCGGGTTCACGACCCCGATGCTACGGGCCACTGCCCATACCATCGGCTGATGTGCGCCCTCCGCCTGACCGTGATCGGCACCGGCTATCTCGGCGCGACC
This sequence comes from uncultured Frankiaceae bacterium, assembly GCA_964395425.1. Lineage (GTDB taxonomy): Bacteria > Actinomycetota > Actinomycetes > JAFAQI01 > JAFAQI01 > DATAUK01. Next base: position 2,095 of record CAYNDD010000130.1, read on the forward strand.
CACGCCGTGTGCATGGCGGACTTCGGCTTCGAGGTCCTCGGCATGGACGTCGACACGAGCAAGATCGAGCGGCTGTCCGCCGGCGAGGTCCCGTTCTTCGAGCCCGGCCTTGACGAGCTGCTCCGGAAAAACCTCGCCACCGGCCGGCTCGGGTTCACCACCTCGACCGAGGAGGTCGCGGAGTTCGGCGACATGCACTTCCTCTGCCTCGGGACGCCGCAGAAGCACGGCGAGAATGCTGCCGACCTGAGCTATCTCGACGCCTCGCTCGACACGCTGCTGCCGCTGCTGACCCGTCCTTGCACGGTCGTCGGGAAGTCGACCGTCCCGGTCGGCACCGCGGAGCTGATCGCCGAGCGGATCGCCGCCGAGGCTCCCGCTGGCGCCGATGTCGAGCTGGTGTGGAACCCGGAGTTCTTGCGCGAGGGCTTCGCCGTGAAGGACACGATGAAGCCGGACCGGCTGGTCTTCGGCACGATGTCCGCGCGGGGCGAGGAGGCGATGCGCGAGGTCTACGCCCCGATCATCGAGGCCGGCACCCCGGTGGTCGTCACAGACCTCGCGACCGCGCAGCTGGTCAAGGTCGCGGCCAACGCCTTCCTCGCCACCAAGATCTCGTTCATCAACGCGATGGCGGAGGTGTGCGAGGCGACCCACGCTGACGTCACCAAGCTCTCCGAGGCACTCGCGCACGACAGCCGGATCGGCGGGCGGTTCCTGCACGCCGGCCTCGGTTTCGGCGGCGGCTGCCTGCCCAAGGACATCCGGGCGTTCATGGCCAGGGCCGGCGAGCTCGGCGTCGACCAGGCGCTGTCGTTCCTGACCGAGGTCGACGCGATCAACATGCGGCGCCGGGCCCGGATGGTCGAGCTGGCCCGCGAGCTGCTCGGTGACTCGATCGTCAACCGCCGGGTCGGCGTCCTCGGGGCCGCCTTCAAGCCCGACAGCGACGACATCCGCGACTCGCCCGCACTCGACGTCGCCTCCCGACTGAAGCGGATGGGCGCGACGGTCTGCGTCTACGACCCGGCCGCGATGGACAATGCGCGCGCCCGCTATCCCGACCTGCAGTACTGCGCGTCGGCGCTCGACGCGGTGCGAGACGCCGACGTGGTGCTCCATCTGACCGAGTGGCGCGAGTTCCGCGACATGGATCCGGCCGAACTGACCCCGGTGGTCGCCCAGCGCAACATCGTGGACGGCCGAAACGCCCTCGACCCCGACCGGTGGCGCGCGGCCGGCTGGACCTATCGCGCGCTCGGCCGACCGTAATCCGATTCGGTATCGGCCAGAATTAGCCCGAACGGCGCATTGATTGTTGGGCCGTTTGGCACCGACATTTAGGACAGCACCGCAACAAAGGAGTGAGAGATGGCCAAGCGTGACGGGGCTCCCCACCCGCAGATGGACGAGATCGACACAGTCCTGGCGCTGCTGGAGGCAGGTATCCCGCTGACGCTGCTGCTCGATCTCGCCATGCCGATCCAGTCGTCCGACGTCTACCGCACCGAGCCCGGTACGGCTGATTGGCTAATCGCCGGCGTCGCCTGAGGGCGATCCGGCGAGGCGGGCGACCGCCAGCCGATCCAGCTTCCCCGACGCAAGCCGCGGGATGGTGTCGACCACCACGACCCCACGCGGCCGGGCTGCTGCGCCCACCTTCTCCGAGCACCATCGGCGCAGATCCGCCAGCGACGGGACGACCTGCCGGTCACGGACGACAACCACGGCGACCAGCCGCTGACCCCACTGCGGGTCGGCGACCCCGGTCACCGCGACGTCGGCCAGGTCCGGGTGCCCGGACAGCACGTCGGCGACGTCTGAGGCAACGACGTTCTCACCCCCGGTGACGACGACGTCGTCGCTGCGTCCGAGCACTCGGAGCCGGCCGGCGCGGTCGATCGCCCCGAGGTCGGCCGTGACCAGCCAGCCGTCGACCAGGGTGCGGGCGTCGAGCTCCGGCGCCCCGCGGTAGCCCGCCATGAGCATCGGCCCGCGCAGCTGGATCCGCCGGTCGGCCCCGATCCGTACATCGACCCCGTCCAGGGGCAGTCCGTCGTACACGCAGCCGCCGGCGGTCTCGCTCATGCCGTACGTCGTGACCACCGCAGCGCCGGCGTCGGCGGCGCGGGCGAGCAGGCCCGGCGGCGGTGCCGCCCCGCCGAGCAGGATCACCCGGAACCGGGACAGGTCCACGCCGGCGTCCAGGAGCCGCTGGAGCTGGGTCGGCACCAGCGAGGTCAGGGTGGCGTCAGCCGCAGCGAACCGATCGACCTCGAAGCGGTCGTGGACGACGAGGGGTATCCCGAGCAGCCGGGCCCGCAGCATGACCTGGATCCCCCCGATGTGGTGCCACGGCAGGCAGGACAGCCAGCGATCGGTCGGCTCGAGCCCGATCCGGGCGTGGGTGGCCCGGGCGGACGCCTCGAGGGCCGCGTGGGTCAGCTGAGCCGCCTTGGGCTCGCTGGTCGACCCCGAGGTCGCGATCACGAGCGCGATCCCGTCCTCGACCGGCTGGTCGGGCGCGATCGCCGCGAGCAGCCGACCGGCGACCGCCCTCGGTAGGTTGGGGTCGAGCGGCAGCACCGCATCGCCGCGCGCCCAGGCGGCGTCCAGCGCGGCGACGAACTCCTCGCCCGGCGGCGACGCGAGGGTGACGAGGCGGTGAGCGGGTGCGGCTGGCATCGTTGTATGACGGTAGGTCGTCAGGATCGAGGAGAGGACGCCGCGTGGGCGAGGAGCAGCCGACCGGGCTGAAGGTATGGCTCGAGGCCGCCCGCCCGCGCACCCTGCCGGCCTCGGTCGCTCCGGTCCTCGTCGGTACCGCGGCCGGCGCCCGGCCGGACGGGATCGTCTGGGGCCGGTTCGGGCTGGTCGTGGTGGTCGCGCTCGCGATCCAGGTCGCCGTCAACTACGCGAACGACTACTTCGACGGCGTCCGCGGCGTCGACACCGTGCAGCGGGCCGGCCCCCGACGGGCGGTCGCGAGCGGCCTGGTCACGCCACGAGCGATGCTCGTCGCGGTCGGGCTGGTCATGGCGGTCGCGGCCGCGGCCGGCTTCGCGCTGGCCGCGATGGTGTCGTGGTGGCAGCTGCAGATCGGGCTCGGCGCGTTCATCTCCCTGCTCGGCTACAGCGGCGGGCCACGGCCCTACGCGTCGGCGGGCCTCGGCGAAGTGTTCGTGTTCATCTTCTTCGGATTGATCGCCACACTCGGTTCGTCCTACGTCCAGCACGAGATGCTGCCCGCGACCGCATGGGTGGCCGCGGTCGCCACCGGAGTCCTCGCGGTCGCGATCCTGGTGGTCAACAACCTGCGCGACGTACCGACCGATGCGATCGCGGGCAAACGCACGCTGGCGGTCCGGCTCGGCGAGGCCCGGACCCGGCAGCTGTTCGTGAGCGCGGTCGCGGTCGGGGTGCTGCTCGCGGTGGTGGGCGAGCCGCTCGCCGCGCGATCGGCGTGGCCGCTGCTGGCGCTGTTCGCCGTACCGCTCGCCCGAGAGCCGGTGACCGCGGTGCGCGGCGGCGGCGTCGGGCGGGCGTTGATCCCCGCGCTGGGCGGGACCGGCCGGCTCGAGCTCGCGGTCGCGGTGCTGCTCGCCGCGGGGCTGTTGCTGGCGTGACCGCGCACACCTTCGACGTCGCGATGCGGGCTCGGTTCCGGGGTCAGGAGCGACGGCGCGGAATGCTGCTGAGCGGGCCCGCGGGCTGGGGTGAGTTCTCGCCGTTCCCGGACTACGACGCGGAGGCCGCGGCGAACTGGCTGGCCGCCGCGCAGGAGGCCGCCAACGACGGCTGGCCCCCGCCGCTGCGCACCCGGATCCCGGTCAACACCACCGTGCCTGCGGTCGGGCCGGAGCAGGCGCATGCGCTGGTCTCGGCGTCGGGTTGCACGACCGCCAAGGTGAAGGTCGCCGAGCCCGGCCAGACCCTCGCCGACGACATCGCCCGGGTCGAAGCGGTGCGTGACGCGCTCGGCCCGGCCGGTCAGCTTCGGGTCGACGCGAACGGTGCCTGGTCGCTCGAGGAGGCCGTGTCGGCGCTGTCGGCGCTGTCGGCATTCACCCTGGAGTACGCCGAGCAGCCGGTGGCGTCACTGCTCGACATGGCGCAGCTGCGCCGGCGGGTCGACGTGCGGCTGGCCGCCGACGAGTCGGTGCGCAATGCCGGCGATCCGCGCCACATTGCCGGCCTCGAAGCCGCGGACGTGGTCGTGCTTAAGGTGCAACCGCTCGGCGGGGTGCGCCCCTGCCTTGAGGTCGCGGAGTCGTGCGGCCTGCCGGTCGTGGTCTCGAGCGCGGTCGAGACGTCGGTCGGCATCGCGGCCGGCCTCGCCCTGGCCGGTGCGTTGCCCGAGCTGGCGTACGCGTGCGGGCTGGGCACGGTGACGCTGCTCGACGGCGACGTCTGCTCGCGGTCGTTGGTCCCGGTGGACGGAACGCTGCCGGTGCTGCTGAGCGCGCCGGAGCCGGACCTGATCGCCAACGTGCAGGCCGACGACGCGGTCGCCGCATGGTGGGCGCGCCGCCACGCGGACGCCGAGGCCGTCCTCAGTGGCCGCTGAGAACGCCGGCCGGGCGTTCGCCCTGGTGCTGGTCGACGAGCTGGCCCGGCGCGGCGTCCGGCATGCGGTCGTCGCCCCCGGCTCACGCTCGACCCCGATCGCGCTCGCGCTGCTCGAGGACCCCCGGGTGTCCGTCCACGTGCGGATCGACGAGCGGTCGGCCGCCTACCTGGCGCTGGGGATCGCGAAGGCAAGCGGGTCCGTCGTACCCGTGCTGTGCACGTCGGGGACCGCCGCGTCGTACTTCCACGGGGCGGCGCTCGAGGCCGACCTCGCCCGGGTGCCGCTGCTGCTGCTGACCGCCGACCGGCCGCCTGAGCTGCGCGGCATCGGCGCGAACCAGACCATCGACCAGGCCGGGCTGTACGGCGGCGCGGTGCGCTGGGCCTGCGACGCCGAGGTGCCCGCGGCCGGCCCGGAGAGCGTCACGCAGTGGCGGGCGTTGGTGTCCACCGCGGTGAGCCACTGTCTCGGCGCCGGCTCAGCGCCGGCCGGCCCGGTGCACCTGAACCTGCCACTGCGCGAACCGCTGATCCCGGCCGACGACGGGGTCGGCTTTCCCTATGACCTCGACGCGCGGGTCGAGCCCGCGGGGCTCACTGCGGACGATCAGGTCGTCTCGACTCCACAGGAGTTGGCTGCCTTGGTCGACGGCGTACGACGCGGCGTCGTGGTTGCGGGCGGCTGCGGGGTAGACATCGCCGACGCCGTGACCGGGTTCGCCGAGCGAGCCCGCTGGCCGCTGCTCGCGGAGCCGCACAGCGGCGCCCGCAGCGGCCTGATGGCGCTGCGCGCGACCGACGGGGTGCTGCGCGACCAGGAGTTCACCGCGGCACAGCGACCCGACCTGGTCGTGGTGGTTGGGCGGGTCGGGCTGTCCCGGGCCGTGCTCGACTGGTTGGCGACCGTGCGCCATGTCGTCGTGTCGCCGGACCACGGCAACTGGGACGTCACCGGCACCGCCGAAGCGGTCGTGCACTGCCCGGCCGAGGCGCTCGCGGGTGTCGAGGCCGCCCCGGCCGACCCGGCGTGGGCGGAGGCCTGGTCGGCGGCCGCGGGCCGGGTCGGTGCGGCCATCGATGCCGTCCTCGACGAGACAGACCTCCTGACCGAGCCACGGGTCGCCCGCGACGTCGCGGCCCTGGTGCCCGACGGCAGCACACTGGTCGTCGCGTCGTCGATGCCGATCCGCGACCTCGACCTGGTGATGCGACCTCGGGACGGCCTCCGCATCCTTGCGAATCGCGGGGTCAGCGGGATCGACGGCTTCGTCTCGACCGCGCAAGGGGTCTCGCTCGCCCACGCCGGCGACGGCCCGACCGTCGCGCTGTGCGGCGACCTGTCGCTGCTGCACGACGTCAACGGGTTGCTGCCCGGGCCGGACCCGCGACCCGTCGTGACCTACGTCGTGATCAACAACGACGGGGGCGGGATCTTTTCGTTGCTGCCGCAGGGCACCGCGGTCGACCCGGCCGCGTTCGAGCGGTTGTTCGGCACCCCGCACGGCATGTCGTTCGAGCGACTCGCGGCCGCCTTCGACATCGCGCACTGCCCGGTCGACTCCCCCGCCGGGCTCGCCGACGCGCTGTCGACGTACGACGGGTCACGGCTGATCGAGATCCGCACCGACCGTGCCGAGAACGCGGCGTTGCATGCCCGGCTGCGCGCGATCACTCCACGTACTGCGTAGTCCAGTGCTTGCCGCCGTCGGCGGTGTGCTCGATCTTCCAGGTCGCGGTGCCCGTCCGGTAGTGCATGACGTCGCCCACCACCCAGCCATCGGTGGTCGACACGAACGCGGCGCCGAGGGCGAAGTTGAGGTGACCGACCCGGCCCGGCCGCACAAAGGTCGTGCCGTCGTGCTCGGCGATCCCGACCGGTGACGTGCCGGTGCCGCAGGGTGCACAGGTGTCGACGAAGACCGCGTCGGCAGGGTCGACCGCGCTGAACGCGGCAAAATAGGCGCCCGGCGAGTTTCGGGTGACGTGGACGTGCGGGTTACCGAAGTACTGCTCGGCAAAGATCGGCCGGGACCCCGAGTCGCTGAGGAAGAAGCCGACGTGCTCCTCCTGGTTGGAGGCCACGCCAGGACCGACGAACTCGGCCCATCCGGTGTGCCGCCCTGAGCACTCGACCACGGCGTCGGGCTGGTTGCGAGGGCGCTTCGCGACCGGCCCGGTCGAGGCGGCGAGCGCCCACCGGCGGCCGCCGTCGACCGTGCGGAAGATCCGGCCGTGCGCGCCCAGCCAGCCACGCTTCGGGGCGGTGAAGCACACGCTCTGCGCCCGCGCGGGCGCGGTGATCGGGTGCCAATGGCGACCCGCGTCGCTGGTCCTCAGCACCTTGCCGCCGGCTACCGCGAAGCCCCGGCTGGAGCTGATGAAGTGCACCGAGCTGATCACCGGGCACGGCTCCGGCAA
>CAYNDD010000131.1:0-2134 GCA_964395425.1 uncultured Frankiaceae bacterium
CGGCGGTGGCAGCTCTCAGAGGTGGACGACCGGGCAGGTCAGGGTGCGGGTGATGCCGGGCACGGCCTGCACCCGGGCGACGACCAGCTTCCCGAGCTCGTCGACGTTGCGCGCCTCGCTGCGGACGATGACGTCGTACGGGCCGGTGACGTCTTCGGCCATCGTGACACCCTTGATGGTGGCGATCTCGGTTGCGACCGATGCGGCCTTGCCGACCTCGGTCTGGATCAAGATGTAAGCCTGGACGGTCATCGGGCGCTCCTCACCTGAGCAAGCCTGGCGCTGGAAGCTCCGACGGTATCCGACGGGAGAGGGTGGCTGTCATCTCGGTAACGGACGAGGGCGAGTTCGCGCTGATCCGGCGGATCATCGCCCGGCTGGGTGCCGGCGGCGATCTCGTGGTGGGCCCGGGTGACGACGCCGCCGTGATCGCCGCCCCGGATGCCCGCGTGGTCGCAACCACCGACCTCATGGTGGAAGGACGGCACTTCCGCCGGGAATGGTCGAGCGCCTACGACGTCGGCCGCAAGGCCGCCGCGGCGAACCTGGCCGACATCGTCGCGATGGGCGCGCGCCCGACCGCCGTGGTGGTGGGCCTGGCGATGCCGGTGGACACCCCGGTCGAGTGGGTGGACGGTCTCGCCGATGGTTTGCGGGACGAATGCGCGCTGGTCGGGGCGGTGGTGGCCGGCGGCGACATCGTCCGCAGCGACACGCTCACCATCGCGGTGACCGCACTTGGCGACCTCGAGGGGCGCGCACCGATCACCCGGAGCGGGGCGCAGCCCGGCGACGACGTCGTCCTGGCCGGGATGCCCGGCCGCGCAGCGGCCGGCCTGGCGTTGCTCGAGGCCGGCTACACCGCGGATCCGCTGGCCGCGGCCCACCGCCGCCCGGAGCCGCCGTACGACGCGGCCCTCGCCCTCGGCGTGGAGGCCGGCGCGACCGCGATGATCGACATCTCGGACGGGCTGGTGGCCGATCTCGACCACGTCGCGTCAGCATCCGGGGTGCGGATCGAACTCACTGCCTCGTTGCTGCCGGTCGACCCCGCGGTCGCGGCCGCGGCTGCGCGGCTCGGTGTCGATGCCTTCGACTGGATCGCCGGCGGTGGCGACGACCACTGCATCGCGGCCACCATCCCCGCCGGCGCGACGGTCGACCTCCCGCGGATCGGCGTCGTGGTCGTTCTCACGGCCGGCGAGGCGCCGGCCGTGCGGTTCACCGACCGGTCCCGGCCGGCGACCGGAGGGCACGAGCACTTTCGTTCGTAGGCTGGGCGCCATGCCGGCCCGGACTCCGCCCCGCGTCCTGTCGGTCGCGGGCTCCGACTCGGGCGGTGGCGCGGGGATCCAGGCCGACCTCAAGACCATGCTCGCGCTCGGCGTACACGGGATGAGCGTCGTCACCGCGGTGACCGCCCAGGACTCGACCGGGGTGCACGGCTACTGGGAGCTGCCCGCCGACGCGGTCGATGCCCAGCTCGCGGCGGTGCTCGACGACATCGGGGTCGACGCGGTCAAGACTGGCATGCTCGCCTCGCCGGACCTGGTGGAGGTGATCGCAGCCCGGTTGCGGGCGGTCACCGCACCGATCGTCGTCGACCCGGTGTGCGTGTCGAAGCACGGTGACCCGCTGCTCGTGCCGGCCGCGCTCGAGGCGATCCGGTCCGACCTGCTGCCGATCGCGACCATCGTGACGCCCAACCTGCCCGAGGTCACTAGCCTCACCGGACTGGTCGTCGACGACGAGCGGGGTCAGCGGCGCGCGGCCGACGCGCTGCTCGCGCTCGGGCCGCGCTGGGTGCTGGTCAAGGGCGGGCACCTGCCCGGCGACCCGACTGATCTGCTCACCGACGGCGACATCGTGCTGGCGCTCACCGCATCACGGCTGGACAACCGGCACACCCACGGCACCGGGTGCACCCTGGCGTCCGCCGTCGCGTCGTACCTGGCGCTTGGCCGGAGCATGCCGGACGCGGTCCGGGCCGCGAAGGACTACGTGACAGGTGCGATTGCCGCCGGGTTCGGACTCGGTGCCGGGATCGGCCCGGTCGACCATGGCTGGCGCATGCGCGCGAGCGAGTGACGATGCGCGCTAGCGAGTGACCTTGCCGGCCTTCAGACAGCCGGTG
>CAYNDD010000131.1:2234-9061 GCA_964395425.1 uncultured Frankiaceae bacterium
AGCGAGTGACGATGCGCGCTAGCGAGTGACCTTGCCGGCCTTCAGACAGCCGGTGCAGACGTTGAGCTTCTTGCGGGTGCCGCGACCGACAATTGCCCGGACCGGCTGGATGTTGGGGTTGAAGCGGCGGCGGGTGCGCCGGTGCGAGTGCGACACGCTCATGCCGAACCCGGGACCCTTGCCACACACATCACAGACGGAAGCCACGGCGACAGGGTAGCCCGGGCCGTGCACGAGACTCAAAAACCCGACGGGCACGTGCGGGCGTTGTCGGTCGACCGTCCTACGCTGCCGCGGGGAGGTTAACGCGTGGTCGACCAGGCGGTCCGGGTTCGCGACGTCGTCGGTGGCAAGACGGCCCTGGCGCTCGAGAAGGCCTTCGACATCTACACCGCCGGCGATCTGTTGCGGCACTACCCGCGCCGCTACTTCGAGCGGGGCGAGCTGACTGACCTTTCCGAGCTCGCGGTCGGTGAGCAGGTCACGATCCAGGCCAAGGTGGTGAAGGTCGAGGGCCGCCAGATCAGGCCCAAGCTGCACAAGACCGACGTCACCGTGACCGATGGAACCGGCCGGCTGATCGTCACCTTCTTCAATCGCCGCTACCTGATGACGACGCTGTCGGAGGGCCTCGACATAGTGGTCGCGGGTGAGGTCGACCGGTTCAAGAGCCGGCTGCAGCTCAAGCAACCGGACATCGCGGTGGAGGGTGACCGGATCCTCGCCGAAGCCGGCACGCTGATGCCGATCTACCCGGCCACCAAGGCACTACCGACCTGGTCGATCCGGCGCGCGGTGCGCACGGCGCTCGACCTGGTCGATGTGCCGGAGACGTTGCCGGAGCTGCTGCGCCGGCGGCATGGTCTGATCGGGCTGGAGCAGGCGCTGCAGTGGATCCATCGGCCGGAGAGCTGGGAGCAGGTCAACCAGGCGCGGGAGCGACTCAAGTACGACGAGGCGTTCCTGTTGCAGATCGTCCTCGCCCAGCGCCGCAACCTTGCCGCGCTGGAGCCGGCGACGCCACGGGCCGGCCGGGCCGGTGGGTTGTTGGAGGCCTTCGACGCGCAGCTGCCGTTTGTCCTGACCGCCGGCCAGGAGCAGGTCAGCGCGCAGCTGTTGGCCGACCTGGCCCGGCCGGTGCCGATGCACCGGCTGCTGCAGGGTGAGGTCGGTTCCGGCAAGACTGTGGTCGCGCTGCGCGCCATGCTGGCAGTCGTGGACTCCGGCGGGCAGGCGGTCCTCCTCGCGCCGACCGAGGTGCTCGCGCAACAACATGCCCGCTCGATCGATGCGTTGCTCGGCCCGCTCGGCCGGCAGGGCGAGCTGGGCGCGGCCGACCAGTCCACCCGGATCGCCCTCGTCACCGGGTCGATGAGCGCGGCCGCCCGGCGCCAGGCGTTGCTCGACATCGGCGTCGGCGATGCCGGCATCGTGATCGGTACGCATGCGTTGCTGGAAAACACCGTGCAGTTCTTCGATCTCGGTTTGGTCGTGGTCGACGAGCAGCACCGGTTCGGGGTCGAACAGCGCAATGCGTTGCGTACCAAGGCATCGACGCCCCCGCACGTGCTGGTGATGACCGCGACGCCGATCCCGCGCACGGTCGCGATGACGGTGTACGGCGACCTCGAGACCTCCACCCTCACCGAGCTGCCACGCGGTCGGCAGCCGATCTCGACCACGGTGGTGCCCACCTCGGACAAGCCGGGCTGGCTCGACCGGGTCTGGGCGCGGGCCCGCGAGGAGGTCGAGGGTGGCCGCCAGGTCTACGTCGTCTGCCCGCGGATCAACGCCGACCAGCGTGAGGACGACGACCCGATCGTCGAGCCCGAACCCGGCAGCGACCTGCGGCGAGGCGCTGCATCGGTCGAGGACTTGGCGCCGCAACTGTCCACTGGGCCGCTGGCGGGACTCCGGGTCGAGGTGCTGCACGGCCGGCTGGCGCCGGACGTGAAGGACGAGGTCATGCGCCGCTTCGCCGGCGGCGGGATCGACGTACTGGTCGCGACGACGGTGATCGAGGTCGGCGTCGACGTCGCGAACGCCACGACGATGGTGGTGCTGGACGCCGAGCGGTTCGGGATCTCCCAGCTGCACCAGCTCCGGGGTCGAATCGGCCGGGGCGAGCACCCGGGGGTCTGCCTGCTGGTGACCTCGGCGGAGGCCGGCACGCCCGCGCGCGAGCGGCTCGACGGCGTCGCCAAGACGGTCGACGGGTTCGAGCTGGCCCGGCTCGACCTCGAGCAACGACGGGAGGGCGACGTCCTCGGCGCGAGCCAGTCCGGTCGCCGGTCGCACCTCAAGCTGCTCCGCCTGCTGCGCGACGAAGCCGTGATCGGGCAGGCCCGCGACGACGCCCGCATGCTGGTCGGCGCCGATCCGCTGCTGTCGGAGCACCCGGGCCTCGCGGCGGCGGTCGCCGCGCTGGTCGAGGACGAGCGCGCGGACTACCTGGAAAAGACGTGAGCCGGGTGATCGCCGGCACCGCGGGCGGGCGCCGGCTCGTCACACCGGCCGGGTCGGCGACCCGGCCGACCACCGATCGCGCCCGCGAGGGGTTGTTCTCGACCCTGACCTCGTTGCGCGGGTCGCTGGCCGGCGCCGGTTTCCTCGACCTCTACGCCGGCTCGGGAGCGGTCGGGCTCGAGGCGGCCAGCCGGGGCGCGACCGAGGTGGTGCTGGTCGAGCGCGACCCGCAGGCGCTGCGGGCGTGCCGCGCCAACGTCGAGGCGCTGGCCCTGCCCGGGGTCGAGATCCGCGGCGAGCCGGTCGAGCGGGTCCTCGCCCGGCCGGCCGGCCGCGGCTTCGACGTGGTGTTCGTCGACCCGCCGTACGCCGATCCGATCGAGCCGGTGCTCGCGGCGCTGCTGGCGGGCGGGTGGGTGGCGGCCGGCGGCATCGTCTCGGTCGAGCGGGCCACCCGCGGCGGCGGACCGGGCTGGCCGGCCGGATTCGAGCCGCTGCGGTCGAGGCGATATGGCGAAGCGAGCCTCTGGTACGGTCGCCGACCATGAGGCGGGCGGCGTGTCCAGGCTCGTTCGACCCGATCACGAACGGCCATCTGGACGTCATCGAGCGGACCAGCAGGTTGTTCGACGAGGTCGTGGTCGCGGTCGGCGTCAACGTGTCGAAGAACCGCTTTTTCGAGCCCGGCGAACGGGTCGACATGATCCGTGAGGCGACCGGGCACCTGTCCAACGTCTCGGTCGACACCTTCGAGGGCCTGATTGTCGAGTTCTGCACCGCCCGCGGTATCCAGGCCATCGTCAAAGGCCTGCGCGCGGTCAGCGACTTCGACTACGAGCTTCAGATGGGACAGATGAACCGGTCGCTCGCCGACATCGACACGTTGTTCATGCCGACCCACCCGCATTACAGTTTCTTGTCGTCCAGCCTCGTGAGAGAGGTCGCGACGTACGGCGGGGACATCTCGGGCCTGGTGCCCGAGCCGGTGCTTCGCCGGTTGCGGGAGCGGCTCGGGGGCTAGCGCTTTCGCGGGCACACGACGGGAAAGGGCGCTTGGTGGACATCTCCGCACAACTCGACGAGCTCGCCGCATTGATCGAGGCGGCCCGGGCCATGCCGATGTCGGCGTCGTGCATCGTCAACCGGGCCGAGGTGCTCGAGGCGATCGAGGGACTGCGGGCTTCCCTGCCGGACGAGCTGACCGATGCCAGGGGCCTGCTCGACGAGCGCGCCGCCGTGGTCGAGGAAGGCCGGGCCGAAGCGGCCCGGATCATCGACGAGGCCGTCGCCGAGCGCGACAAGCTGGTGGCCCGCACCACGGTGGTCAAGGAGGCGGCCCGGGAGGCGCAGCGCCGGATCGACGCCGCGCAGGCCGAGACCGACCGGATGCGGCTGGAGGTCGACGACTACGTCGATGCCAAGCTGGCCAACTTCGAGATCATCCTGCGCAAGACCCTCGGGGCGGTCGAGCACGGCCGCGACAAGATCAGCGGCCGGATCGACGAGCTCGAGGCGCTGACCGACGCCCCCGGCGACGTCGAGCCGCTGCCGAGCTGACCCGTCCTCCGGTAGGCTGGATCAGCGGCACACGCGCCGCCTACCCCAGATCGTGAGACTCCTCGTCATGCCCGCCCGTCCTCCCGCATCCACGGACCCGCGCTCGTCGTTCGTCATCGACACCCGCGAGCTCGGTCGCCGCCCGGGTTCGATGCGCGAACTGCGTCGTGAGTTCGCCGCGCCCGCCGGGTGGGGTCTCGAGCTGGTCCGGGTGCCGCCCGGCGGCCCGGTCGAGCTCGACCTCCGGCTCGAGTCCGTGGTCGAGGGGGTCTGGGTCTCGGCCGAGCTGCACGCGCCGCTGGAGGCGGAGTGCGGACGCTGCCTGGAGCCGGTGAGCGCCCAGATCGACCTGCCGGTGGCGGAGCTGTTCGTCTACGAACCCGAGCCCGACGACGACGAGGTGCCGGTCCTCGACGGCGACCTGATCGACCTCGAGCCGATCCTGCGGGACGCGGTCGTTCTGGCGCTGCCGCTCAACCCGGTCTGCGCCGAGGACTGCGCCGGTCTGTGCCCGCGCTGCGGGGCCCGCCGCGCCGAGGTCGGGCCCGATCATGCGCACGACGACCTTGACCCGCGCTGGGCGGTCCTTGCACCCTGGCAGGACAGTTCTGCGGAATCAGCAACAATGGACCCGGCCGGCACTCAGTCCGGCGACAACCCTGAGGAGCACTGACCGTGGCCGTTCCCAAGCGCCGAATGTCGCGCAGCAACACGCGTTCGCGCCGTGCGCAGTGGAAGGCCACCGCGCCGACCCTCGTCGACTGCCCGCGTTGCCGCCAGCCCAAGCTGCCGCATGTGGCCTGCACGGTGTGCGGCACGTACAACGACCGCCAGGTAGTCAAGGTCTGACGGCGCGCGCGGTGTCCGCTGGGTTCGACGCGCTCGACGCGGTCCGCGCTGCGGTCGCGATCGTCTGTCAGGTCGAGCCGGGGCCGCTCGCCGCGTCGACCCGCTTCGATTCCCTCGGTGCCGATTCCCTCGCCCGGATCAGCATCGCCGACCTGGTCGAGGCCCGGGTCGCGGCGGCCGGCGGCGAGCTGTTCCTCGACGACGCCGGGTTGTGCCGGATGGCGTCGCTGGGCGACCTCGTGACCGACATCGAGTCGCGGCTGGCGATCCACGACGGCGTGGCGGTGGCCTCGTGACCCCGCCGTCGTGACCGAACGAACCACCGACGATGCCGCCGACGTCAGCAGCCTGATCGAGTCGTTGGGCGGCTCGGTCGATCGCGCGATGATCGAGCTGGCGATGACGCATCGTTCGTACGCCTACGAAAACGGCGGCCTGCCCACCAACGAGCGGCTGGAGTTCCTCGGCGACGCGGTCCTCGGTGTGGTCATCACCGAGGAGCTTTTCCGCCGCCATGCCGACCTGCCGGAGGGGCAGCTGGCGAAGCTGCGGGCCGCGATCGTCAACTCCCGCGCCCTCGCCGTCGTCGGCCGGACCATCGAGGTCGGCCGGTACGTCCGGCTCGGCCGGGGCGAGCAGGCCAGTGGCGGCCGCGAGAAGGCCTCGATCGTCGCGGACGCGGTCGAGGCGCTGATCGGCGCGTACTACCTCGACCGCGGCACCGAGGCGACCCGCGCGCTGGTGCTGAGGTTGTTCGCCAACGCGCTCGACGACGCCGCGAACCTGGGCGCCGGGCTCGACTGGAAGACCTCGCTGCAGGAGCTCGCCGCCGAGCGGACGCTCGGTTCGCCCGAGTACGTCGTGCGGGAAAGCGGGCCCGACCACCAAAAGGCGTTCCACGCCACGGTCGTGGTCGACGGCGCTGAGGTCGGTGAGGGCCGCGGCAACAGCAAGAAGCAGGCCGAGCAGCTCGCCGCCGAGCAGGCCTGGAACGCCCTGTCCGCCGCGGACCCCGGGGACGATGCCTGAGCTTCCCGAGGTCGAGACCGTCCGGCTCGGTCTCGAACGCTGGGTCGTCGGCCGCCGGATCGCCGGTGTCGAGGTGTTCGGTCCCCGGACCCTGCGTCGCTACCCGCCCGGCGCGGCGCAGTTCGCGGCCCGGCTGGTCGGCCGCAGCGTGACCGCGGCTCGCCGCCGCGGCAAGTACCTGTGGCTGCCGCTCGACGACGGCTCGGCGCTGCTCGCGCACCTCGGGATGTCGGGACAGTTCCTCGCCGTTGCGCCCGGCGATCCGGTCGGCCCGCATCTGCGGGCCCGGTTCCGCTTCGACGACGACGGGCTCGAGCTGCGTTTTCTCGATCAGCGCACGTTCGGCGGGCTGGCGCTGGCCGACGGCCTGGGCCCTGACGGCGTTCCGGCTGCGTTCGCGCACATTGCGCCGGACCCGTTCGAGGCCGCCTTCGACCCGGCGCTGTTGTCCGCCGCCCTGCGGCGGCGTCGTACCGGCGTGAAGCGGGCCCTGCTCGACCAGACGCTGATCTCCGGGGTCGGCAACATCTACGCGGACGAGGCGCTGTGGCGGGCGCGGCTGCACTACGCCCGGGCCACCGACCGCCTCCGGCGCCCGGACGTCGATCGGCTCCTGCAGGCGGTGCAGGAGGTGATGCGGGCGGCGATCGGCGCGGGCGGTACGTCGTTCGACGCGCTCTACGTTGCGGTCAACGGCGAAAGCGGGTGGTTCGACCGCTCGCTCGAGGTCTACGGGCGCGAGGGTGAGCCGTGCTCGCGGTGCGGAACTCCGATCGTCCGCAGCCAGTTCATGAACCGGTCGTCGTACTTCTGCCCGCGCTGCCAGCGCCGGCCGCGCGACGGTCGATGGTGAGCGAGGTTCGGCTCACGGCGTGGGTGCACGGCCGGGTTCAGGGCGTCGGGATGCGCTGGTGGGTCCGCTCGCG
>CAYNDD010000132.1:0-9000 GCA_964395425.1 uncultured Frankiaceae bacterium
CTCGAGGCGATGACGTCGTACTCGCAGCAGCGCGAGCAGTTCGGCAAGCCGATCGCCGCCTTCCAGCTGATCCAGGAGCTGGTCTCGGACACCGCGGTGGAGGTCGAGGCGGCCCGGCTGCTGACCTGGCGGGTGGCGGACCTGAAGACCCGCGGCGAGAAATACACGTTGGCCGCGTCGATGGCGAAGTACTACGCGTCGGAGGCGTCCGTGCGGGCCGCTAACGCCGCCGTGCAGGTCCACGGCGGTTACGGATACGTCGACGAGTTCGTCGTGGGCAAGCTGCTCCGCGACGCTCGGGTGACCACACTCTACGAAGGCACGTCCCAGGTGCAGAAACTCCTGATCGGCCGCGCCGTCACCGGCATCTCCGCCTTCTGACAAGCAATGTGACCTCCCCCCAAAACCGCGGGCAATGTGACATTGCTTGGAACGGGCTGGGTGCTCTGGGCGGCTATGCGTAAAGTCGGTGCGGTCCGCCACGGAAGGAAGGACCGAGGGATGCCGAAACACCATGGTTTGCGTCCGGTTCGACGCCACCGGCTGGGTATCGGCGCCACGATCGTCGTACTGGCCTTTGCCATCAGCACCGTGGGCGCGGGCGCCCTTGCGGCCGGCCACTACCTGATCACGTCGACCAAGCAGATCAAGCCCAGCGTCCTCCACCACCTCGAGGGCGCAAGAGGCGCTGCGGGAGTCGGGATCGGTGGCATCTTCGGCAGCGGTGCGGACGGCAGCCGCACCATCAAGGCTGACACCACGCTCTCCCACGATGTTTACTACCGCAACCTCACGGTCAATTCGGGGGTCACGCTGGACACCGGCGGATACCGAGTCTTCGTGGCCGGCACGCTGACACTTCGAACTGGTGCGCAGATCAGCCGGAACGGTGCCGATGCGAGCTCGTCGTCACCGGCGGCCGGCGTGACTTCGGGAACGCTTGGCAACTCCGCGCCGGGTGCGAGCCATGGCTTGTGCGCCGGCGGGACTGCGACGAATTCGTTGGGCGGCGTTGGAGGGAACGCCGGAAGCAGCATGGTCTGCCCGGGAGGCCCAGTAATGCGCCCGGCCGCCGAGGTTGGCGGCGCCCAGGTCTTTGACGCCGCGCTGCAGGCGATCTCCGGCCGCACACTCGACGGGGTCATCGTCAACGGTGGCGCCGGCGGCGGGGGCGGGACCAGCTCGTCCGATAACGGAGGCGCCGGTGGCGGTGTCGTTGTTGTCGTGGCTCGGTCGGTGGTCGTTAAGGGGCACGCAGTGATCAGCGCCGCGGGCGGTAACGGTTCTGGTGATGGTGGCGGTGGTGGCGGTGGCGTCGTGGTGGTGGTGTCGACCTCACCGCGGCCGGCCGGTGTGACGATCTCAGCGGCGGGTGGCAGTAGCGCCCTTCACAAGGGGAGCGCTGGGTTCTCGGCCTGGCTCAGCTGAGCCGTTTGGCACGCCCGTCAGGCCTGGGGGTTGACGGTCGCCGTCAGAGCTCGGTGCGCAGGGCCCAGAGCAGGGGGAAGAAGCGCAGGTCGCGGCGGTCACGCAGGTAGCCGACGCCGGTCGAGCCCCCGGTCCCCGGCTTGTAGCCGATCTGCCGCTCGACCACCGTAGCGTGCAGTGCCCGCCACTGCGCCGACAGCTCGTCGTGGGAGATCAGGCCCTCGGCGACATCCCAGATCTCGCCGTAGGCGTCCCGCCCGCGGGCGACTGCCAGCAAGGATGCCCGGACGTCATCCGGTGTCCCGGTCGCCAGACCGCGCGCGGCGAGGGTCTGAACGAAGCCGTCCCACAGCGATGGCTCGTCGAGCCGTCGCTGCAGCCGAGCTTCCTCGCGCGGGTTCGCCCAGCGCAGCCGGGTCATGACCGCCGGATCCTTCAGCCCGGAGAGGAACTCCAGCTCGCGAAACTGCACGGACTGGAAGCCGGACGCCGGCGCCAGCAGGGTCCGGAAGTCGAGAAAGTCCTGCGGTGTCATGGTCTCGAGGACCGGTAGCTGCGCGATCAGCACCTCCTCGATCTGGGTGACCCGGGTCAGTCGGTGCCGTGCCGTCCACAACGCGGTGTCGACCGGGTCGAGCAGGAGATCGCGCACGGTGGTCAGCTCGTGGAGGAGCTGCTTGAACCACAGCTCGTAGACCTGGTGGATCGTGATGAACAGCAGCTCGTCGTGCGCCGGCGGGCTCGACTCGGGCACCTGCTGGTCCAGCAGGACGTCGAGATGCAGATATCCGCCGTACGACAGTCGCCCGCCCTGCTCACCGAACTGAGTGCTCATGGGGTGAGCGTAGGTGAGGCGACGACCTAGGCTGGGGAAGCGATGAGCGCCCCGCGACGTTTGAACCGGCGGAGGATCGCTACGTGTCGATGAACAGCAGCTGGCACATCGCAGCGTCGTTTCGCAACGACCGGTCGGTGACCGACAAGAAACTGCCACCCGGGACGGTACGCCGGATCGTGCGGTTCGCCGCGCCCTACCGTCGCGAGCTCGTCTACTTCCTGATCTTGATCGTGATCGACGCTGTGATCGGCGCGGTCAACCCGCTGATCTTCCGGGCGATCATCGACCAGGGGATCGGCCACCACCGGCTCGGGCTCACCGAGTTGCTCGCCGGCCTGATCGCCGTGCTCGCCGTGCTCGATGGCATCGACTCGCTCGCCAACCGCTGGTTCTCCGCGCGAATCGGCGAGGGCCTGATCTACGACATGCGGTCGAAGGTCTTCGAGCACATCCAGCGAATGCCGATCGCCTTTTTCACCCGGACCCAGACCGGCGCCCTGATCAGCCGGATCAACAACGACGTGCTCGGCGCCCAGCAGGCCTTTACCGGGACGCTGTCGAACGTCGTCAGCAACCTGATCAGCGTCTCCCTCGTGCTGGCCACGATGTTCTACCTGTCCTGGCAGATCACCTTGATCGCCCTGATCCTGCTGCCGTTGTTCGTCGTGCCGGCCCGGCTGATGGCGGGGCGGTTGCAACGCATCACTCGTGAGAGCTACGTGCTCAACGCCGACATGTCCACGCAGATGTCGGAGCGGTTCAACGTGGCGGGTGCGCTGCTGGTCAAGCTCTTCGGGCGACCCGCGGACGAAGCCGCGTTGTTCCGCACGAGGGCCCGCCGGGTTGCCGACATCGGCGTGACGCAGGCGATGTACGCGCGGGTGTTCCTGGTTTCGTTGTCCTTGGTGGCCGCTCTTGCGACCGCGCTGGTTTACGGGCTCGGTGGCCGGTTCGCGATCCAAGGATCGCTCACGGTCGGCACGGTCGTCGCGTTGTCGGCCTACCTTGCCCGGCTCTACGGCCCGCTGACCTCGTTGTCGAACGTGCAGGTCGACGTGATGACCGCTTTGGTGAGCTTCGACCGGGTCTTCGAGGTGCTCGACCTCACGCCGTCGATCGCCGATGCGCCGGACGCGACCGAACTCACGGTCGAGCCCGGGCGCGCGGTCAGCGTGGAGTTCGACCACGTGGACTTCCGCTACCCGACCGCGGCCGAAGTGTCGCTCGCGTCGCTCGAGTCGGTCGCGGTGCTCGACAACGCGCCGGAGCGCCAGGTCCTGTTCGACGTGTCGTTCCGGGCCGAGCCGGGTCAACTGGTGGCGCTGGTCGGCCCGTCCGGCGCGGGAAAGACCACGATCTCCCAGCTCGTCACCCGGATGTACGACGTGCAGTCCGGGGCGGTCCGGGTCGGGGAGCATGACGTTCGTGGGCTCACGCTCGCGTCGTTGCGGAACGTGGTCGGCGTGGTCACCCAGGACGCGCACATGTTCCACGACACAATTCGGCACAACCTCACCTACGCCAAGCCGAGCGTGACCGAGGCCGAGATGTGGGAGGTCATCGACGCCGCCCAGATCGGCGTCCTGATCCGCTCCCTGCCGGACGGTCTCGACACGCTGGTCGGCGATCGCGGCTACCGCCTCTCGGGTGGTGAGAAGCAGCGGCTCGCGATCGCCCGGCTGTTGCTCAAGGCCCCAGCCGTGGTCGTGCTCGACGAGGCAACCGCGCATCTGGACTCCGAGTCCGAGGTCGCGGTCCAGCGCGCTCTCTCGACCGCGTTGTCCGGGCGCACGTCGATCGTGATCGCCCATCGGCTCTCGACGGTGCGCGAGGCCGACATGATCCTCGTCGTCGACGACGGCCGGATCGTCGAGCAGGGGACGCACGACGAGCTGATCGACGCGGCCGGGCTCTACTCCGAGCTCTACCACACCCAATTCGAGCGCCAGGAAAATCTGACCACGTACGACGATCCGCTTCCGGCCTGAGCGCCTTCTCGCGGTTAGTCTTCGACCATGCCTGTGAAGTCGGAGTACAGCCCCGGATCACCGTGCTGGATCGACGTCTCGTCCGCCGACGTCGAGGAGTCCCTGGAGTTCTACTCGGGGCTGTTCGGCTGGGAGGGCGAGGAGCAGGGTCCGGCGGCCCAGGGTTACACGATCTGCACGCTCGGTGGCCGGACGGTCGCCGGGATCGCGCCGATCATGGACAACGACCAGCCGCCGCGCTGGTCGATCTACATCTGCACCTCGGACATCAACGCCACGACCGCCGCGGTCAAAGACGCCGGTGGCACCGTGGTCGGCGGCCCGCTGGACGTCTTCGAGGCCGGTCAGATGGCGGTCTACCACGATCCGACCGGCGGCGAGATCACCGCCTGGCAGCCGAACCAGCATCACGGGTCGGAGCTGGTCGACGAGCCGAACGCGTGGAGCTGGTCCGAGCTGCTCGGCCGTGACCTCGACGCCGCGGTCGCCTTCTACGAGGGCGTCTTCGGCTGGGGGATCCGCCGTGGCGAGGACTACAGCGTGTGGCAGTTCGAGGGGCGCAGCGTCGGCGGATTCATGACGATGCCGGAGATCGCGCCGATCGAGATTCCGCCGATGTGGCTGCCCTACATCGCGGTCACCAATGTCGACAAGGCGGTGGACCGTGCGACTGAGCTCGGGGGCAGTGTCCGGATGCCGCCGCAGGACATGCCGGACGGCCGGTTCGCGGTCATCAACGACGTGCACGGCGCCGGCCTCGGACTGCTGCGGCTCGCACAGCCGGACTGAGACCTGCCGTCGTACGGCCCGGTGATGCGGGTCAGAGCAGGCGCAGCGCGCCACCGTCGACCGGGATGAAGCACCCGGTGAGGTACGACGCGGCCGGGGAGAGCACGAACGCCGCGACGCGACCGAACTCGGCCGGGTCGCCGTAGCGCCGGAGCGGGATGTTCGCGGCGATCGCGTCGCGGTCAGCGGGCCGCGGCGTCAGCGAGACGGTTCGATCGGTGAGCACCCGGCCCGGCAGCAGCCCGACCACCCGGATCCCGTCCGGCCCGATCTCGTCGGCGAGCTGCTTGGCCCACATCGCGAGGCCTGGTCGTAGCCCGTTGGAGATCGCAAGGCCACCGATCGGGCTCTTGGACGACGTGGACAGCACGAGCGCGACCGCGCCGCCGGCACTCAGGAACGGCACGACCGCCCGGACGGTGCGGACCGCGCCCAGGAACACCGACTCGAAGGCGTCCCGCCACTGGTCGTCGGTGGCCTCGAGCGCGCTGGTGACCGGTGGCCCGCCGACGCTGATCAGTGCGCCGTCGATGCGCTCCCAACGATCCAGTGCGGCCGCGGTCAGGTGCCCGGCGGTCGAGGGATCTGCGTTGTCAGCCGCGATCCCGACCGCTGAGTCCGCGCCGAGCTGTGCGACGGCGGCGTCGACCGACTCCTGCGAGCGTGACGACACGACGACGCGCGCGCCCTCGCCGACCAGTTCGACGGCGGCCGCGAAACCGAGCCCCTTCGTGCCGCCGGTGACGACGTACACGCGGTCGCGAAGGCCGAGATCCATGACGAACCCTTTCGATCCGGGCTAGCGCAGGGAGCGCAGCACGTACTGCAGGATCCCACCGTGCCGGTAGTACTCGGCCTCGCCGGCAGTATCGATCCGCACGGTCGCGGTGAAGGTCTTGTCGTCGGCCTTCACGGTGATCTCGCGCGGGATCCGGTCGACGCCGGCCAGCCCGGCGATCTCGAAGGTCTCCTCGCCGGTCAGGCCGAGGGACTCGCGCGACTCGCCGTCGGCGTACTGCAGGGGCAGCACGCCCATCCCGATCAGGTTGGAGCGATGGATCCGCTCGTACGACTCGGCGATCACCGCGCGCACCCCGAGCAGCATCGTGCCTTTCGCGGCCCAGTCCCGCGACGAGCCGGAGCCGTACTCCTTGCCGGCCAGGACGACCAGCGGCACGCCGTCGGCGAGATATCGCTCGGACGCCTCGAAGATCGAGGCCTCGGTGCCGTCCGGAAGGTGCCTGGTGACGCCACCCTCGGTGCCGGGCGCGAGCTGGTTGCGCAGCCGGATGTTGGCGAAGGTGCCGCGGATCATCACCTCGTGGTTGCCGCGCCGGGAGCCGTAGGAGTTGAAGTCACGCGACCCCACTCCGTGCTCGCTGAGGTATTGCCCGGCGGGGGAGTCTTTCTTGATGCTGCCGGCCGGGGAGATGTGATCGGTGGTCACGCTGTCACCGAGCACGGCCAGCACGCGGGCACCGCGGATGTCCTCGATCGCGGCGGGCTCGGCCGGCATCCCGTCGAAGTACGGCGGCCGCCGTACATAGGTCGAGTCATCGGCCCACTCGAAGGCGTCGCCGTCGGGCACCGAGAGGCTCTTCCATCGCTCGTCGCCGGCGAAGACGTCGGAGTACGACGCGGCAAAGCCGGACGAGGCAACCGTGTCGTTGATGATGTCCTGGATCTCGCGCGGCGACGGCCACAGGTCTGAGAGGAACACGTCCTTGCCGT
This sequence comes from uncultured Frankiaceae bacterium, assembly GCA_964395425.1. Taxonomy (GTDB): domain Bacteria; phylum Actinomycetota; class Actinomycetes; order JAFAQI01; family JAFAQI01; genus DATAUK01. The sequence goes on from CAYNDD010000132.1 coordinate 6,775, forward strand.
CGCCGTCCTGGCCGAGCGGCTCGGTCAGCAGGTCGATGTCCATCGTCCCGGCGAGTGCGTAGGCGACGACCAGCGGTGGCGAGGCGAGGTAGTTCATCTTCACGTCGGGGTTGATCCGGCCCTCGAAGTTGCGGTTGCCGCTGAGCACCGACACAGCCGCGAGGTCGTTGTCGTTGACCGCCTTGCTGACCTCGGGGATCAGCGGGCCGGAGTTGCCGATGCAGGTCGTGCACCCGTAGCCGACCAGACCGAAGCCGAGCTTGTCGAGGTACGCCGTCAACCCCGACTTGTCGTAGTAGTCGGAGACCACCTTCGACCCCGGCGCGAGCGAGGTCTTCACCCACGGCTTGCTGCGCAGCCCGCGCTCGACCGCCTTCTTGGCGAGCAGGCCGGCGCCGACCATGACGAACGGGTTGGACGTGTTCGTGCACGAGGTGATCGCGGCGACGACGACCGCGCCGTGGTCGATCACGACCTGCTCGCCGTTGATGGAGATCGTGGCCGGGTTGCTCGCCCGGCCGTGGCTCGACGTGGCGGAGTGACGCGGGCCGTCGTTCGCACCGTCGCGGCTGACCGCAGGCGGGTCGCTTGCCGGGAACGACTCCTCGGAACCTTCGTTGGCGCTGTTGCCATTTCCGTCGTCCACGGCATAGTCGCCGAGCACCGCGCGGAAGCCGTCCTTCGCGCTCTTCAGCGGCACCCGGTCCTGCGGCCGCTTCGGTCCGGCCAGCGACGGCTCGACGGTCGCCAGGTCGAGCTCGAGCCGCTCGGAGTAGACCGGCTCGTGGTCGGGGTCGTGCCAGAGGCCTTGCGCCTTCGCGTAGTGCTCGATCAGCTCGACGAGCTCAGCGGGGCGCCCGGTCAGCCGCAGATAGGTCAGCGTCTCCTCATCGATCGGGAAGATCGCGCAGGTCGAGCCGTACTCCGGGCTCATGTTGCCGATCGTGGCGCGGTTGGCGAGCGGCACTGCGGCGACGCCCGGTCCGTAGAACTCGACGAACTTCCCGACCACCCCGTGCTTGCGCAGCATCTCGGTGATCGTCAGGACGAGATCGGTCGCGGTCGTGCCTTCCGGTTGTGCGCCGTACAGCTTGAAGCCGACGACCCGCGGGATGAGCATCGACACCGGCTGGCCGAGCATCGCAGCCTCCGCCTCGATCCCGCCGACGCCCCACCCGAGTACGCCGAGGCCGTTGATCATCGTGGTGTGGGAGTCGGTGCCGACCAGGGTGTCGGGGTAGGCAGTGCCGTCGACGTCGAAGACGACCCGGGCCAGGTATTCGAGGTTGACCTGATGGACGATGCCGGTGTCGGGCGGCACGACGGTGAAGCCGTCGAAGGCGTTCTGGCCCCAGCGAAGGAACTGGTAGCGCTCCTGGTTGCGCTCGAACTCCAGCGCCGCATTGCGCTGGAACGCATCCGGTGCCCCGAAGACATCGACGATGACGGAGTGATCGATCACGAGCTCGGTCGGCACCAGCGGGTTGATCTTCTTCGGGTCGCCGCCGAGGGCCTGCATCGCCTCACGCATGGCGGCCAGGTCGACCACGCAGGGCACCCCGGTGAAGTCCTGCATGACGACGCGGGCCGGGGAGAACTGGATCTCGGTGTCCGGCTCGGCGTCTGGGTCCCAGTCGGCCAGGGCCCGGATCTGGTCGGCGGTGACGTTGTGGCCGTCCTCGTTGCGGAGCAGGTTCTCGAGGAGCACCTTGAGGCTGAAGGGGAGGTGCGCGCTGCCTTCGACCGCGTCGATCCGGTAGACCGTCAGGTCGCGGCCGCCGACCGTCAGGGTCGACCGGGCGTCGAAGCTGTTGGGGTTGGCCATCGGTGAGCTCCTGATCTAGCTGGGCGCAGGCTGCGTCGGCGGGTGGTGCGCGGCGGGGGACTCGCGGACCGCTTGCTCGGCGAGGTCGAGGATCGCGTCGAGATGCTGCACGGGCATGCCGGTGGCGAGCTGGGCGACGAGCCCGTCGTAGGCGAGCAGCAGGAACGCGGCGAGGGTCTCGATCGGGACGTCGTCACGCACCACGCCGGCGTCGCGCTGGCGGGCCAGCCGGGCCTGGGTCGCGCGGGTGATCGAGCGAAGGTGGTGCTGCCAGAGCGCCGCGAACTGTGGGTCGGTGCGCACCCGGCGGGAGATCTCGAGCTGTACGCCGAGCCACCCGGCGTCCTTGTCACGCAACTTGTGCATCGCCCCGACCAGCCCGAAGTCGTCGACGAGGGTCG
>CAYNDD010000133.1:0-8979 GCA_964395425.1 uncultured Frankiaceae bacterium
GCCGTAGCGGCGATAGAGCGTCTCGAGTGCGCCTTCGTCGCCTCTGTTGACGGCCTTGAGCAGGGCGGCGTCCTCGAGCGACGTCGCTGACATCCGTCCACTCTGGCGCATCATGCGCGCGGCGTCGCCGCGCAGACTCCTCACAACAGGGTTATTCGGGCGAACCGCCCGAACGGATCGGACGAATCGCCGTTCTTTAGACTTGGCCGGGCCGGATGTCCGGCCCGTCCATCCTGATCTGAGGCAATCGGTGAGTTCACCCAACCTGTCCGGTGTCACGCATGCCCTCTTGCTCGAGGGCGTGCACAGCGATGCGGTCGCGCTGCTCGAAGCCGCCGGCGTGAGCGTCGAGCTCGTCGGTGGCGCGCTCGACTCGGGCGAGTTGTCGGACCGGCTCGCCGGGGTGCACCTGCTCGGGATCCGCTCGAAGACCGAGGTCACCGCCGCAGTCATCGAAGCTGCGCCGGACCTGCTGGCGGTCGGCGCGTTCTGCATCGGCACCAACCAGATCGACCTCGGTGCGGCATCGGAGCGCGGCATCGCGGTCTTCAACGCGCCGTTCTCGAACACCCGGAGCGTCGTCGAGCTGGCGCTCGCAGAGATCATCGCCCTCACCCGGCGGTTGACAGACAAGAGCGCCGACCTGCACGCCGGGGTATGGGACAAGTCCGCATCGGGCGCGCACGAGATCCGCGGCCGGCGGCTCGGCATCGTCGGCTACGGCAACATCGGCGCGCAGCTGTCCGTCCTCGCCGAGTCGTTGGGGATGTCGGTGTCCTTCTATGACACCGCCGACAAGCTGGCACTGGGCAATGCCCGGGCGTGCGAGAGCCTCGAGGAGCTGCTCTCGACAGTCGACGTCGTGACGCTGCACGTCGACGGACGCCCCGGCAACGCCGACATGTTCGGCGAGGAGCAGTTCGCCCGGATGCGATCGGGTGCGTTGTTCTTGAACCTCTCGCGCGGTTTCCTCGTCGACCACGGCTCGCTGAGAAGTCACCTCGAGTCAGGTCATCTGGCCGGCGCGGCGATCGACGTCTTCCCGAACGAGCCGAAGGCCCGCGGCGAGGAGTTCGTCTCGGAGCTGCGGGGCATGCGTAACGTCATCCTCACGCCGCACATCGGTGGATCGACCGAAGAGGCACAACAAGACATCGGTGGGTACGTCGCCGGCAAGCTGCGCGACTACCTGGTCGAAGGCTCGTCGACCATGAGCGTGAACCTTCCGCACCTGCAACTGCCCGAGCGGCCCGGAACGCACCGGATCGCTCACCTCCATCACAACGTGCCGGGCGTCCTGGCCACGATCAACGGGCTGCTGGCCGAGCACAAGGTCAACATCGAAGGGCAACTGCTCGGCACGCGGGGCGACCTCGGCTACGTCATCACCGATGTCGCGGTCGACTACCCGCCCGCAGTTCCTTCCGAGCTGGCGGCCATGCCCGAGACGGTCCGCCTGCGCGTGCTGTCGTGACCGCCGGCTCGGCCACGACGACGGACAGCCTCGCGACCACGCTGCGACTGATCGTCGGCGATCCGCACGTGCTCGACGACCCGTCGGTCGTCGCGTCGTACGAGACCGACTGGACCGGGCGGTTCCATGGCCGGGCCCGATGCGTCGTGCGGCCCGGCTCGACCGCCGAGGTCGCCGCGGTAGTCAAGGCCTGCGCCGACGCCGACGTGTCGATCTGTGTTCAAGGCGGCAACACCGGGCTGGTCGGGGCGTCGGTGCCGGTTGACGGCAGCGTGCTGATGAGCACGGTGCGACTCGACCAGATCGAGCCGGTGGACCTGATCGCCGGCCAGGTCACCGTCGGCGCCGGGTGCACATTGGCCGCACTCCAGGACGTGGTCCGCGCGTGCGGCCTCGACGTCGGCGTCGACTTCGCCGCCCGCGACTCGTGCACGGTCGGCGGGATGGTCGCGACCAACGCCGGTGGCGAGCGGGTCCTGCGCTACGGCACCATGCGGGCGCAGCTCGTCGGCATCGAGGCGGTGCTGGCGAACGGCGCGGTGGTCGGGCGACTGGCCGGCCTGCCCAAGGACAACACCGGGTACGACCTGGTGTCACTGCTGGCCGGGTCGGAAGGCACGCTCGGCGTGATCACCCGGCTTCGGCTGAAGCTGGTGCCGTTGCTCGAGGCCCGCGTGGTGGCCCTCGTTGCCGTGGCGGGCACGGCCGAGGCGGTCGAGCTCGTCCGGGCGATGCGCGCGGTCGAGTCGCTGGAGGCGGCCGAGCTGTTCTTCGCGCACGGCTTGGCCCTGGTGCGTGCCCACGCGGGTCTGGCCGCGCCGTTCACGACCGACCACCCGGCGTACGTGCTCGTCGAGTGTGCCGGTCGGACCGATCCCACCGACGATCTGCTCGCTGCCCTCGACGATGCGGGCGATCTCGTGCTGGACGCGGTGGTCGCGAGCGATCCGCGCGGCCGGCACGGACTGTGGGCCTATCGCGAGTCGCACACCGAAGCCGTGGGCGCTGCCGGCGTGCCGGTGAAGCTCGACGTGGCGGTGCCGCTGGCCGCTCTTGCCGAGCTGTGCGCGGCATTGCCGGACACGATCAAAGCCGTTGCGCCGCAGGCTCGGACCGTTCTCTACGGCCACGTCGACGAAGGCAACCTGCACGTCAACGTCCTCGACGCACTCGACGCCGGCGAGGCAGTGACCGACGCGGTCTTGCGCCTGGTTGCGTCGTACGACGGGTCGATCAGCGCCGAACACGGCGTCGGGCGGGCGAAGCGCGAGTGGTTGTCGCTCTCGAGAACGGCTGAGGAGATCGGGGCGATGCGCGCGATCAAGACCGCGCTCGACCCGGCCGGTCGGTTGAACCCCGGCGTCTTGATCGACGCGGGATGACAGGAGACGCCGCCGAGCGATTCGATCCGGGAACAGCACGTGGGTGCGTCGAGTTGAGGTGGCATGACTCAAGCGGTTGTTGATATACGGCGGGCCGATGAGCGGTTCGCCACCAAGATTTCCTGGCTGGATTCGAAGCATTCGTTCTCGTTCGGCCCGCACTACGACCCGCACAACACGCACCACGGATTGCTGCTGGTCAACAACGACGACATCGTCGACCCCGGCACCGGCTTCGAGACCCACCCGCATCGCGACATGGAGATCGTGACCTGGGTGCTCCGCGGCTCGCTGGTGCATCAGGACTCGACCGGGCACTCCGGGGTCATCTATCCCGGGCTGGCGCAGCGAATGAGCGCCGGCGCGGGGATCCTGCACTCGGAGAAGAACGACTCGTGGCGGCTGCAGGGCGGCGATCAGCACGTCGACCCGGTCCACTTCATCCAGATGTGGGTCCTGCCCGACGCCAGCGGTCGCACACCGGGCTACGAGCAGCTGGAGATCGACGACGCGCGCTTGCGCGGGTCACTCGTGCCGGTCGCCTCAGGGATGGCGACGCACGACGACGAGACCGCGATCCACATCGGCAACGAGCACGCTGCCCTGTACGCCGCGCGGCTCGCGCCCGGCGAGTCGGTGACGTTGCCCGAGGCGCCGTACCTGCATCTTTTCGTGGCGGCCGGGGCGGTCGAGCTCGAAGCAGCCGGTGCGTTGCGCGCAGGGGATGCGGTGCGATTCACCGCCACCGGTGGTCAGCGGGTCACGGCCGTGAGCGACGCGGAGATCTTGGTCTGGGAGATGCACGCGGGCCTCGCCTCGGGCTGATCGCTCAGGCGTGGCCGAACAATGCCAGCGACGCGCGGCTCGACATCGCGCCGACGGCTTCAAGCGGCGGGACGACCGGACGGTCCGGGTCGTCGAGCTCTTCCCACTCCTCGTCCCACTCGGCGCTCTCGTCGAGCTCGTCCATCGGTGCGAGCCAGGCCGGATGGCGGCCGGCCGGAGCCGGCTCGGTCCGGGTCGACTCGGGCTGGGTCGGTTCGGTCGCTTCGTCGATGCGGTGGGGCTCGGCCATGACCGCGCGCAGCGCCTCGACGATCGCGAGTCTGCGTCGCTCCAAGTCGTTCGCCACATCTGTAGCGTACTAAATGTTTTTGCCCCGGTATGAGCGCCTCGGTCCGGTCGGCCAGGTGAGGACGACTATGACTATCACGCCGGCCACGCCTGCGATCGCGATGGTCGAGCGCAGCGGAACGAACTCGGCCAGCGCGCCCCAGAACGCAAAACCGATGCCCTGCACGGCCATCAGCCCGGACCCGTCGACCGCCAGCGCGCGCCCGCGCAGTGGCTCCGGTATGGCCGCGATGAAGGCTGCGTCCCGGCCCAGGTTGAAGCAGGTGCCGAGCCCGCTGATCGCGAGCGCGACGATGCTCAGGGCCACTCCGAGTGGCGCCGCGAACGCGATCAGCGGCACCACGGTCAGCAGTGCGACCGGCGCCATCAGGCGCCGCTGCCTCCGGACCGTGAGGGCTCGGCCGATGACGAGGTTCGACAGCAGCATTCCGGCCGCGACCGCACACAGCAGGACACCGACGTCACTGGTCGGCCGATGCAACAGATGAACGTACGGCGCAATCAGTGCCTCGGGTGCCAACGCGCAGGTGGGCACGAGCCAATGCAGCAGCATCAGCTGGCGCAGCCGCGGGATCCGGAGGATCTCGCCGACGCTGCGCAGCGAGTCGCGCATCAGGCCCTCGTTGCTCGGTGCGGCCGCGTCGCGGCGCCGGGTGCCGAGTCGGACGAGGATCGCCGAGCCGAGGAAGGACACCGCGTCCAGCGCCAGCGCACCACGAGCTCCGACCGCCGCCAGCAGGAGGCCGCCGGCGGCGTACCCCATCACTTGCGCGCCTTGCCACACCATGCCGAACAGCGCCCGCCCCAGGACGAACTCGGGCCCGGTGCCGAGCACCTCCGGCAGGATCGCGGCCCGCACACCGGCGAACACCGGGTCGACCAGGCCGGCCACGAAGATCAGCACCAGCAGGACGGGAACCGGCACCGGCAGCACCATCAGGCCCACGACGACGGCGCTGACCAGGTCGCAGCTGACCAGCGTCCGGCGCGGTGGGAGCCGGTCGACCACACCCGCGAGGACCGTCCCGCCGATCAGGAAGGGCACGAACCCCAACGTGAAGGTCAGCGCCGACAGCAGCGCCGATCCGGTCCGGTCGTAGACGAGGACGGCCAGTGCGACCTGGGCGATGACGTTGCCCAGCACCGAGACCACCTGGGCGGTGAACAGCGCACGGAACTCGCCGACCGCGAACACCCGGCGGTACGACGGATGTCCGTCGGCGTCGCTCACAGGCCTCCTCATCTATCGTCGCCGGATGCAGCGGATCGAGATCGAGCACGACTTCGCGCTCCCGGTCGACCGGGTCTATGCCTACCTCGCCGAGCACGAGAACCTCGGGCCGATGTTCGGCGCCACGATCACCCGAGTCCGCGACGGCGACACCTCCCGCAACGGCAAAGGTTCGGTTCGCACCCTGCGCTTGGCGATTCTGCCGCCCTTCCAGGAGACGATCACGGATGCCGTGCCGAACGAGCGGATCGACTACCGGATCACCAAGGGCAGCCCGCTGCGCAACCACCGTGGCTCGATGTCCTTCTCGGTGCGCGGCACCGGGTCACACCTGACCTACGTGATCGAGTTCAGGGCGGTGGTGCCGGGCTTGGACCGGATGATCAAGCCCGGGGTCGAGCGCAGGATCCGTAAGGGGCTCGCTGACGTGGACGCCAAGGCTTGACCGCATGCCGTGCTGACGTACAAGAGCGCTCGCGGCCGGTGGGTCGTCGTCGCCACCGTGCTCGGTTCGGGGCTGGCCCTGCTGGACGCGACCGTGGTGGGGATTGCCTTGCCCCGGATCGGCAAGGACTTTCATTCGGGGGTGTCGTCGCTGCAATGGGTGGTGACGGCATACACGCTGACGCTGGCTGCGTTCCTCCTGCTCGGTGGGACGCTCGGTGACCGCTACGGCCGGCGAAGGGTCTTCGCGATCGGTGTGGTGTGGTTCGCGGTCGCGTCGGGTGCGTGCGCAGCCGCGCCGACCGCCACGCCCCTGATCGCAGCCCGCGCTCTGCAAGGAGTCGGCGCGGCGCTGCTGACGCCGGGGAGCCTGGCGATCCTGCAGAGCGCGTTCGTTCCCGACGATCGGTCGAGGGCGATCGGAGCGTGGTCGGGGCTCGGTGCGTTCGCGACGGCGGCTGGACCGCTGCTCGGTGGATACCTGCTCTCGGTCGGATCGTGGCGGTTGGTGTTCCTGATCAACCTTCCGCTCGCGGCGGCCGTTCTGGAGATCACCCGCCGTCACGTGCCCGAGTCGACCGCCGCCACCAGCGGCCGGATCGATGTGCCGGGCGCGGTGTGGGCGGTGCTGTCGCTGTCGACGGTGATCTATGCGTTGATCGAGGCCCCGGCCGACGGCTGGGGGAGTGCTGCTGTCGTCGGCTGCCTCATCGTCGGCGTGGTCGCGGCAGCTGCCTTTGCGGTCACCGAGCGGCGGTCGGTCTCGCCGATGCTGCCGCCGTCGATGTTTGCGTCCAGGCAGTTCACGGCAACCAACGCCGTGACTTTCTGCGTTTACGGGGCCTTGGGCGGCGCGTTGTTCCTGTTGCCGGTAGCGCTTCAGCAGGTCGCTGGGTACACCCCGCTCGATGCCGGCCTCACTCTGATCCCCGTGACGGTGCTGATGTTGACGCTGTCGGCCGCATCGGGACGGCTCGCGACCCGGATCGGGCCGCGCCTGCAGATGTCGGCCGGCCCGCTGGTTGCCGGCGTCGGCCTCGTGCTGCTCGCACGGCTCACGACCGACTTTTCGTACTGGAGCGGCGTGCTGCCGGGCATCGTCCTGCTCGGCGCGGGGCTGGTGATCACAGTGGCTCCGCTCACCTCGACCGCGATGAGCTCGGCGCCCGGTGAGCACGCCGGTCTGGCCTCCGCGGTGAACAACGACGTCGCGCGCGCGGCCGGGCTGCTTGCCGTCGCGATCTTGCCGGTCGTGTCGGGGCTGACCGGTGATGCCTATCTCCACCCGGCGGTGTTCGCACACGGTTATCGGATCGCCAGTGTGCTCGCCGGCGGTCTGTGTGCAGTAGGTGCCGTCATCGCCGGACTGGCGATCTCGAACACTCACGACCACATCGCCGACCATCCCCGGCTGTCGCAGCCGTGTGTCGGCGCGACCGCACCACCGCTGACCTCCACGACCCCGCCGACGATCCCCCGATGATGGAGGATTCAGCAATGGAGCCGACCCCGGATGACGCGCCCGCCGACGTCGTCGTGACCGACAACCAGGCTGCGCGCCGCTACGAGGTGCGGGTCGGTGGCGAGCTTGCCGGCCTGACGACGTACGTCGTTGCCAAGGACCGGGTGGTGTTCACCCACGCCGAGGTCTATCCGCGGTTCGAGGGTCACGGGGTCGGCAGTGCCTTGGCGCGGGCGGCCCTCGACGACGTGATCGCAAGGGGCAAGCTGATCACGCCGAGCTGCCCGTTCATCCGGGACTTCGTCCAGCGCCACCCGTCGTACCAGGAGCACGTGGACCCGCCGCTCTAGCCACGACGGCAGGTGGTTCGCGTCAGCGGCCGGCGGTCGGCGGTCGGCGGTCGGCGCTTGACCCTGACCCAGGGGCAGGCCGCACGATCAGGTGGCGGGCGATCGACGCCCGAGGCGGAGGTCGGCATGGCGTTGATGACGATCGGTGAGTTCGCCGAGCAGACCAGGCTGTCGGTCAAGGCGCTGCGCCTGTACGACCGGCTGCGCCTCGTCGTGCCCGCGCAGGTCGACCCCGACTCCGGCTACCGGATGTATTCGGCCGACCAGGTCGAGCCGGCCCGGCTGGTCGGGATGCTGCGCCGCCTCGACATGCCGCTCGCGACGATCTCCTCGGTGCTCGCGCTCGATCCGGCCGACGCGGCGAAGGCGGTTGCGTCGTACTGGTCCGGGGTCGAATCCGCGACGGCGGACCGCCGGTTGCTCGCCGACTATCTCGAGCGCCGACTGAACGGAGCGGACATTGTGAGCTACCAGATCGAAGTCCGGGCCATGCCGGAGCGCACGCTGCTCGCCATCAACCGACACGTCTATCTCGCTGACACCGATGAGTTCTTCGGCGACGCGTTTGCGCAGTTGCGAGCGGGCGGTCCCGGTGTTGCCGGCATCGCCGGCGTGCCGTTCCTCATCTTCTACGGCGAGGTGAGTGCGGACAGCGACGGTCCGATCGAGTTGTGCCGGCCGGTGGCCGCCGACGCGGGCAATCCGGCGGCAGACGCTTCGAGTGGCGTCGAGCGACGGATCGAACCCGCGCACGGCGAGGCGTACATCCGGCTGCCGAAGAAGGAGGTCGCGTGGCCGGCGATGCTCCCGGCCTGTGACGCGCTCGAGCGCTGGGTCCATGACCACCAACGCCGGCCGGCCGGGCCGCTGCGGCAGCTGCTGATCGCGGACCAGCGCACTGCGACGCCGGACACATTGACCTGCGACCTGAGCGTTCCGCTTCGGTAGGGGATGCTGCCTTCGGGTACGACGAAGGAGTGCAGATGGTCGAGTGGCAGCGGGTCAGCTCAGGGTCGCCGTTCGAGCCGGTGATCGGATTCAGCCGAGCGGTCCGGGTCGGCGAGCGGGTCGTGGTCTCCGGGACCGCGCCGGTTTGGCCGGACGGCTCGTGCCCGGACGACGCCGGCGTGCAGGCCCGGCGCTGCCTGGAGATCATCGTCGCCGCGCTGGCGGAGGCGGGCGCGGCGCCGACCGATGTGATCCGGACCCGGATGTTCATCACCGCCGCGGAGGACGCCGACGCCGTGGGCGCGGCCCACGGCGAGGTCTTCGGGGCGCACCGGCCCGCGGCCACGATGGTGGTGGTGTCCGGCCTGCTCGATCCCCGCTGGCGGGTCGAGATCGAGGCCGAGGCGGTGCTGGCCTGAAGTGTCCGATATGACCACGATGCCTTAACTATCTGCGCTGCCGGGTCGACAACTCCTAGGCCGACCCTTCCGGCTCGAGAGGCCCGTGACCATGGCAGCGACCGAGTTCCGGCGACGGCTGCGCTCCGGCCTCAC
>CAYNDD010000134.1:0-8969 GCA_964395425.1 uncultured Frankiaceae bacterium
TCTCGGGGAACACGACCTGCTCGTCGTTGTTGCCGCCGGTCAAGGTGTCGTAAATCGCTCCCGGGCCGGCCGGCCCGCGCTTGCCCTGCGGTCCCTGCGCACCGAGCGTCACATGCGTGTACCCCTTCGGGCACTTGCCGCCCTTGAGCAAGGCGAGCACGTGGCTCGACTTCTTGGAGCACGCCTTGACCGCGTGATGGGTCGAGGCGCCAAGGGCGACCCCGCCGCCGATCAACGCGACCGCGACCGCCGTGACCATGAGCGCCGTCGTGAGCTTCTTGCGCATGCCGCCTCCCCGGTATGTGGATGCGCCATCCTGGCACCTCAACCCCGCTACGCACGAGCGGCCGGGCGGCTCGGGCGTGCGAGCCGCACCCGGGCTACGCCTCGGACGCTGGCAGCTGCGGGGACGGCAGTCGCACCCTGATCGAGGCGGCGATCGCCCGAGTTCGTTTGGCTTTGCGGTCGAGCCACCACCCGTCCGGGTCGAGGAGACCTTGGCTCGCGAGGGCTGAGATATGCCGATGCCGCTCCCCGTCCCGGTAGTAGATGAGTACGCCGTACGAGAGGGGAGAGACCCTGGTGATGCTAGGCAGAGGGAACCGGTGCGTCCTCAGGCCGTTGCAAACGATCAAGGCCTCGGGCTCGAGAGTGAGTCTTGCTCGCCGGGTCACGACGACCGCATACGCCGCAACCGCGATCGTCACTCCCCCGGTTATGAGGTTCGGCTCTGGTGTCCCGCCTGCGCTGATCCTCGACGTGATGACATGAATCTGCAGGCCCGTCACAATCATCCATAGTCCGAGCACAACACCCACCGCACTCAGTAGGTAACACCCCGCACGAAGCGTGCGGGTGTGGCGCCACGTGATCGGCTCGGGGTCTGGCACCGGTACATGATGCCGAGCCACGTCGTCGACGTCGCGGCAGGACGGCGGCCGGCGTCGTTAGCCCTTAGACCGGCCGACGATACGGCCCTCGACCGCGGTGCGGCGACCCGCAGCCCCTGAAGACCTGGCCCATGCAGTTGCGGGGTTCGCGGGACGGTTGACCGTCGAGGACCTATAGTCCCGAACGCGTGGTCCGGGGAACCGTTTCGGAGGGATCAATGTCCAAGGGTGCTGTCTGCGAGGGCCGAGCCAGCAGGAAGGGCATGCGCCTTCGCGGCGTGTCCCACGCCGGAAACCGCCGACCTGTTGCTGGGGTAGCCGCCGTCTTGATGGTGGTGGCCGCAGGCTGGCTGAGCGCACCGGCGCTCGCATCGGCCGCGCGAATCGCCCCGACGTACAACGCCCCCGCGAGCGTGACCACGGCGAAGGCACCCGCCAGGGCCGCCCACTGGAAGTGGTCGGCGGCGTTCAACCTGGGGCACGTTACTGGGCTGAAGAAGCACCTTCAGTACGGCACGTACGGCCTCGCCTGCCCCTCGACGAACCTCTGCATCATCCCGATGGACGGCACCCGGGTTAACCCGCCGTACAACTCGCCGGCCGGCGACTTCTACACCACGAGTCCGGGCAAGGGCCCCAAGGGCTGGCACTTCTCCAAGTGGAGCGAAGACTACGCACCCGGCGACACGCTGAGCCCCCAAAACATCGCCTGCGACCCGTCCGGCAAGACCAAAGATTGCAACATCGCGGGCCGTGAGCCCGTCCCGGGCAGCTACAACGAGAGCTACGGCGCCACCGTGTTCCAGACCGGTACACCGACCACGAAGAACTGGGGAACTGCCGACGTCGACAGCGGATCGGCCGGGTTCGGCGCGGTCTCGTGCTGGGTGAACGTGCAGTGCGCCGAGGTCGACGACAACGGCAACATCTTCACGACCGCGGGGGCGTCGGCCACCAGTCAGGTCAGCGTCTTCCCTGCCGATGCTGGATTCGCCGGGACCTGGTCCGTCGGCTGCGCGCCGTACAAGAACGGGCAGCGCAACGCATTCTGTGCCTCGGTCGACCAGAACGGCGCGGGGACCATCGCCTGGACGGTCAACCCGGGCGATCCAGACACCAAGTGGCAGGTGGTCAACCTCCACCACCACGCCCTCCTGTTCAACGTGTCCTGCTTCGGACCGGGTGCGTGCCTGATCAACAACAACGGCGCGCTGATCCTGACCAAGGGCGACACCGGCTCGAAGAGCTGGACCAAGGGCTTCAAGAAGGTCACCCTCCCCAAGGTCTCGAAGGAGTCCGTCTCGACCATCGACTGCAACGAGAAGCTGTGCGCAGTCGCCGGCGAGTCCAGCAAAATTGGACAGTACGTCGCGATCTCCACCGACCCGGCGCACGGACACTGGCAGGTCACCGCGTTGGGCAGGTCCGCGAAGCGGGTGCTCTCGGACGGGATCTCGAACGTCACCTGCCCATCCGCGAAGCTCTGCTTGGTTGAGAACGGCTACGGCCAGGTCACCGTCGGGACGCGCTAACGAAGCTGCCGCAGGGCGGCGAGGCAGGGGCTAGCCGGTACGACGCCGCGAGCCGGTCAGGTCGCCGTCGCGGTGTGCCTCACGCCACCGGAACGCCCGCAGCTCGTGTTCCGCTCGCTCGAGATGCGCGAGCGCCAGCCGCTGCAGGAGGTTCAGCCGCGCAGTCTGCACGGTCGTGCCTTCGGGGAGGCGGTCGTAGACAATCCGCCGCGCGCGACGATAGGCGTGCTCGACCTCAGCCATGAGCTGGTCGAGATCGGCGCGCAGCACCGGTTCGGCGCAGTGGGCTGTGTTGTCCATACAAGAACGCTATGCAGGGCAACGCATTCGCGCCATGGGCGAACGTCACGAAGGCCCGGGGTCGTACGACACCGGCCTCACCGGTGCATTCGCATCAGCCGGGTATCGCCCCGTGCCCCTCGACGCTGCCATCGACGCGGTGGACGAAGAGTTGCGCCGGCTGGGCGTCAGCCGCCAGTTCGGCGAGGTGGTCGATGGCAAGTTGCAGCGACGGATGGGAATCGAAGACCTCCAGCCCGCGACGACACAGCCAGCTGCCGTCGGGCTGCTCCACCGCGCGAAAGAACCAGGCCATCCGACACAGCCTGTCCGCGATTGCGCTGACGCGACAGCCCCGAAGGTCCCGGGTCGGCCCGATGAGAATCCCGAGTTTTCGGGACTTTCGGCCCTACGCGATGTCCGCCGATCGATGGGCAACGTCGACCAGGCACCCCCGGAGTCCAGACTTCGCTCCCGGGGGTGCTCGAGCAGCAGCTTGTGCGGTCCCTGGCCTAGCTCGAGGCAGGCGGAGCGAGCTGCGCGCCGAGCGCGAGGACCGGTGTCAGCAGGTCGAAGACGTCCCAGTCCTCGGCGATCTGGCCCGCCTCCACCCGGCAGTGATACGCACCCCGGAACGTGGTCAGGTCCCCCGTGGGCGGCACGCCGAAGAACGGCCCGTTGTGGTGACCGGTGCCGATGAGGAACGCCGCCACCAAGTCCCGAGCGGAGACCAGGTGCACCGCGCTGTAGCTGATGTCGGGGAACGCCCGCACCACCGCCCCGAACCCGGCGTGGAAGGCATCGAGGTCGCGGTCAGCGCCCGACGACAGGTGGTGGATGTAACCGGGGGCGACGTAGTCGGCCAGCCGGTCGACGTCGTGGGAGTTCCAGCAGTCGATCCAGCGCAGCACGAGCGCCTCAGTGGCAGCGGACATGTGGCGATTATCGCCGTACCCGCGCGACCGTCCGCACCGCCCCCGCCAAGCACCTCCCACAGTTGATCATGGCGAAGAGCGCGACATTTCTCGCTTAGAACGCTCGGTTTGCCATGATCAACAAGAAAGGTGGGCGGTGGACGTCAGCTCGGCTCGATCTCGCGGACCGGCGCCGGCGTGTACTCGCTGACCACTTCCATCATGTGCGTGAAGTAGGCGCCGATCACGCCCGCGACCATCAGGCCGACGCCGGTCCAGAACACCGGCCAGACCCACTCGATCAGGCCGATCCCGCCGATGACCGTGCCGACCATCATGGCCGCGGTGGCGATCCAGACGCTGAGCGGTACGCCGTGACCCCCGCCTGCTTCGCCGGCCATCGGTCCTCCTCCTGGTCCCGGGACGCCCGTCGCGGCGCGCCCTGATCGGGTCAGCCTAAGCCGACACGGTTTCCTCGTCGCGCAGCGCCTCGGTTTCCGGGCGCGGCCACGACCGGTCGATCTCGGCGTTGATCTCCGCCCCGAACAGGATCGCCAGCGCGGTGAGGTAGAGGAACAGCAGCACGGCGACCGGCGCCGAGAGCGGGCCGTAGGTCGCGGTCCGGCGGAAGGCGAACTCGAGCCAGGACCGCAACACGACCGACCCGACCACCCAGATCAGCACCGCCACCACGGCACCCGGCAACGCCCGCCGCCACGGCGTACGGACCGGCACCGCCCGGTGATACAGCGTGGCCAGCAGGGCGAGCGACACCAACACCGCCACCGGCCAATACCCGATCGTCGTCACGATGTGTACGACGTGATGCCACCGGTCGGGGAAGACGTCCACGATCTCCGAGGGCCCGAGGATCAGCAGCGGCAGCAACACGATTGAGGCGAGCACGAAACCGACGTAGAGCCCGAGTGCGAGCAGGCGGCTGCGGACCGCACTGCGGTGGTGCCGCAGCCCGTAAGCGATCGTGATCGTGTTGACGTAGGTCGCCATCGCCGACGAGCCGGTCCACAGCGAGACCACAAAGCTGATCGAGACGATGTCGGCGCGGCCGCCGAACAGGATCCGATGCAGCGCGGGCGCGATCGTCGACTGCACCGCGCTCGGCACGATCACGTGCGCCATGGCGTTGTCGATCGAGCGCTGCAGGTGGTTGAGGTTGGCCGCGCCCAGCACGCCGTTGAAGAAGCCGATGACGCCGAGGATCGCCAGGATCGCGGACGGAAGTGATAACAGCTGCCAGAAGCCGGCCTCGGCGGCCAGACCGAGGATCCGGTCCTGCCATGACCGGCGCATGGCCGACCACACCAGTCTCGGGAGCGACGTCACCCGGCAACGGTAAGGGTCCGGATGGGGTTCACTGGGGATATGGCCGCGACGCACGACGTGAGCAACCAGCCGCCGCCGCTCTGCGACTACGACGTCTTCGGCTCCGATGTCGCCCTCGTCGAGGGTGTCGAACGGCACGAAGCGGGCTGGGCAACCGAGCAGCTGTCCGCCCTCGGGCGCCGGGCCGGCAGCGCCGAAGCCCAGGAATGGGGCCGGCTGGCCAACACCAATCCCCCGCATCTGGTCACTCATGACCGCTTCGGCCACCGCATCGACGAGGTTGAGTTCCACCCGTCGTGGCACTCGTTGATGACAGTCGCGGTCAGTGCCGGGCTGCACGCCTCATCCTGGATCGACCCGAAGCCGGGCGCGCAGGTCGCCGGCGCGGCCGGCTTCGCGGTGTGGAGCCACACCGAGGGCGGGCACGGCTGCCCGATATCGATGACCCACGCGGCGGTTCCGGCGCTGCGGGTCGACGAAGCGATCGCCGCCGAATGGGTGCCGCGGCTGACCTCGCTGACCTACGACCCCGGCCTGCGCCAGCCGGACACCAAGGCCGGTTGCCTCGCCGGCATGGGGATGACCGAGAAGCAGGGCGGCTCGGACGTCCGCACCAACACCACCCGCGCGGTGCCGGCCCCTGACGGCACGTACCGGCTGACCGGCCACAAGTGGTTCACCTCGGCGCCGATGTGCGACATGTTCCTGATGCTCGCGCAGGCACCCGGCGGCCTGACCTGTTTCGTCGTACCGAGGGTGTTGCCCGACGGCGAACGCAACACGTTCCGGATCCAGCGGTTGAAGGACAAGCTCGGCAACCGGTCCAACGCGTCGAGTGAGCCGGAGTTCGACGAGACGGTCGGGTGGCGGCTCGGCGACGAAGGCCGTGGCGTGCCCACGATCATCGAGATGGTGTCGATGACCCGGCTCGACTGCGTCATCGGCACAGTGACCCTGATGCGAGCGTCGGTTGCGCAGGCGACCCACCACGCGCGGCATCGCAAGGCCTTCGGCCGCTACCTCATCGACCAGCCGTTGATGCTCTCGGTGCTCGCCGACCTCGCGGTCGAGTCGGAGGCCGCGACCGCGCTCATGGTGCGGCTCGCGGCGGCGATCGACAACGACGAGTCGGCGTTCAAGCGGCTGGCCCTGGCGGCCGGCAAGTTCTGGGTGTGCAAGCGCGGGCCGGCGGTCGCGGTCGAGGCGCTCGAATGCCTCGGCGGCAACGGGTACGTCGAGGACTTCCCGATGGCGCGGATCTATCGCGAGGCGCCGCTGAACTCGATCTGGGAGGGGTCCGGCAACGTCAACGCGCTCGACGTCCTGCGGGCGCTCAGCCGCGAGCTCGGTGCCTGGGAGGCGTTCCGCGACGAGGTGACCCTCGCCTCGGGCGCGGACCCGCGGCTCGACCAGGCAATCGCAGCGCTGGACTCGGCACTCACGGACACTACGGACGTCGAGGTGCGGGCGCGCCGTCTGGTCGAGCAGATGGCGTTGGTGTTGCAGGGATCGCTGCTCGTGCGGTTCGCTCCCCCGGCGGTCGCCGACGCGTTCTGCGCATCGCGACTCGGCGCGGACTGGGGGCACACCTTCGGAACGCTGCCGCCCGGGGTCGACGTCAGGGCGATCGTCGAGCGGGCGGCGCCGAAGGTCAGCTGACCGTGTAGCCGCTCACGCTGAGCTGGGTGTTGCTGAGGTCGGCGGAGTTGAACTGCGGCAGCACGCTGATCGGCGTACCGGGATCGGGATAGATCGTGAGCGCGACGGTGTTGCCGAACACCGCGTTGGTCAGCGAGTCACCCGTCGCCATCTTCGGCGTCGGGAAATCGAGCCGCTGCAGGACGCCGCCCTCGAGGTAGGTGATCTCGGCGCCGGTCAGCGACACCGAGTTGTCGACGGTGATCTTGACGCTGATGGTCTGGACGACGTCGTGCTTCCCGGCCGGCGCCGTGACCGAGACCGTGTCGCTCGCGGTGGTCGCGGTCTTGGCGAACGGCGTGCCGGGCAGGCCGGCGACGGTCGCGCGCACTTTCGGGACACCGGCGATCCGCACGCTCGGTGTGCCGGTCACGGTCATCACCTGGGCGCCGCTCTTCGTGACGGCCGCAAGCTGCGAGGGATGCTTCCCGTCGGATACCGACACTGAGGAACGGCTCGCCGCGAACACCCCGACCGGTGCCAACACCAGCGCGGCACACACCGCGACGACCATGATCGTGATCTGCCGACCGCTCAACCGTTGGTGATCGCTCACGGGTCTCCTTCTCGAGCCGAGCGGCGCGCCGACCTCCGTCGCACCCCGTCCACAGACCGCTGCCGTCTCGCGGCGGTCCACACCCTGTCGTTCATCGCCCCAGGTGCGGCGCCACCCCGCGACTGTTGTCGGGCCATGGTTTCCCACCGCGGAGGTTCTTGTCGTGCATCGCAGCCGATTGATGGTCGTGTCGTTTCTCATCACCACCGGTCTTCTGGTCGCTGCCGTCGCTGGCGCATCGCCAGCCTCGTCAGCGTCATCCGTCAGACCGCAGGCGGCGGTCAAGGACCGCAGCGTGTGCAAGCACGCGCATCGCGCCCGGGCGCGATGTCTGGCGATCCGGGTCGACCACATCCGGCGCGGCCGGGTCCGCCACGAGTCCACCCCGGTCGGATACGGCCCGGCCGATCTGCAGGCCGCCTACTCACTGCCGTCCCCGACCGCAGGTGCCGGTGAGACAGTCGCGGTGATCGACGCCTACGACGACCCGGATGCCGCACGTGACCTCTCGGTCTATCGCGCGCAGTACGGCCTGCCTCCGTGTACGACGACGAGCGGCTGCTTCCGCAAGGTCGACCAGACCGGAGCGCGCAACTATCCCGATCCCGATGGCGGCTGGGCGCAGGAGATCTCGCTCGACCTCGACATGGTGTCGGCCACCTGCCCGCGCTGCCATGTCCTGCTCGTCGAGGCCGACACCGCGTCGATGGCCAACCTCGGCGCGGCCGTCGACACCGCGGTCCGCCTGGGCGCCAACGCGGTCAGCAACAGCTACGGCGGCCCGGACGCCTCCGATCGCAGCTACGGCCGCTACTACCACCACCCCGGTGTGGCGATCACCGCGTCCGCCGGTGACAGCGGCTACGGCGTGGAGTACCCCGCCTCCTCAAAATGGGTGACCGCGGTCGGCGGCACCACCCTGACCCGGTCGTCGGCGGGTCGTGGATTCACCGAAACGGCGTGGACGGACACCGGCAGTGGCTGTTCGTCGATGAACGCGACGCCCTGGCAACCGATGTCGATCACCGGCTGCGGCGGGCGCGCGGTCGCCGACGTCGCAGCGGTCGCCGATCCGGCCACGGGGGTCGCGGTCTATGACAGCTACGCCTTCGAGTCGACCAGTGGCTGGCTCACCTTCGGCGGCACCAGTGCGGCGGCGCCGATCATCGCCGCGGTCTACGCACTCGCCGGCAACACGTCTGACGTCAACGACGGCTCGTACCTGTGGGCTCATCACGCCTCGCTGCGCGATGTCACCAGCGGAAGCAACGGTGACTGCACGACGGCACAGTGGTGCACCGCCCGCCACGGCTGGGACGGCCCGACCGGCTGGGGCACCCCGGACGGGACCGGTGCCTTCTGACCGGCCGCCCAGACGGTGGATATACAGCTGCAAGCCGGATATCCACCCGTCATGGCCAAGCACTTGATCGACGTCGACGAAGAACGACTTGGCGCCGCTCGTGCCGAGCTCGGCACTTCGACGACCAACGACACCGTGAACGAGGCGTTGCGCCTTGCCACCACTGCACGCAAGGAGATCGAGGATCTGGATGCGTTCTAAGCGATCGCAACCACCGCGACGGATTGCTTCAGTCACCGGTGAGCGCTGCTCCTGGGTCGTGCCGCCGGCAGCGTCGAGTAGAACTGACGACCACGAATACGGCACGTCAACACCGCACCCGCGACGGCTTCTGAGTCAGGGAGATCCGCAACCAGGGCTCTGGACCTGGCGGCTGCCCGGCTCAGAGGTTCA
>CAYNDD010000135.1:0-8952 GCA_964395425.1 uncultured Frankiaceae bacterium
CCCACTTTGTGGGGGCAATGTGACATCACCCCACAGAAGCCCATGCAATGTGACATTGCTCGGGGCGGCTAGGGGTCGGCGGTGCCGGGATACATCGAGTACGTCGCCACCCGGCGCTTGGCGGCGGCGAGCGACCGCACGGTCTGCGGTCTGTCCCGGTCGAGGTGCGTCGCGAGCGCGATGAACACCTGTGCGGTCGTCAGCGCGTCTCCGAGTGCGTGGTGGGGCCGGTGGACCGGAAGGTTGAGGCGGCCGGCGAGCTCGCCCAGAAATGTCGAGGCGAGCGGCTGTCCCCGCTGGCGGCCCCACCACTGACCGAGTTCATACGTGTCGAGCACGGGCTGGCGCAGCCGCACGCCCTGCCGGCGAAGGACCGGGGTGAGAAAGGATGATTCGATCCAGCTCACATGGGCGACCAGCACGCGGCCGGTCATGAGGGCGATGAGTGGCTGGATCGCCTCGTC
Source organism: uncultured Frankiaceae bacterium (assembly GCA_964395425.1). GTDB lineage: Bacteria > Actinomycetota > Actinomycetes > JAFAQI01 > JAFAQI01 > DATAUK01. The sequence continues at coordinate 465 of CAYNDD010000135.1, forward strand.
GAGCGGCGGCGCGTCGGCGAGATCGACCGTGCGGATCCCGTGGATGAGCACCGATTCCTCCGGTATCGGCCGAGTGGTCCGGCACACCCCGTAGATGGCGTTGCCGGCGACCACCCGGCCCGCGTCGATCGGCACCGCGGCGAAGGAGAGGATCTCGTCCGTGCGGGGATCGAGCCCGCTGAGCTCGAGGTCGACGACGCAGTAGTGGGCCTGCCGCCACGGGATCCGGCCGCGAGCCAACGGTGCCCGGGCGTACTCCGCGGCAATCGCCGACCGGGGAGCTCGAACGAGTTGCGAGCGCGTCACTTGAGTGTGAGGACGAGATCGGTCGCGATGTGGCGTTGGACGGAGGCCACCGCGCGGAAGGTGTCCTTGAGGTAGCTGCGGGTCAGGGGACTCAGCTCGGCCGGGTCGACGAAGTCATCCGGCTCGATCCCCGCCACGAGCTGTGCGACCTGATGGTCCAGCCTGAGCTGGCAGACCAGCTCGAAGGCCTCCTGCAGCATCAGCGAATCGGATCCGGTCAGTACGCCGGCCTCTGCCCCGGCCTTGAGCCGGGCGGCGGTCGAGGCGCACGTCACCCCGGCGGACATCCCGGCCCACCGGGCCAGGTCGGTGATCGGCACCGCTCCGCCGGTCTTGAGGTCCAACCGCTTGTGGTGCTCGCCCGAGGACTCGACCACGAGACCGCGCAGGAAGCCCGTCGGCGGTTTGTGGGAGAGGGCGAATTCGGCAAGCAGGCGCAACAGCTTCGGGCGCGCGGGTGCGAGCCGGAACGTCTCGGCGATCAGCGGCTCGGTTTCGGCGCCCCAGACGGCGCGGCTGTCGACCAGCACCGACACGAGCAACAGGGCCTTCTCCTGGGTCGGGTCGTCGAGGAACGATCGGGCCGAGCGTTGCCACGAGGCCAGCGAACGGACGAACAGCGGGTCCGACGCGCTCGCCCGGTGTTCGTCGGGGCGGAAGCCGCAGCGCAGGAGCGCGTCGGTCGCGGTGGTCGCCACCGCTCCCAGGTAGGTGCGAATCGCCTCCTCGCCGCCGCCGCCATCGCCGCCGAGCCAGACGATCGCGGTGTCGAGGTCCGAGCTCGGAACGGCCTCCCGCCGCGCCTGGCTGCCCAGGGTCAGCCAAGAGAAATGCACCGGCGGCGCGCCCGCTTCGGCGACCGCGAGATCGACCGCCCGCCGGGTAAGTGCGTCAGCGACGACCGAGAAGACCGACATCACCTCCGCCGCCGGCATCCCGGCCCGGGTCATCGCGATCACAGTCGGCCGCAGCTGCGATGAAGCAGCGATCAGCTCCTCGACCGTGCTCGCACCGGCCACGGCGCGTCGCAGCAGGAACGAGGACCGGCGCTCGGCCTCCAGGAGGTCGTGGTCCTCGACGATTCCGATCACCCTCCCGGTGGGAGCGACCACCGGAAAGTGCCGGATACCCCGGTCGAGCATGTCCAGGAGGACCTCCCCTCCGGGTCGGTCGCTCGGAACCGTGTACGCCGGAGTCGTCATCACCGCCGAGACCGGGGAGTCGCCGGGCAGCCCGCCGCCGACCACCCGTGCGCGCAGGTCGCTGTCGGTGACGATGCCGAGGGAGTCCCCGAGGTCGACGACGAGCGCGGTCGCGCGGGCCGATGTCATCAGCGTCGCTGCTTCCCGGACGGACTCGTCGGGCCCGACCACGATGGGCGCGGAGCGCAGCGCCGCACTCACCGGCTCCCGCAGCGGATCGCTCGACACCACCGCCCTCGGGCCTGACCGCAAGTGGTGGGGATCCTCCAGGAGCAGGCGAGTCAGGTAACGCAGGCCGGAAGGCCGGGCCAGCGCTTGCGAGGCCGTCTCCGCCGGGATCCGGTAGGTCAGGGTGTCCTCGGCGGCCCGGGCCGCGAAGTCGGTCGGCAGGCCGGACAGCATCGAGGCGTGGCCGAACATCTCCCCGGGCCCCATCAGGTCGAGGACCCGGCCGTCGTCGACGACCTCGACCGCCCCGGCCCGGATCACCCGCAGGAACTCGACCGCCTCGGTGCCTTTGGAGAAGATCGTCGCCCCGGCCGGATAGAACTCGACCTCGACCGCGTCCGCCAACCGTTCGACCACCTCGGGATCGAAGGCGTCGAAGGGTGGACACCGCACGAGGAACTCGACGATGTCGGATACCGCCGTCACCGCACGAGCCAACCACACTGATCGCCGCTTGGTCCCGTTACACGGCGCGGCCAGGAGGTCACGGCTGGTATGGTCCGGGCCGTGCGGCCGAGCCGCCTGATCCTCGTCGCGACGATCGCCGGTGCGATCGTGATCGGACCGCTGTCCGTGAGTACGCTGCCGGCGCTGACGGCGGCGCCTGCCAGTCACCCGAGCGCTACTCACAAGGCGGGCGTCGTGACGATCCTCGTCCCCGCGGTTGACGATCCGACCTCCCTCACCCGCGGCCCGGACGGCGCGATGTGGTTCATCAACACCGACTCGTTGGGTTTGAACGAGTCGATCGGTCGGATCAACGCGACCGGTACGGCGACCCACTACACCGCGAAGTGGGTTTACCCGAGCGCCCTCGTGCTGGGTCCGGACCACTCGTTGTGGTTCGACAACTTCAACGGCATCGGAAGTATTACGGCGGGCGGGAAGCTGACGAGGCACGGACGCTCAGGTGTCGGCGCGACCTCGATGGCCTGGGCGGGGAAGAACGTGCTCTGGTACGCGACCGGAAACCTTGGCGGTGGGGGCGAGCTCGGCCGGATCACCATCACCCCACACGGCGTGACGGTGAGGCACTTCCATCCGAAGGGGGTGACCGACCCGTTCGACATCACTCGAGGTCCCGACGGCGCGATGTGGTTCGTCAACGGAAACTCGATCGGTCGGATCGATGCGTCCGGCAACGCGACCCTCTACCGCGGGGGATTCGGGCGCCCGAACTCGCTCACCGTCGCCGACCACCAGATCTGGTTCGCCATGCACGGTGGCGTCATACGAATGACCACGCACGGAGCGCTTCATTTCATCCATGGGGCGAAGGTCGGCCTACACCCGTCCGCGATCACGGCTGGCTCTCACGGTTCGGTGTGGTTCGTCGCCGGGCCGGGCACGGTCGACCGCATCAGCTCGAAATACGCGGTCACTGCGACGAGGGTGAAGTATCACCAGGACGGCGTCGGCCTCGGCGGCCCGCCGGACAGCCTGACGGCCGGGCCGGGTGGCAGCATGTGGTTCACCTGGACCAGCGCGCGTGACGACACCGACGGGCTGGGGCGACTGTCCGCTCACGGTCACGTCACCTGGTTTCGACAAGGGCTGGCCGGTCCTGCTTCGCTGGCGTCGAACGGGCGTGCGATCTGGGTCAGCGCCTTCGACGACGCCAGCGTCGACCGCGTCTCGCCGGCCGACGCCGAGACCGTCTTCAACAACGGCCCGCTGGACCTCGGATGCACGGCTGGCGGCGGCTGCATCTCCGGCACCGCGATCGAGGGCATGGCGGCCGGGTCCGACCACTCGCTGTGGGGCTACACCGGTGACGACCGCCTGTTCCACATCACCGCGTCGGGATCGATCAGCCACCGGACGGTGAAGGCGCTGAACCGAAAGGGCGACTTCGTCCAAGGCATCGCGGTCGGCCCCGACCAAGACATCTGGCTGGTGGTCAACGATGGCAGCCAGGGCGGTGACGACGGGGCGATCGTGCGGGTCACTCCGGCCGGGCGGGCCACCACCTATACCGGGACGGGGATCGCCAACCCGACGTCGATCACGCGCGGTCACGACGGCGCGATGTGGTTCACCAACGGCGGGGTCCGCCCGAGCCTCGGCGGTGGCACGTTCGGCCCTCTGGCGGGCAACTCGATCGGACGGATCGACCAGGCCGGCACCGTCACGACGTACGCCGGCACGACCGGGGCCAGCGCCGGTGTCCCGGCCAACATCGCCTCAGGACCCGGTCACGCACTGTGGTTCACGACGAAGGTTGGGGGCAAGACCGGGATCGGCCGGATCACGACCGGGGGAGTCATCACCGACTTCGTGAACTCCGACACCCGATACGCCGACTCGATCGCCGGCGGGCCGGACGGGGCACTGTGGTTCACAGCCGTGCACAACGTCAAGGCAGGGACGCGGTTCTCCATTGCCCGGATCACGTCGAAGGGAGTGGTAACGACGTACCAGCGCGGCTTCGGCGACGTCGATGACATCGTCGCCGGACCGGACCACAACATGTGGTTCATCGACGTGTTCTCCAACATCCTCGGTCGGATCACCACCTCGGCCGGTTAGTCGGTTCCCTGGTACGGTGCCGCCATCGCCGGTGTTGGGCAGCCGCGGCGACTGCGAACGTCGTCGCTGTGTTGCCCAGGGCTAGGCGCGGGGCGCAGCACGAGAGGGAAGTGCGATGTCGCCTCGCGTTCGTGGTTCACGCCCATTGGCGATCGCGCTGGCGGCGGTCGCGATCGCGGTCGGGGTGGCAGGACCATCGGTCGCGGTGACGTTGACGCCGGTGGGAACGGTCAGCGAGTTCTACGCCGGGATCACTGCGGACGCCGAGCCGTACAGCATTGCGGCCGGACCGGACGGCGACATGTGGTTCGTCCAGCTCAACGGCCAGGTGGGGCGGATCACCCCGAGCGGGACCGTCAAGGAGTTCAGCGCCGGGATCACCCCGAGTAGTAACCCCAACGGGATCGCGGCCGGTCCAGACGGCGATATGTGGATCGCGCAGTACGACAGCGACCAGATCGGCCGGATCACGATGAGTGGGAAGGTCACCGAGTTCAGCACCGGGATCACGGCCGGGAGCGCCCCGTTCCAGATCGCGGCCGGCCCGGACGGCGACATGTGGTTCACGCAGTACGCCTCCGGCCAGATCGGCCGGATCACGATGACCGGCCAGGTCAAGGAGTTCACCGTCGCCGGTGGCGTTCCGTGGGGGATCGCGGCCGGCCCGGACGGAAATATGTGGTTCACACAGCACGACGGGAATCAGATCGGCCGGATCACGATGAGCGGGCATATCAGCTACTTCAACCACGGGATCTCGGCCAACAGCCAACCCACTGGGATCGCGGCCGGCCCGGACGGTGACATGTGGTTCGCCCAGTACGACGGCGACGAGATCGGCCGGATCACGACGACCGGTGGCATCACCGAGTTCGGCACCGGCATCACCGCGCACAGCGCGCCGTACGGGATCGCGGCCGGTCCGGACAACGCGATGTGGTTCACCGAGTACGACGGCAGCGCGATCGGCCGGATCACGATGACGGGGAAGGTGCATGAGTTCACCAGCGGGATCACGGCGAGCAGCATTCCGACCGGGATCGCCGAAGGTCCGGCCGGGAGCATGTGGTTCGTCCAGGAGATCGGCGAACGGGTCGGCCGGATCTCCACTGGGGTGCCTTCCCCGCCACGCGCCGTAACGGCGAGTCCACGCAACAAGGCGGCCGTCGTGTCCTGGGCTGCACCGGTCAGCGATGGAGCCGCCGCGATATCGGGTTATCGGGTGGTCGCGCTTCCGGGCGGCAAGACGTGTGTGACTTCCGGTGCGCGCACCTGCACGGTGAGCGGCCTCAAGAACAAGACGAGTTACCGGTTCCTCGTCAGTGCTCGCAACACGATCGGATCCAGCCCGGAGTCAGGCTGGTCGTCCGCGGTTGTTGCCGGCACCCCGACGGCACCGCGCGGGCTCACGGTCGCCTTCCCTCATCCCGACGGGGCCACTGCGAGCTGGCAGGCCCCCGCGTTCACGGGCAGCGGGCCGGTCAGCTCCTACGAGGCGCGCTGGTCGGCCGACGGCGGGCACTCATGGAGTGCATGGACGAGCACCAACCTGCATCGCCGCGCCGGCCGGGCCGGCCTGACGAAGGGTGATACCTACCTCGTGGAAGTCCGGGCCAGGAACCACTCCGGTGCCGGGCTGATCGCAACCCGCACCTTCACCCAGTCCCGCTGACCGCACTTCGATCGACGTCAGTCGATCATCGAAGCGTCTTCTTGAAGAACACTGCGGAGTCCTCGTAGGCCTGGGCCAGGTAGAAGTCGCCGGCCCGCCTGCTGGCCAGCGAGAGGTACGCCGAGCCCCGCTCGACCGCCCAACGCTCAGCATGCTGCATGAGTGCTCTACCGATTCCGTGCCGCCGGAGGTCCGCGGCGACCATCACCTCTTCGACCCAGCAGACCCGGCCGTTCGCGAGGAAGGTCAGATGGTCGCCGGCCAGGAGGTATCCGGCGATCCGTTCGTCGTACTCCGCGACCAGCAGCAAGGTGTCGGCGCGACCGAGCAGCTGCTCAAACGTCGAGTCGAAGGTGGCTTGCACCGGCACGAACGACGTGGCGAACTCCCGCGCGAGTGGCCAGACAGCCGTCCGGTCGCCCGGTTCGGCGGCTCGGACCTCGACGCTCGGATCGCTCATCGCCGCATCGTGTCAAACCCCGCCCGCGATCCGGGCGTGGCCGGCTAACCGAGATCGTCGAGGAAGCTGCGCAGTGGCGGGTTGACGATGTCGGGGTGGGTGAGGTTGGCGGCGTGGCCTGCGCCCGGCACCAGCACGAGCGGTGCTGCGCCGGGTAGGCCGTCGACCAGCGCCTGTGCCTTCTCAACCGGGATCGAGGCGTCGGCGTCGCCGTGAATGACGAGTGCCGGGCAGGTGATCTCGCCCAGCCGTTCGGTCACGTCGTCGCGGGCGACCAGCGGATGCATCAGCTGCGGGGCCCGGTGTCTCGGGAGCGTCGTCCAATGCGCCTTCCACGCATCGTCGTCAGCGCCGGGGCCGAGGATCGCAGCGGCGGCGAAGTCGAGGGTCTCCGGCGACGGTCCGTCGGCCGCCCAGGCGGCGGCCATGCCGTCGTACAACGGCACGATCGCCGGGTCCTCCTGACCCGCCTGGGTGTCGATCAGGACCAGTGCCCGGACCCGGTCCGGTGCCCGCAGCGCCGCGCGCAGCGACAGGAAGCCGCCCTGGCTCATCCCGGCCAGCACGGCCCGGTCGACGCCGAGGTGGTCGAGCAGCGCGAGCAGGTCGTCGGCGCTGTCCCAGTACGACCAGGTGCCGTGGTGCTCCGCCTCGCCGTGTCCGCGCTGGTCCCAGGTGACGACCCGGTACGCATCCCGCAGCGCCTCCACCTGGGCCGCGAACATCGTGTGGTTCATCAGCAGGCCGTGGCTGAACACGACGACGGGCCCGTCTCCGCCCGAGTCGGTCACGCCGACGGTCGCGCCCGTCGGAAGCGTCACCTGGACGAGCGGGTCTGGGATCACCGGGAGTGGCATGTGATGCACCGTAGACGACCGCCGCCCGTTGCAAGTCGGGAAACGTCGTACCCCGTGCCTAGCGTGAATCCATGGGCGCGAACGTCTCGTGGCAGCCGTCGCTGTTCGACGGCGGCGCGCCCACGATCGACGTCTCGTACGACGGGCTGCGCCGGATCGTGCTCGACGAGCACTCGTGGGTGGACTACTGCCCGGGGTGGCTGGCCGGGTCGGACGCGGTCTTCGAGCTGCTCGCGTCGAGCGCTCGGTGGCAGCAGCGCACCGTCACGATGTGGGAGCACACGCTTCCCGAGCCGCGACTGACCGCGGGCTGGTCGGCCGACGCGGTCGGCGCGCCGCCGCTGCTCCTCGAGATGTGCCGGTTGCTGTCCGACCGCTACTCGGTCCGGTTCGACCGGGTGTGGGTCAACCTCTACCGCGACGGCCGCGACAGCGTCGCCTGGCATGGCGACCGGCACCGCCATGTGATGTCGCGTCCGATGGTGGCGACCGTCTCGTTGGGCGCCCGGCGGAAGTTCCAGCTGCGCCGGCGCGGCACCAGCACGATCGTGCACACGCTGACGCCGGGGATCGGCGACCTCGTGGTGATGGGTGGTGAGTGCCAGAACGACTGGGAACACACCGTGCCCAAGACCGCCAAGGCGGTCGGCGCCCGGATGTCGGTGACGATCCGGCACTCCGAGCCGGCGCAGGGCGAGCGCTGGCTGAAGTGAGCTACTTCTTGACCACCCGCTCCACCGCCTGGGCGAGCACCGCCGCGCCGGCCAGGCTCGGGTGCACGCCGCAGGTGCCCTTGTCCTTGCCGGACAGCGCGGTCAGCAGGCCGGCGGCACACGGGTCGCCGTGGCCCTGCTGCGAGGCCAACCGGAACTGGTTGTAGCCGCTGGCGAACTTCACGTCGAAGCCCTTCGCGGCCTTCTTCAGCGCGCTGTTCAGCCCCTGGGACTCGAGGTTGTCCAACGAGTTGTGGTAGTTCAGCGACCAGTAGCTGACGATCACGAACTGCCCCTTGTAGTGGGCCTTGTTACGGATGCCCTTGAGGATCTTCGTCACGTTCTTGGTGATCGTCGCCTGCAGCGCGGCGAACTCCTTGAAGCAGCTGTCGCTCGTCCGCTCGAGGCAGATGAAACCGTCGTTCGCACCGATCATGAGCGAGACCAGCTTGGTGTTCGGGTGCTTGGTCAGGAAGTGCTCCGCGAACGTCAGCTGAGACTCCTTCGGCCCGGTGTAGGTG
>CAYNDD010000136.1:0-8918 GCA_964395425.1 uncultured Frankiaceae bacterium
GACGAATGGGGACCGTGGCTCGGCTTCCGGCCCTGGCGGCTGGCCGCCGGCATCTGCATCGGCGGCGCCTGCGCCACCAAGTGGGACGGCGCGTTCTACATCCCCGCGTTGCTCGGGCTCGCGATCGCCTGGGACGTCGGCGCCCGCCGTACTGCCGGTGCACGGTCCGGCCTTTGGGGCGGGACGGTGTACGCCGCCGGGCCCGCGCTGGTGACCTTCGTCGTCGTACCGGCCGCGGTCTACCTCGCCTCCTGGACCGGCTGGTTCATGTCCAACTCCCAGTACGCCTACGACCACGATCTCTACGTGCACTCCGGGCAGTCGTGGTTCGCCCACGACCGGGCCGTCCTGCACGGCTGGTGGGCCTACCAGGTGGCGATCTGGCACTACGCCGACTCGCTGACCTGGGATGCCAATCCGCACCCCTACCTGTCGCGGCCGTGGGGCTGGCTCGTCATGGCGCGCCCGGTCGCGTACTACTACCAGGCACCGCACACATGCGGCGCGAGCAGCTGCTCGCAAGAAGTGCTCGGGATCGGCAATCCGGCGCTGTGGTGGGCGACGATTCCCGCCTTGATCGCCGTCGCATGGGCCTGGATCTCCCGGCGCGACTGGCGGGCGAGCGCGGTGCTGTTGATGTTCCTGTTCGGCTACCTGCCGTGGTTCCGCGAGGACGCCCACCACCGGGTGATGTTCTTCTTCTACATGCTTCCCGAGGTGCCGTTCATGGCGCTCGCGGTCACGATGGTCATCGGGATGGCACTGAGCCGTGGCGCCGCGTCGACACTGCGTCAGACCGTGGCCTTCGGTGCCGTCGCGGTCTATCTGGCCACCACGACGGTGCTGTTCGGCTTCTTCTATCCCGTGCTCGCGGCGCGGACCATCACCTACGACCAGTGGCACGAGCGAATGTGGTTACACCACTGCCAGTCGAAACCGAACAAACATCAGGAGAACGCGCCCTGCTGGATCTGAACCGGCTCGGGCGCACGTAGCCGGCCACGGAGCCGCTCGACCGCGGTCGCACCGACCCAGGCCGGCACCAGCAACCCGACCGCGGCAATGCCATCGAGCCAGTAGTGGTTCGCGGTCGCGACGACCACGAACACGGTCGTGGCTCCGTGCAATACGGCCAGCCAGCGCCAACGGCTCGGGCTGACCTGTACGACGGCGATCGAGATCAGCACCGCCCACCCGACGTGGATCGACGGCATTGCGGCGTACTGGTCCGCGATGCTGCTTCCGATGACCGCGTAGACCGACTGCCCGTAGGCCGCGGCCGTGTCGATCATGCCGGTGCCCCCGATCAGCCGGGGCGGTGCTACCGCGACCATCTGGACGAGCAGCGCCATCCCGGTGAAGCCGGCGATGACGTTGCGGTAGAACGGGTATTGGTCGCGGTGGCGCAACCACAGCCAGATCAGGAAGACGACCATCAAGGTCAGATGCATCGTGTCGTAGTAGTAGTTCGCGGCCCGCACGATGGTCGGGTGACCGATGATCAGGTCCTGAACACTGCGTTCGTTGGGCAGATGGATCAGCCGCTCGAAGTGCCAAACCGCACGTCCGCGGTCGAGGCCGCCGGTGGTGTGCCCGCGGGTCAGCCGGTTAGCCACCTGCCAGAGCGCGAACAGCGCGCACACGAACGCGGTCTCGAAGCTGGCCGCGGCGACGAAGCGGGCCAAGCGGCGCTCCGGTAGCTGACGGGCCACGGCCGAGGCCGCGATCATGATCAGTGCAACGACCACCGCGCTGTGCACATCAAGGCGGAGCCACGACACCCTCTGGAGCCTATTCGGCACCACACTCACTGAGCGCCAACGGTCAAGCGACCGGCTGGGTGTCCTCCACCTCGGTGTCGACCGGAGCCACCGGTCGCGAGCTCACCACGGCGGGCAACCTGACCTGTACGACCGCACCGCCACCCGCCCGGTTGGTCAGCGTCACGGTGCCGTTGTGGCCGTCGACCACCTGCTTGACGATCGCCAGGCCGAGGCCTGAGCCGGGCATCGCGCGGGCCTCGTCGGCGCGGTAAAACCGGTCGAAGACGAACTCGATCGCATCGTCGGGCACCCCGGAGCCGCGGTCCGCCACGGTCAGCAGGCCGTCCGAGTCGAGCGTGGTGTCCACGACCGCCCCGGGCGGGGAGAACTTGCCGGCGTTGTCGAGCAGGTTCGCGATCGCGCGGTCGAGCCGGCCCGGCACACCTCGCACGGTCACCGGCTGCACATCGAGCATGAAGATCACCAGCGGCCAGTGCCGGCGCGCGCGGTCGACCGCCTCCGACACCAGGTCGTCGAGTGCCACGTCCTCCTGCGCCGACTCCGGGGTGTCGCCGCGCGCCAGCTCGACGACGTCGGCGACCAGCCCAGTGAGCTCGTCGAGCTGGGTCACGACCCCGTCGAGCAACGCCCTTCGCTGGTCGGCACTGAGCCGCTCGACGTCGTGCAGCACTTCCACGTTGGTCCGCAGGCTGGCCAGCGGAGTGCGCAGCTCGTGGCTCGCGTCGAGGATGAGCTGACGTTGCTGACCGAGCGAGCGTTCGAGCGCGTCGAGCATCGTGTTGAAGCTGCCGGCCAGCCGCCCGAGCTCGTCGTTGCCGTATCGCTCGATCCGGGTCGCAAGGTCGCGCGTAACTGCAATCTGCTCGGCCGCCTCGGTGAGTCTGGCGACCGGCCGGGTGGTCCGACGTACGACGAACCAGGTGCCGGCCGTCGCCATGCCGAGGCCGGCCAGGACGAGCACGAGGAAGGCGAGGGTCAGCTTGTGCAGCTCGCTGTACGCGGCGGTCAGCGGCAGCGCGACCTGCAAGGCCACCAGTTGCCCGTCCTGGTTCACCCGCTGCACGGTCAACACTCGCAGCGGTGTGCCATGCAGGTCGATCGTGTGCAACCAGTGACCGCCCTGGGTCACGATGTCGATGTCCCGCTGCGTCACCGGCAGCTTGAATCCGTTGGCAGAGTAGAAGAACTCGCCATCCGAGAAGACCACCTGGGCATCGCCGGTGCTCTGCCCGGGGTCGGCGCGCACTCTGGGTTGCTGGCCGCTGAGGTCGATGGAGCTCTGGCTGCTCGCCTGCACCCTCAACTGACCGTCGATGTTGCTCAACAGCTCGTGCCGCACCGCGATGTAGGCGACCGTGACGACCGCGATGATCGCGAGCGTGGCGGACATCGCGGCAGCCGCGGTCAGCCGGGTACGAAGCGGCTGGTTGCGCCAGCGCATGTCGACGTCGTGGACCCCGCGTCGGACCACCGGAAGCGGGCCGGTCACGGCTCCGCTCGCAGCACGTACCCCACACCGCGGACCGTGTGGATCAGCCGCGGCTCATCGGCCGCCTCGGTCTTGCGGCGCAGATAGCCGACGAAGACCTCCAGGGAGTTGCTGGTCGGCTCGGACTCCCAGCCCCACACCCGATCCATGATCGTCTCGCGGGGCAGCGGGCGTCCGGCGTTTCGCAGCAACAGCTCGAGCAACGCGAACTCCGTGCGGGTGAGGTCGATCGGTCGACCTCCACGGTGCACCGTATGGGCCGCCGGGTCCAGCACGATGTCTTCGTACTCGAGCACGGCGGCGTCGTCACCGCCGTCGGTCGCGGTCCGCCGGAGCAACGCCCGCAGGCGCGCCCGCAGCTCCTCGAGCGCGAACGGCTTGGTCAGGTAGTCGTCGGCGCCGGCGTCGAGCCCGGCCACCCGGTCGCCGACCTCGTCGCGGGCGGTCAGCACGAGAATCGGCAGCTTGTCCTTGCGGGCCCGCAGGGTTCGGCAGACGTCGAGCCCCCCGACGTACGGCATCATCACGTCGAGCACCATGACGTCGGGCCGATGCTGGCCGACCGCCTCTAAGGCCTTGACGCCGTTGCTCGCCGTCGTCACCCGGTAGTCGTCGAGCTCGAGTGCTCGCGTCAACGCTTCCCGAAGCTGCGGGTCGTCATCGACGACAAGCACCTGTGGCCCGGCTTGCATCAGCTATCCCTGTGTCGAGGATTCGGTCGTCAAGGTTGCGGTCACGGTCTTGCTCGAACCGCCGCGCTGGACAGTCACTCTGACCTGCTGACCAGGCTGATGCGACCGAATCGCGGCGATGACAGCATCGGAGCCCTCCGTGGTCGAGCCGTCGATGGCGGTGATCACGTCACCCACCTTGATACCAGCCTTGGCGGCCGGGCCGCCGGCTGTAACGGTGTGGACGACCGCCTTGTCGACGCCGTTGCTGGAGTTCGTGTCCTCGAGGGTGACCCCGAGCAGCGGGTGCACGGCGTGGCCGGTCGTGATGAGCTCGGTCGCGATCGTCCTGGCCTGGTTGATCGGGATGGCGAATCCGACCCCGATGTTGCCGCTCTGCGAGCCGCCGATGCTGGCGCTGCTGAGCGATGCGATCGCGGAGTTGATCCCGATCACCTGGCCCGCGGCGTCGACCAGCGCACCACCGGAGTTGCCCGGATTGATGGCCGCGTCGGTCTGGATCGCGTCGATGACCGTCGGGTTGGCGCTCTGGGTCGAACCGAACGGGTTGAGTGACTGCGACTCATCCTGGGTCACGACCGGCCGGTTGAGGGCAGACACGATGCCTGCGGTCACGGTGCCGCTGAGACCGAGCGGAGAACCGACCGCAAGCACGGCGTCACCGACCTGGATCGAGGAGCTGTCGCCGAGCGATGCCGGCGTCAGACCACTCTTCGCCACCTTGATCACCGCGAGGTCGTCGAGGGAGTCGGTGCCGACGATGCGTGCGCTCGCGGTCGAGTTGTCGTTGAACGTCACCGAGACCGAGCCGCCGTTCTCGGCAGCCGCCACGACATGGTTGTTGGTGAGGATGTAGCCGTTCGAGCGCAGGACGACGCCCGAGCCGGTGTCGGACTCGTTCGTGCCGGTCACGTTGATGGAGACGACGGATGGCAGGACGGTCGCGGCGATCCCGGCGTAGGACCTCGGACTGGTCGTCAGCGCACTCGGTGATGCCGGCGAGGCGGTGGAGCCAACCGGCTCGGTGATCGTCGTGTTGCCCTTGTTGAGCAGCTCAGCACCTACCGCGACGCCACCCGCACCGAACACGAACGCGGTAACCGCCACCATCGCGCCGGCGCCGACCTTGCGCGAGCGTGTAGGTCCGTCCGGTGCTGCCTCGGGCGCGCTGATCGGCTCGGTGGGGTACGCCGAGGTCGGCATCGGCTCGCTCGGCCGAGCCGCGTCGTTATCGTCGCCGCCGGACAGTGGTGGCCAGAACAGGTCGTCGCTCATCTCAATCCTCCGTCGTTGATCACCTACGACGGTGCCCACCCCAACTGAATTATTGCTGAGAGTTCACCTGGAATGCCCCCGAAAGCGGGGATCCGGGTAACACTGGAGGCAATGACTGAGCCGCGCGAAGTCGCGAGTGCCGCGTACAACGCGGGGCTCCGCGCGATGGAGCGCGCCGGCGACGCGATGGGCGAGGCAGTCGCGATCGCCAAGCCCAAGCTGCGCGGATGGCTGCACCTCGTCACGTCGCCGCTGGCGCTTGTTGCCGGCGTCGTACTCATCGTGCTGGCGCCGACCTTGCCGGCCAAGTTGGCGGCGCTGGCATACGTCGCCACCGCGGTCATCCTGTTCACCACCAGCGCGATCTACCACCGAGGCAAGTGGTCGGCCCGGGCCGAGATCCGGTTGAAGCGCCTCGATCACGCCAACATCTTTCTGCTGATCGCCGGCACCTACACGCCGTTCGGTGTGCTTGCCCTCAGTGGCGACACCCGGATCGTGGTGCTTGCCACGGTGTGGGGCACCGCGCTGCTCGGCGTGGCCTTCCGAGTCCTCTGGGTCGATGCCCCGCGGTGGCTCTATGTCGCGCTCTATCTCGGTCTCGGCTGGGCCGCGAGCTTGTTCGTGCCGGAGCTGATTCGCGGCGCCGGTGTGCCGGCTTTTGTCCTGGTCGCGGTCGGTGGGTTGTTCTACACCTGCGGTGGCATCGTCTACGGCTTGAAGCGACCCAATCCGAGCCCGAAATGGTTCGGCTTTCACGAGATCTTCCACGCCTGCACGGTGGCCGCATTCACCTGCCAGTACGTCGCCGCGTCGTTCGTGGTCTACCGCGCCGCGTAGCCGGTTCGCGGGCCGCCCTTGACGCGCGGATTTCACCCGTCTGGCACAACGTCGGCAGGTCGGGTGCGTCACAATCGTGGAGCAGGGACAGTTCGGACCGGACCGATGTCGCGCTGGACGGAGCGACTAGGACGGAGTGAGGCAGGTCGACGTCGATGAAACTCGTCAAGCACGGCCATGCATGCGTCCGCTTGGAGGGCTACAACGGCACCCTGGTGATCGACCCGGGTGGGTACAGCGAGGATGCCTCGGTCGCCAACGTCGACGCCATCCTCATCACCCACGAGCACTTCGACCACTTTGCCGAAGATCGGGTCCGCGCTGCGGTGGAGGCCAACCCCGGCGTCAACATCTGGACCGTCGCTGCGGTCGCACAGAAGCTCGTCGGCCTCGGCTCGGCACTCCACGTCATCGGCGACGGCGACACGTTCACGGCCGCCGGCTTCGAGATCGAGGCACACGGGGTCTGGCACGCGGAGGTGCATCGCGACATCCCGCGGATCACCAACACCGGTTTTCTGATCGACCGGCACCTGTTCCACCCCGGTGACGCGCTGACCGTGCCCGACCGGCCGATCGAGACCTTGCTGCTTCCGGTGCACGCGCCGTGGTCGCGGACCGCGGACCTGATCGACTGGGTGCGCGAGGTCGGGCCCAAGCAGGTGCTCGCCATCCACGACGGCGCGCTGAACTCGATCGGACTCGCGCTCGTCGGGGGTCTGCTCGGCGACCACGGCCCCGGGATCGGTGCCGACTATCACCGGCTCGACGTCCACGACTCGGTCGAGTTCGTCTGAGCCTGAACGAGTTGCCGGGTATGGCTTACCCGGTTGCCTTCCGGATGCCATGATCATCGGCGGGGGTAGCAGAAGAGGGCGGCCATGCGTTCACGGGGGCTTGCACTGCTGGCAACGGCATCCGTCGTCGCGGTCCTCGCCGGAACGGCAACGAGCGCCGTCGGGCGGCCTGCCATACCAGCGAGGTCGACTCCGCCGCCGATCGGATACGTCTACGCCTCGACGATCTCGGCGATCGACATCCTGGCGGTCCAACCCAACCTCAGCCTGAAGAAGATCGGCTCGGTCACCACGACAGACGTCCATGTGTTGGGTCTCGCGATCCTGCACACTCCTGGTGGGGTGCACCTCTATGCGCTCGAGACGGTAACCGGCGCGTTTGGCTTCATCTACGAATACAGCGTGCACACCTCCACCGGGAAGCTCACCGCTGACAACACGAAGCCGGTCCCTGCGGTCGAGGGCTCGACCGGCCATGGTCTGCTCGCCTACGACGGCTACGCGGTGAACAAGTCCTACAAATCCGAGCTGTTCGCCAGGAGCATTTGTGCGGCCGGGCCGTGCACGAGCGGACAAAGCGGTTTCGCCCAGTTCACCGTCAACCCGACCACCGGTGAGCCGCACCTCGCGGCCCCGGCGTCCAACCAAGACATCTACGACATGTCGAGCAATGGCAACGAGATCGACCTCGTCCTCCAAGCTCCGCAGGGAGGCGCAAAAGTCGCGGCCCTGGAGGTGGCGCCGAAGACCGGCCTGCTCGAGGGCGGGGCGCCCTACACCCTCACCTACGGAAGCAGTCATACCCCGGCGCTCGCCGACCTGAGCGCCACCGAGGTGGACCGCGTCGGGCTGGGCAACCTGACCATTGCGCAATACATGTCCGGAGCCGGCGTCTACGGCAGCGATGGCGTGGCCGTCAGCGCCGGCGACGGGACGCTCGAGGCGTCGAGCTCGCACACGATCACTGCAATCGCGTTCACTCAGCACTACCTGCTGGCCGGCGAGACACTCACGAGCAACAGCGGACCGCAGCTAGAGGCCTTCGCGCCGGATGGCGCCGGTTCCGATGGGGTTGTCGACCTGACTAGCAAGCCGTACAACGTGCCGGCCGGCGAGGGTGGGCCGACCACGATCTTCACGCTTGGCAAGGGGATCTACATGGGGCTCTACGGCGGACCGATGATCCAGGCGACGGACGGGGTCGACGGAAAGGGGCTGGCGATCAGCAAGACGCACCCGACCGTGGCGGGCACCTTGCAGGCGAGCGCGATTACCGGCTACCTCCTGCCGCACAAGGCGAAGACCGCGACGACGATCCACGTGAAGATCAGTGGCGGGAAGGTGCACGTCTCCGGTGCAGTGTCCGCGGGCGCGGCCGGCGTCAAGGTCACCGTCGACCTCGAGCGCCGCAGCGGCGGAACGTTCCACATCCTGCACACCGCGAAGGCAAAGCTGTCTGCGAGCAAGAAATACGCAGCCGCGCTCGCGCCGGTCAAGGCCGGCCAATGCAAGGCGGTTGCCAGCTACCCGGGTACGTCGACGACCACGGCTTCCTCGGCATCGAAGTCGTTCGCCTGCTGAGTCAGCGGGCGCCGGCGAAGCAGACCTTGCAGGTCACCAGGCCGATCGGCCGGGCCGACCATCGCATCGAGTCGAACCCGATGATGTCGTCACCGAGCGCGCGGCCGCATAGCGTGACGTCCCGGCCGTCTAGATAGGCGTGCAGCTCGCCGCGCGGGATAGGGCGACCACGTGACATCACGGCGGACGTCGCGGCGACGCGATAGACCACGATGCACTCCCGTCGCTGTCGCCGCAGGAACGGCTACTGGATGTCCGGCGCCCGTTGTGCCGCCGCGCCCGCTGGGCCCGGCACCGCGCTTCGCACCGGCCATGAACATTGCCAACATGATGCCGACCGGCAGCGATGCTGCGCACCAGGCCCCGAGGGCATAACCGGCGATCCACATGGCGTCAGGGTCTGCGACCGATGCGTACGCGAGCCCAACGCCGTCTGAACCGCAGGTGAAACCCCCGCTTC
>CAYNDD010000137.1:0-8913 GCA_964395425.1 uncultured Frankiaceae bacterium
TCGTCGGCTGGGAGCTGCGGACCGAGCAGCCGATGCTGCCGATGCGGTTGTTCCGGTCGCGCGGGTTCTCGGCGGCCAACGCGGCCAGCGTGCTGATGTTCTTCGGGATGTTCGGCGCGATCTTCCTGCTCTCGCAGGCGCTGCAGACGATGCAGGGATACAGCCCGCTCGGCGCCGGCCTCCGGATGCTGCCGTGGACGGGGATGCCGATCGTCTTCGCGCCGATCGCGGGCATCCTGGCCGACCGGATCGGTGCCCGTCCGGTCGTGTTCGTCGGCCTGGCGCTGCAGGCGATCGGGCTGGCCTGGCTGGCCGAGGTGATGAGCCCGACCACTGCGTTCCTGCACCTGGTGCCGGCGCTCGCGGTGAGCGGCATCGGCATGGCGATGTTCTTCGCACCCACCGCCGCGCTCGTGCTGGGCACGGTGCGACGCGAGGAGGAGGGGATCGCCTCGGGTGCGGCCAACGCGCTGCGCGAGGTCGGGGGCGTGTTCGGGGTCGCGGTGCTGGCCTCGGTCTTCGCCTCCCACGGTGGCTACGCAACGCCGCACACCTTCGCGCTGGGCCTGCGCCCCGCGGTCGAGGTCGGTGCCGCGGTGGTCGGGCTCGCCGCGCTGATCCTGCTCCTGGTGCCGCGCCGCAAGACCGAGCCGGGGGCGGTCACCGAGCGGGCCGAGGTCGAATGCCCCAGCGCCCGGGAGCTGGCTCCGGTCGGCGCCTGAGCCCACATCCGGCCAATTGGCCGGGTACGTCGGCCGCGATCGTCGTAATGTCGTAGCGCCCGGGTAGTCCTCATCTGCCCGGGCGCTACGGCCGATGATCATGCCGACGAGGTCGAAGGTGGTGAGCCGAGGTGTCGGTCCTGACCTACCTTCGCCGCGGCCGCCGCGAGGCGCCCGTCGCCACCCCGGCCCCACAGCACCCGCCGCGCGAGGTGATCGTCTTCTCCGGCGGCGGCAGCCTGGGTGCGGCACAGGTCGGCGCCCTTCAGGCGATCTTCGAGGCGGGCATCGTCCCGGACGCGGTGGTCGGTTGCTCGGTCGGCGCGATCAACGCGGCGTACATCGCGGTGGAACCGACCGCGGCAAGAGCGGTCGCGCTCGAAGGCGTCTGGCGCTCGATGTCGCGGCGCGAGGTCTTCCCGGACGGCCGGTTCCGGGTGGCCCGGCGGCTGGTCGCCCGCTCGATCTACCTGTACACGCCGGGCGGGATGCGCTCGGTCTTCGACCATTGCGTGCCGCTCGACGACCTGTCGCAGACCGCCATCCCGTGCCACGTGGTGACGACCGACCTCATCGCGGGCGAGTCCGCGTGGTGGACGAGTGGCAATCCGGTCGAGGTGCTGAGCGCGAGCGCGTGCCTGCCGGGTCTGTTCCCGCCGGTGCGCCTTGACGGCCGGCTGCACGTCGACGGCGGGGTGTCGTGCCCGGTGCCGACCCAGCACGCGCTCGATCTCGGCGCGGCGCGGGTGTGGGTGCTCAACGTCGCCCGGGAGTACCACGGCTGGGTGGACGAGCGGATGACCGCGCTCGACGTCCTGCTCGAAAGCTTCGCGATCTCCCGGTCACAGCTCGGCCGGCACGCCCCCGCGACCGCCGCTGGTCAGCGGATCGTCACGCTGCCCCCGATGGCGATCGGGCGGCACGACATGCGCGACTTCTCCCGCACCCCGCAGCTGATCGTGGCCGGGCGCGAGGCGGGACGGATCATGGTCGCGGCCGAGCTCCGCGCCCAGCGAGCCAACCGCGGCCACCCGCTCGACCCGGCGATCAACCCCCCGACCGCGGTCTGACCCCACGGCGAAGCAATGTCACATTGCCCCGCACTTTGTGGGGGCAATGTGACATCACCCCCACAAAAGGCGATGCAATGTGACATTGCTTGGAACGGGTTAGGGGAGCGGGATCTCGCCGAGCAGCTTGGCGATCCGGCCGATTCCCTCGGCGAGGTCGTGGTCGCCGAGTGCGTAGGACAGCCGGAAGCAGCCCGGAGCGCCGAAGGCCTCGCCCGGGACGACGGCCACCTCGACCTCGTCGAGGATCACCTCGGCGAGCTCCGCCGACGTCGCCGGCGTGCGGCCGCGCAGGGGCCGGCCCAGCAGCGCCTGCACCGACGGGAAGCAGTAGAACGCCCCGAGCGGGGTCGGGCACTCGACGCCGGGGATCTCGCTCAGCATCCGCACCATCGTCTTGCGCCGGACGTCGAAGGCCGCGCGCATCATCGCTGCGGCCGACAGGTCGCCGCTGACCGCGGCCAGGGCGGCGGCCTGCGCCACGTTCGACACGTTGGACGTCGAGTGTGACTGCAGGTTGGTCGCCGCCCCGATGACGTCGGTCGGGCCGATCATCCAGCCGACCCGCCAGCCGGTCATCGCGTAGGTCTTGGCCACGCCGTTGAGCACGACGCAGCGATCGGCCAGCTCGGGGACGACCACCGGCATCGAGGGTGCCTCGGCTCCGTCGTACCTGAGGTGCTCGTAGATCTCGTCCGTGACGACCCAGAGCCCGTGCGTGTCGGCCCAGCGCCCGATCGCCTCGACCGCGGCCGGCGGATAGACCGCGCCGGTCGGGTTCGAGGGCGAGCAGAACAGCAGCAGCTTCGTGCGCTCTGTGCGGGCCGCCTCGAGCTGCTCGACGCTGGCGAGATAGCCGCTCGCGGTGTCGGTCTCCACCACGACCGGCACGCCACCCGCCAGCCGGATCGCCTCCGGGTACGTCGTCCAGTACGGCGCCGGCAGCAGCACCTCGTCGCCTGGGTCGAGCAGGGTGGCAAAGGCTTGGAAGACCGCCTGCTTGCCGCCGTTGGTCACCAGCACCTGCGCGGGGCTCACGTCGTACGCGGAGTCGCGATGGGTCTTCGCAGCGATCGCCTGCCGCAGCTCGGGCAGGCCGCCGGTCGGCGTGTAGTGGTGCATCAGCGGGTTGCTGCACGCGGCGATCGCGGCGGCCACGATGGGCTCGGGAGTGGCGAAGTCGGGCTCGCCCGCGCCGAAGCCGATCACGTCGCGGCCGGCCGCTTTCAGTGCCTTGGCCTTGGCATCGACGGCCAAGGTGGCGGATTCGGCGATGGCGCCGACGCGGGCGGAGATGCGGGATCGGTCGGGCATGCCTCAATGGTCGCCTACCGGCGAAGCGGAGGTCCACCGGGTTCTCGGGCGCTGCCGCGCGTGGTTCGCGGGTTCGACCGGGCCTGCCGCCTGGACGTACACTGCGACGTTCGAACGGCAATCACAGGGCAGTAGCTCAATTGGCAGAGTCCCGGTCTCCAAAACCGGTGGTTGGGGGTTCGAGTCCCTCCTGCCCTGCTGACGACGACACAGTTGGCACTGCCATCGTGGTCCAATGAAAGAGTCGTCGTGGCATCGCGGCATGGTGACGGCAGGAGGTGATGAGGGTGACGCAGACGAGCGAAACCGAGCCGGCCGCTCGGCCGGCTTCGGCTGGCGGTCGTGGCGGTAAGCGACTGGGGCCTGCGGGCCGCGTCTCGCTCTACAACCGCCAGGTCGTCAGCGAGTTGCGCAAGGTCATCTGGCCGACCCGCAACGAGCTGGTCACCTACACCATCGTGTCCATTACCTTCGTGACGGGCATGGTGGCGTTCGTCGGCCTGCTCGACTACTTGTTCACCAAGGGTGTCTTTGCGCTGTTCGGTTGACCTGCATCGCTCCCGCCTTTCCCTCGACCTCAAGGAAGTCCTCGCACTGTGACCGAGTTTGTGCCCGACAGTTCCGCCGGCGACACCGCTGTGCCCGATGCGCCGGAGTTCGACCCGGCCGACGCCGGGTCGGATGCGGTCGAGCCTGAGCAGGCTCCAGTCGTGAGCGACGAGTCGGCGGCGGCTCCGGCCGACCGGGCCCACGAGGAGCCCGCCGTCGAGGAGCCCGCCGTCGAGGAACCTGCCGTCGAGGAGACGGCTCCCGCGGTCGAGGAAGCTCCCGCCGAGGCCGAGGCCGAGACGGCTTCCGACGTCGAGGTCGACGAGCAGCCCGCTGCGGCCGAGGAAGACGCCGCCGACGCCGCCGCGGACGTTTCCGAGGCTGCCGAACCCGCAACTGTGACCGACCAGGACGCTGCCGAGGTCGACGAAGGCTCCGCCGAGGTCGACGAAGTCGAGGAGTTCCGGGCCCGGCTGATCACGCTGCCCGGTGACTGGTACGTCGTCCACACCTACGCGGGCTACGAAAACCGGGTGAAGGCCAACCTCGAATCGCGGATCGCCTCGCTCAACATGGAGGACTACATCTTCGACATCCAGGTCCCCACCCAGCCGGAGACGATCATCAAGGCCGGCAAGCGTCAGGTCGTCGACTCGAAGATCTTCCCGGGGTACGTCCTGGTCCGGATGGACCTGACCGACGAGTCGTGGTCGGTGGTCAAGAACACCCCGAGCGTCACCGGGTTCGTCGGCACCACCCATCCGACCCCGCTGTCGACCGCTGACGTGGTCAAGTTCCTCGCACCCAAGCCCGCCGAGTCCAAGCGGGTTGAGGCACCCAAGGTCGTCGACTTCGCCGTCGGCGAGTCGGTCACGGTCATGGACGGTCCGTTCGCGACCCTGCCCGCCACGATCAACGAGATCAACGCCGAGTCACAGCGGCTGAAGGTCCTCGTCTCGATCTTCGGCCGCGAAACTCCGGTCGAGTTGTCGTTCAGCCAGGTCAGCAAGATCTGACCCGGTCCCGCCGTACAAGGAAGCTCTCATGCCTACCAAGAAGAAGATCGCCGGTCTGATCAAGCTGCAGATCCAGGCCGGGGCGGCGACCCCCGCCCCTCCGGTCGGCCCCGCGCTGGGTCAGCACGGCGTCAACATCATGGATTTCTGCAAGCAGTACAACGCCGAGACCGAGTCGCAGCGCGGCAACGTCATCCCGGTCGAGATCACGGTCTACGAGGACCGCAGCTTCACGTTCATCACCAAGACCCCGCCGGCCGCGCGGTTGATCCTCAAGGCCGCCGGCGTCGAGAAGGGCTCCGGCGAGCCGCACGTCAAGAAGGTGGCGTCGATCAGCCGGCAGCAGGTCCGCGAGATCGCGACGACGAAGATGTCCGACCTCAACGCCAACGATCTTGACGCCGCTGAGAAGATCATCGCCGGCACCGCCCGGTCGATGGGCATCACCGTCACCGGCTGAGCGTTGCACTAACCGAACCGACGTACGTCGTGGGAGGGGTCGACCGACTCCGCTCGAACCACAAGGAGAAAGCAGTAACCCGATGACCAAGCGAAGCAAGTCCTACCAGGCCGCCGCCGCACTGATCGACCGCGAGCGGCTCTACGCCCCGCTCGAGGCGGTGCGGCTGGCCAAGCAGACCACGACCACCAAGCGATTTGACGCGACTGTCGAAGTTGCGATGCGCCTCGGGGTCGACCCCCGCAAGGCCGACCAGATGGTCCGCGGCACCGTGTCGCTCCCGCACGGCACCGGCAAGACCGCGCGGGTCGCGGTCTTCGCGACCGGCGAGAAGGCCGACGAGGCGCGGGCCGCAGGTGCCGACATCGTCGGCGGCGACGAGTTGATCGAGCAGGTCGCCGGCGGGATGCTCGACTTCGACGCGGCGGTGTCCACCCCCGACCTCATGGGCAAGGTGGGTCGGCTGGGCCGGGTCCTCGGGCCGCGCGGCCTCATGCCGAACCCGAAGACCGGCACGGTGACCGTCGACGTCGGCAAAGCCGTGACCGACATCAAGGGTGGCAAGATCGAATACCGGGTCGACCGCCAGGCCAACCTGCACTTCGTGATCGGGAAAACCTCCTTCACCGACCTGCAGCTGGTCGAGAACTACGCGACCGCGCTCGACGAGGTGATCCGCGCCAAGCCCTCCTCCGCGAAGGGTCGCTACATCCGCAAGGTCGCGGTGTCGACGACGATGGGTCCCGGCATCCCGGTCGACCCGGCCCGGACCCGCAACCTGACCGAGTCCGAGTCCGGCGAGGAGACCGAGTCGGGCAGCTCCCCCGAGCGGGTGGTCCACGCCGAGGTCGCGGAGGCGCCGGTCGCGGAGGCGCCGGTCGCGGAGGCGCCGGTCGCGGAGGCGCCGGTCGCCGAGGCCGAGCCGGAGGCAGCGCCCGCCGAGGCCGAGCCAGAAGCAGCGCCCGCCGAGTAGCCCCTCAGCAGGGCTTTTGAGGTCTCATCGGGGCGCTGCTAACCTCGGCGGCTGCCGAAGACCGCAGGTCGTCGCCCGTTTCGGCGGGTGGCCGAAGGATCCGCGCAAGCGGGCGTCCGGCGCAGGTGAGTGGTTCGTCAGTCGGGCGCAGGGTTCGCTGCGCAGACCAACGCCCCGCGCGCCGTGCGCCGGGGCGTTTTTTCCTGGCCTGCACCGTCTCGGGCGTACGACGGATCCACCCACCGAAAGGACGCACGCATGGTCAGGCCCGACAAGGCCGCTGCGGTCGCTGAGCTCACCGAGGCCTTCCGCACCTCATCCGCAGCCGTCCTCACCGAGTACCGAGGCCTCACGGTCGCCGAGCTGAAGACGCTGCGGCGCACGCTGGCCGGCAACGCGACGTACGCCGTGGTGAAGAACACGCTGACCAAGATCGCGGCCCGCGAGGCCGGCATCGACATGTTCGAGCCGATGCTCGAAGGCCCGTCAGCGATCGCGTTCGTCTCCGGCGACGCGGTCGAGGTCGCGAAGGGGCTGCGTAGCTTCGGCCGCGAGCACCCGCACCTGGTCGTCAAGGGCGGCATCCTCGACGGCAAGCCGCTGACCGCCGATGAGATCCGCCAGCTCGCCGACCTCGAGTCCCGCGAGGTGCTGCTCGCCAAGTTCGCCGGCGGACTGCTCGCGCCGGCTCAGCAGCTCGCGAACGTGCTCGGGGCTTCGATGGGGCAGCTTGCCCGCCTGCTCGGCGCGCTCGAGGCAAAGCTGGCCAGCGAGCCAGGAGCCCCCGGCACCGACGGCGCCAGCGCGGTCGAGCCGACACCCGAGGCAGCGGCCGAGCCTGAGGCAGCGGCAGAGCCTGAGGTAGCGGCAGAGCCTGAGGCAGCGGCGGAGCCTGAGGCAGCGGCAGAGCCCGAGGTGGCCGCTGACGCCACCGACACCGCGGCTGACGAGGCGAGCACCGACGAGACCCCCACTGACCAAACCCCCACCGACCAAACCCCCACCGACGAGCCACCGACCGACGATGCGGCTGACGCGTCGGCGCAGAACTGACCGAGGAGAACTGACATGGCAACCCTGACCAACGACGAGATCATCGAGGCCCTCAAGGCCAAGAGCCTGCTCGAGATCTCCGAGCTCGTGAAGCAGTTCGAGGAGACCTTCGGCGTCTCCGCGGCTGCCCCCGTCGCGGTCGCCGCGCCGGCGGGTGGCGGCGGCGGTGCGGCCGCCGAGGTCGAGGAGGAGAAGGACGAGTTCGACGTCATCCTCGAGGCGGCCGGTGAGAAGAAGATCCAGGTCATCAAGGTTGTGCGTGAGCTGACCAGCCTGGGCCTGAAGGAAGCCAAGGACCTCGTCGACGCCGCCCCCAAGACGGTGCTTGAGAAGGTCGCCAAGGACGCCGCGGACAAGGGCAAGGAAGCGCTCGAGGGCGCCGGCGCCACCGTCTCGGTCAAGTAGCTCGAACGGCGCCGACCGGCGCCACCGCACCCGGGTACGGCTGAACCGGCGGTCACCGCGAGTCCGCGGCGGCCGCCGGTTCACCCGTTTGGCCCAGGTCTAAAGGCTCAATCGGGGGCTGACACTCCACAGTTGGGCGTGGAGACTTGACGGCGGCCCTGGCCCGGGGGCATCCTGCTGCGCAGCAGTGACTGAATATGGTGGGCCCGACTAGCGGGTCGTTCTCGACAGCGAGCCTTTTCGCGGCTATGCTGTCCAGTTGCCGTGCCTCCCGATTCCTCCGCGCTCTGTTTTGACCAAAACAGCGGCGAGTCGATTGGCGTGCGCTCTCTCTGACAGCGGGCAACTAGAGAAGGACCCCACTTGGCCGCATCGCGCTCCTCCGCACCTGCCCCATCCACCCTCGCACCTCGCCGCATCTCCTTCGCGCGGATCAACGAGCCGCTCGAAGTGCCGAACTTGTTGGCGCTGCAGACCTCGTCGTTCAAATGGTTGATCGGTTCGCCCGAGTGGCGTGACCAGGTCGACGCCGGCGCATCGTCTGGGCTCGAAGAGATCCTCTCCGAGATCAGCCCGATCCGCGACTTCTCCGACACCATGTCGCTGGAGTTCCGCGAGCCGAAGCTCATGGACCCTCCGCACTCCATCGAGGAGTGCAAGGACAAGGACATGACGTAATCGGCGCCGCTGTTCGTGATCGCCGAGTTCACCAACAACGAGACCGGTGAGATCAAGAGCCAGACGGTGTTCATGGGCGACTTCCCGCTCATGACCCATCAGGGCACCTTCATCATCAACGGTACCGAGCGGGTCGTAGTTTCCCAGCTCGTCCGTTCGCCGGGTGTCTACTTCGACCGCACCCTCGACAAGGTCACCGACCGCGAGGTCTTCGCGGCCAAGGTGATCCCGGGCCGTGGCGCCTGGCTGGAGTTCGAGGTCGACAAGCGTGACCAGGTCGGCGTGCGGATCGACCGCAAGCGCCGCCAGCCGGTCACCGTCCTGCTGCGGGCGCTCGGTTGGGACAACGAGCGGATCCTCCAGCACTTCGGCGAGTTCGACTCGATGCGCCTGACCCTCGAGAAGGACCACACGACCACGCCCGACGAGGCGTTGATCGACATCTACCGCAAGCTGCGGCCGGGCGAGCCCCCGACCCGCGACGCCGCGGAGACGCTCCTCAACAACCTCTACTTCAACGAGAAGCGCTACGACCTGGCCAAGGTCGGCCGCTACAAGGTCAACAAGAAGCTGGGCACCGACGTGCCGCAGGGCACCGGCGTCCTGACCGAGGCCGACATCGTCGCGGCGATCGACTACGTCGTCCGCCTGCACCGCGGTGACGCCGGCTACG
>CAYNDD010000138.1:0-8910 GCA_964395425.1 uncultured Frankiaceae bacterium
ATCGCCTTCAACGAAGCCGGCTACTCGACCCCGAGCCACCCGAACAAGCCGATCTGACCGCCCCGCCGCCCTACGGGGAGCCGGCGAAGCGGGCCAGCTCAACGGCGTCAACTCCAGATCGAGGCGATCGGCAGGGCGTATATCCGGTCATCGAGAGAGAACGCTCTCGGGCCGGTATGCAGGACCGCCCCGGCAACGAACCGATCGTCCAGCTGAGCGCGCAACCAGGTCAGATGCCGTGCGTCGCCACCGCCCGGTGCGGCGCTCGCCTTCACTTCGATCGCGATCTCGATAACGTTTTGGACCAGGTTCTGCTATCGCTTTCGACCACGTTGGGCCAGATGGGCCAGACCGGGCGCATCAACGCGATCCCTGCGGCCCGACCGGATGGCAGGGTTTACGGCGAGCTGGCGAAGCGGGCCAGCTGCAGCGGCCGGCCGCCACGGAGCTGGTCCGCGCCCATCGCCTTCCAGTCCGTGGGCGTCACGGTCCCGGTGACCGCAAGGTGGTTCTCGGACTGCCAGGTCTTCACCGCGGTGACCGTCGCCGCGGAGTACGACCCGGTCACCGGCGTCGCCACCTGCTGCTGCACCGCCCGCACCGCCGCGCCCGACGCCCCGGCCGCAACCGTCGAGTTCCGGTAGGGCCACAGCGGTCCCGGCTTCCCCGGTACGGCGGCCAGCACCGGACAGGTCAGGTCCGAGTCGAGCCCCCGGGTGTACTGCACCAGCCAGGTCACCCCGCCGGTCGCGGTCGCCCGGCACAGCCGGGCGGCGTGATGTGGCTTGCCGTCGCCGCTGGGCAGCCAGTTCGGCACGTCGAGCCGGTAGCCGCGGGTGATCTGCGTCCACATCGCCGAGGTCGTGTAGACCCCGACCGGCTCGCCGGCCGCCCGCAAGGCCACGACCGCTCCGCGCAGCACCGCGATGTTGCGCACGACCCGCGCCGACCACGGCACCGAGTTGCCCACCTCGATGTCGAGCCACAGCCGCGGCACTGCCAGCCCGGCCGAGTGCATGGTCGCGAGCGCGGCCTGCACCTGGGCCGCGCCGTTGTTGCGCAGCTCGCAGCGCACCGACGACCCGCACGCCCCGAGCGGACCGCCGGCCGACGCGGCCAGCGCCTCCGCGGTCGGGTACGACACCACCGCATACGCCCCGACCCGCACGCCGTTGGTCTTCGCCCAGGCCAGCTGCGCGGCCAGGCAGGGGTTCACCGTGTTGCCCGCCCCGTGGGTCAGCCCGAGCAGCACGTACGGCGGCCGGCCGGCGGGCAGCGTTCCCGCGGAAACACCCGAGCACTGCGGCCACGACACGTCGTACCCGTGGCTGCCCAGCGGCGCCGGGCCCAACGGGGCCTTCGGTTGCGACCCGCCGCCCAGCGTGAGAGCCGCCCCGATCACAACGCCGGCCACCGCGACGACCGCGGCACCGGCCACCAGCCGGCCGCGGGTGCTGCGCAGCCATCGCGCCCGGCGCGGATCCAAGGCAGCGGCGATCCCCCGCCCGCGACGACGAGGCCGTCCGCGCGGACCGGTCATCGTCACCCCATCCATCCTGCCTCTAGACTCGACCGGTCCCCACCGGGGCAGGTAGCTCAGTTGGTACGAGCGTCCGCCTGAAAAGCGGAAGGTCGGCGGTTCGACCCCGCCCCTGCCCACCACCGAAATTCAGCGTTTCCGCAGGTCAGAGCCCTGTTTGGGATTGCGCGCCACAGGCGGGATCTGAGCCCGATCAGTTCGAGAACGGGCGTGCTCACCCGGGCCACGATTTGGACGTGAGCGTCAACCCGACTGGCAACGCATCGAGATCTTCCTCCACTGGTAGGGCTTGGTGCCCCCACTGGCGTTGAGCTGCTGGCCGTAGGGGGTGGTGACCTAGCAGCTCAATCAAGCCGGCATAGGGCACTTGCCCTAGTCGACCTCGGAGCCGCGCGGACGGCTGTCCATATATAGGGCGCGAGGGCACCGCATTGGCACCCACTCTCCCGATGGAAGGGCACGCGATTTCGCCGAGGCTGTCTCCATCGCCAGCACCGGCCACCGGGGTCGGATCGCAGGCCTACCAAAAGGAGATAGTCATGAACCTGCGGGACACCACCCCCACGACGCGCCGCTCCCGCACTGCCGGCGCCATCGCCACTTCGCTCGGAGTTGCGGTTGCCATCTTGCTCGCCGCCGCCCCGGCCCAGGCGACCACCTGCGCCGGCCCCTACACCGTCACCGCCACGCCGCACCTCAACGAGCACACCGGTCCGTCCACCGCCGACGCCGTCGTTGGAAACCTGCCCCACGGCTCGCAGACTCACGTCGCCTGCCAGACCATCGGCTCGGTCTACAACGGCACGGACATCTGGGACAAGCTCCCCAACGGCTACTACGTCACCGATGACCTGTTGACCACGCCGGTCTTTGACGGCTTCTCACCCGGCATTGCACGCTGCCCGGCGCCACCGGCAGCGGCGGTCAAGACCGGTCGCACCGACACCAGCAACGAAGGCCAGGCCGGCCAGTGCACGTCCTGGGCCATCACCAAGTTCCACGCCTTCACCGGCCTGTACCCCTACCTGATCAAGCCGGGCAACAATGGCGACGCGCAGTACTGGGCGGGCAACGCGGCGTACGACGGATGGACCGTCACCGCAACCCCGCGCATCAACTCGATCGTCGTCTTCCCGCCAGGTGTCAACGGTGCCGAGCCCGACGGACATGTCGCGTGGGTCACCAAGGTCAGCGGTGGACAGATCACGTTCACTGAGATGAACGGCTCACAGGGGCCCTTCACGACCGACACCCGCACAGTGACACCGGCCGCCAGCGTCCGCTACATCCTGGCGCCCTGACAGCCCCCAACCCCGAGTCTGGGCCCCGGCTCACGCCGGGGCCCAGGTCTCATCCCACCTCTGACCTTCTCGAGAAGCATTGGAGCAGCGCCATGAACACCACCGCAACCGATCGTCGAGCCAACCGAACCGGACTCATCGCCGTCATCGTCGTCGCGACCGTCAGCCTGCTGGGCGGGTTGAACGCGACATCAGCAGCTGCCGCCCCACACCACGCCCAGCCGAGCTGGGGACACGGCCTGAGGATCGACCACGCCGACCACTCCACCGCCGGGATCTCCTCCGTCTCGTGCCCCACTACCACGTTCTGCGCGGCTGTCGACGGGTCCGATCACGTGATGCTGTTCAACGGCAGGCACTGGTCGAAGCCGGCTCGGCACGACTCGGATCCGGTCGGCTACACCTCGGTGTCCTGCGCCAGCTCACAGTTCTGCGTTGCGGCAGACTCAGCGGGCTTCATCGACACCTTCAACGGCTCGCACTGGTCGTTGAGCCTGCTCGACGGCGAGGCGACCGACGATGCCGACGAGATGTCGGTGTCCTGCCCGACGACGTCGTTCTGCGCTGCCGTCGACACCGATGGCAGCGAGTGGATCCGCACTCACGGGACCTGGACCGGCGGGCCATCTGCCAACGCGCTCTACAGTCTGTGGTGCGCGAGCCCGACCTTCTGCGTTGCCGGGAGCAACAACGGCCAGGGCGTCACCTGGAACGGCTCGAGTTGGTCCTCGCTCGTGACGATCGACTCCAGGAGTAGCCAACAGATCCTGACCGTGTCGTGCCCGAGCCGGTCGTTCTGTGTGGCCGGCGGCGCGGACCTCACCGTCTGGAACGGCCACAAGTGGTTGGCCTCGCGGCCGGTCTCGCCGAGCGACATCGAATCCGTGGCATGCAGCAGCCGGATGTTCTGCCTGGCCGGTGACAACAGCATCGGTGATGTCTTCCGCTGGAACGGCTCCGGCTGGCGCCTCAGCATCGCCTTCCACGACGGCGAGACCGTCACCTCGATCGCGTGCCCGTCGGCGACGTTCTGCGAAGCGGTGGGCAGCTCCCGCAAGGTCCACGCGTACGCGCTGGCCCCAAGCCTCGTCACGTCGACGCTCGCGCGAGCCACCCGGGGCCACCACTACCGGATCCAGCTCCACGCCGCTTCCGGGCGGGCGCCGTACCGGTGGACGAAGTCGAGTGGTTCGCTACCGCCGGGTCTTCGCCTGAGCCGCGCCGGCGTTATCTCCGGCGTCCCGACCCGAGCCGGTTCCTACCGGTTCGCGGTACGGATCCTGGACCCACTCGGGCTGAGCAGCGTCCACCGACTCGAGTTGACGGTTCGCCGATAGTGCTAGTGCGGGAGTCGCCGGGATGGGACGCTCCCTGCGTGGTAGACGGACTTGTCAGCCCCGTCTTCATCGGTCGCCACCACGAACTGGCGGTGATTGCTGAGGCGCAGCGTGACGCGCTCGCTGGCTCGTGTGTTGCGGTCGTGGTGTCAGGCGAGGCTGGTGTCGGCAAGACTCGGTTTCTCGCGGAATCCCAACACCTGGCGGTCGGCAGCGGGTTGGCGCTGGCGAGCGGCCGATGCGTCGAGCTGAGCCAGGAGGGCGTCAGCTATGCCCCGCTGGTTGGCGCGCTGCGAGCGTTGACCCGATCACTCGACGCTGATCGGCTCGACGTGGTGCTTGGCCATGCGCGCAGAGAGATGGCTCGGCTGTTGCCCGAGCTCGATCCCACCGCGGGCGGGGACCAGGCACCGCCGAGTCCGGCGGCACGGTTGTTCGAGCTGGTGCTCGGTGTCCTCGAGCGCGCCGCTGCGCAACAGCCGCTCATGCTGATCATCGAGGACCTGCACTGGGCCGACCGCGCGACCCTCGACCTCGTCTCGTTCCTTGTCGCCGAGCTGCGCGAAGCCCCGCTGCTGCTGGTGCTCACCTACCGCTCCGATGAGATGCATCGATCCCATCCGCTGCGCGCCGTGCTCTCCGGCTGGAGTCGCGCCCGGCGGGTGCGCAACATCGACCTGGCACCGCTGGACCGCCTTGGGGTCGAGTCGCTGCTGACCGCCATCCTGGGCAACGAGCCCGGCAGCGACCTGGTCGACCGCGTGCTCCGACGTTCTGAGGGCAACCCGTTCTTGGCCGAAGAGTTCATCGGCGTGATGCGTGACGGCTCCGATCCCGACCGGCTACCCGACTCGATCCGCGAACTGCTGCTTGCACGGCTGACGACCACGACACCACAGGTGCAGAAGCTGCTGCGCGCGGTGTCCGCCGCGGCCGGCCGTCCCACCGGCGACGAGCTCCTCGCCCTCGTCACGGGTCAGGAGCCGCACCCGCTTCAGGCGTCGTTGCGCTCGGCCGTCGAACACCAGCTGCTCGCCGTTGACGACAGCGGCGGATTCGTCTTCCGGCATGCGTTGACCCGCGAAGCGGTGTACGACGACATGCTTCCGGGCGAGCGCTCGCAACTGCATTCAGCGTTCGGTACGGCGCTCGAACGCGACGAGACCCTCGCCGGCGACAGTGCGCCGGTCGACGCGATGCTCGCCTACCACTGGGACGCCGCACGCGACCTCCCACGTGCGCTGGCGGCCTCGGTGCGGGCGGCCGGGTCGTCAGCTATGGCGTTCGCCCCGGACGAGGCGCTCGCCCATTTGCAACGGGCCGTCGGGCTGTGGCCCCGCGTCAGTGATGCTGCGGAGCTCACAAGCACCACGCTGGTCGATCTCCTGGTACGGGCGAGCGATCTCGCAGTCGTCGCCGGCGCAGCCGCAAAAGCAGTGGCGCTCGCCGATCAGGCGCTCGCCGCCCTGGAGCCCGACCAGCCGGCACGACGGGCGATGCTCCTTGCACAGAAGGCGGTCGCGCTGCGCGATCTCAGCCGCCTTGACGAACGCAGGGAGGTGCTGAATGAGGCACTGGACCTTCTCCCGACAGATTGTCATCGAGAACGCGGGATCGTGTTGGTCGCCATCGGGGGCAACGTTCAGTTCACCGATGCCGCTGCCGCTCTACCGTTACTCGAAGAAGCCGTCGCCGAGCTAGCGCAGGGACCGGCGGACCAGCACCTCGCCGAGGCGACCGCGGTACTGGGATCGGCGCGGATCCGCCTTGGCGACATCGAGGCCGGAATGGCCACGCTCGCCACCTCCATCGGCATCGCCCAGGAGACCGGCAGTGTCGATGCTTACCTGCGAGCCCAGCTTGCCAACTCCGATGTGCTCGGCATGCTCGGTCGTCACGACGACGCCGTCATCGCAGCCGGGGACGCGGTCGATGCCGCCCGCCGCAGCGGCGTCTTGCACTCCGCAAGCGCCTGCCTGACCGTGTGCAATCTCGTCGAGACACTGATCCGGCTCGGCCGCTGGACTGAGGCGGATGCGCTTCTCGCCGAGCACGGCGGGCGAGAGAGCGCGCCGTACTCGGCGGCTGCGTTGCAGGTGCTCGCCGGTCAGCTCGCCGTTTCGCGCGGCGAGGCGGCGGCCGCGATCGGGCACGTCCAGCGAGCCCGTGACCTCGATGTCGGTGTCTACGACATCGATCTCGATGCCGCGTTCGTCGACAGCGAGGCGGCCCGTCTCGAAGGAAACATCGAGCGCGCCCAACACATCGTGATCGAGGCGCTTGGAGCGATCCAGGCAGAGTGGCAGGAG
The DNA here is from genome assembly GCA_964395425.1 of uncultured Frankiaceae bacterium. Lineage (GTDB taxonomy): Bacteria > Actinomycetota > Actinomycetes > JAFAQI01 > JAFAQI01 > DATAUK01. The sequence goes on from CAYNDD010000138.1 coordinate 6,488, forward strand.
CGCTACGTCTGGCCATTGGTCTGGCAAGGCTTGCGGATGTCGGCGGACGGCGCGGGCTCACGAAATGCCCGCCCGGATGAGTCACTGAAGACGTTGAGCACGATCGCGGCAAGTTTGCCCGGCCGGGGCGCGCTCGCCGAGGCCTACCGCGCGACAACCGCCGCCGAACGAGCCCGCGCTGGCGGCGACGTCGATCCCGAGCGGTGGCAGGGCGCACTCGCGGCATGGCGGGAACTCGCTGAGCCGCTGATGACGGCGTATTGCCTGCTTCGGATCGCGGATAGCCGCCGATCTCGAGGATCACGCGACAGCGCTGCCGAGGCACTACGTGACGGCCTTGCGATCGCCGAGAGTCTTGGTGCGATGCCGCTGATCGAGGACTTTACCGGGCTCGCCCGTCGTGCCCGGATCAGCCTCGACACCGAACCGTCCGCCTCGTCCGAGTCGAAGCCGGGGCCGGCGGCCGACCGGTTCGGCTTGACCGAGCGCGAACAGCAGGTGCTGGCACTGATCGCCGAGGGTCGGACCAACAAGGACATTGCCGCGGCGCTCTACATCAGCCCGAAGACCGCCGGCATCCACGTGTCCCACATCCTGGACAAGCTCGGGGTCAGGGGAAGGGTCGAGGCCGCAACGCTCGCCGTCCAGCACGGCCTGGTGAACCGTTGACCTCGCGTGCCGACGAGGCGCCCGCACGCCACCGACAATCGGGACCGTCTGACTAGCGGCAGGCCGACGAAGCGACCCCGCCACTGCCCACCAATACGCACCGGCGAGCCCGACGGTTGCCTGCCGGTCGCTGGTCCGCGGGGACTACCCCGTTGTGCCCCACTATTGGGGGAACTGCCGTGTCAGGACCTGGGAACCGATCGGGCCTACGCTGCGTCCAACGCCCAGACCGGTAGTTCAAACGCGTCGCGACAGAGTTGGCGGACGAGCATGAGATCTCGGCTGAGCACACAGCAGGTTCTGCGCGGGTCACTGGTGACCGGGCTGATCGGGAGCACGGTGCTGCTCCCCTTGATCGCCGGTACGCCGGCCGCGGCCGCGGCAATCAATCTGTGCGGGCATCCCGCTGACACCGTGCCGCCGCAGATCTCGAGCGTCACGTTCAGCTCGCAGACCGTGGACACGACGAACGGCGCGATGACGGTCACGCTGACCGCTGACGCGGTCGACACCGCCACCGGTGGCGCGGGCAGCGGGGTGAAGCACCTCGACGCCTTCCTGGCCGGGCCGCACAACAGCGGTGTCTTTGTGAAGTTCCGCCGTACCTCGGGCACCACCGACGACGGGGTCTGGACCGGCGCGGCGGCGTTCAGCCAGAAGGACTGGCCGGGGGTGTACGAGCTGACTGATGTCGAGGTCAACGATGCGGCCGGCAACTATCAGGACTATCCGGGCTACGGGACCACCGCCGCATCACCCACCGCAATATCACTGCAGAGCGGTTGGGACTCCTCGCTCACGCTCACCGGGCCGACGCCGACCAAGACCAAGCAGCACACCGTGCCGGCCGGCAAGTTGTCGGCCTTCACGGTGTCGCCGAGCGCGGTGGACACCACCAATGCAACGAAGCGCGTCGTCGTCATCGCCCGGTTCACGGGCCATCAGCCGAAGCATGTCTTCGTCGACTTCTACCAGCGGCCCGAGCACGGAAAGAACCGCTTCCTCCAGCTGCATACCCGACTGCATTCCACCGGTCACAGCTGGCGCGGTCACGTCACGATGCCGCGGTGGGTCGGCGACGTGAAGCCACAAGCCGAGGTCAGCGCGGAGTTCGGGCGGGGCTTCGCGCCGCAATACCGCAACTACGACCACACCGAGCTGCAGCTGCTCGGCTTCGCCTCGACCGTGACGGTGACCAGCACGATCGACGTCACGCCACCGGCGCTGACGAAGTTCACCTTCACGCCGACCAGTGTCGACACCACCACCGGAGCCCAGACTGTCGCAGTCACGGCGTCCGCAAGCGATGCAGTATCGGGCGTGAAGGGAATCGAGGTCAGCTTCGAGAAGAACACCGGTATCCGCATCGAGTTCGGTAACGGCAGCAACCCGTCCGGTGCTTCGTCCGTGGTTGGGTTCGGCGGCCTCGGCGAGTTCGAGGACGGCGGAAACGTCAACGTGCGGCTGACGCGGACCGGCTCGCAATGGACCGGCACCGCGACCTTCCGCAGGTGTGTGCCTATCGGCAAGTGGCATGTCAGCGCCGCCGTCGTCGACAACGCCGGAAACGAGGGCTACTTCAGCGGGAAGAAGCTGACCAAGCTCGGATTCGCCAACACGCTGCAGGTCGCCGCCGCACCGCAGTATGTGTTCGACCCGGTCGTGACCGCTGCAACAGCGGCCGGCGCCTACCACCAGATCACGCTCGACTTCGACGAAGGAGTCGAGAACCTCACCACCGGCAATCTGACCGC
>CAYNDD010000139.1:0-8873 GCA_964395425.1 uncultured Frankiaceae bacterium
CGATCTCGGGCTACCACATGGCCGAGGCCGGCGCGACGCCCGCGCAGGAGATCGCGTTCACCCTCGCCGACGGCATCGAGTACGTCCGGGCCGCGATCGCCTCCGGCCAGGACGTCGACGAGTTCGCACCACGACTCGCGTTCTTCTTCGTCGCCCGCACCACCCTGCTCGAGGAGGTGGCGAAGTTCCGGGCCGCCCGCCGGATCTGGGCCCGGGTGATGCGCGCGGAGTTCGGCGCCAAGGATCCCCGCTCGTTGATGCTGCGCTTCCACACACAGACCGCCGGCGTACAGCTCACCGCACAGCAACCCGAGGTCAACCTGATCCGCGTCACGGTGCAGGCTCTTGGCGCGTTATTCGGCGGCACCCAGTCGTTGCACACCAACTCCTTCGACGAGGCGATCGCCCTGCCGACCGAGAAGGCGGCCCGGCTCGCGGTCCGGACGCAGCAGGTGCTGGCGCACGAGACGGACCTGACCTCGACGGTCGATCCGTTCGCCGGTTCGTACGCCGTGGAGTCGCTGACCGATGAGGTCGAGGCCGCCGCGCTGGAGCTGATGGCGACGGTCGAGGACATGGGCGGTGCGGTGGCCGCGATCGAGCAGGGCTTCCAGAAGGGCCAGATCGAGCTGGCGGCGTACCGGACGGCGCTGCAGATCGACTCGGGTGAACGCGTGATCGTGGGGCTGAACCGCTACGCCCTCGACGCGGAGGAGCACTACGAGCCGCTGCGGGTCGACCCGACGATCGAGGCCGAACAGGCCGAGCGGCTCGCCGCCCTGCGGGCCGAGCGCTCGTCCGACGACGTCAAGCGCGGGCTCGACGAGCTCCGCCGGGCCGCCGAGGGCACCGACAACGTGCTGCCGCCGATGAAGTCGGCACTCGCGGCCCGTGCCACGGTCGGCGAGGTCTGCCATGCCCTGCGCGAGATCTGGGGCACCTACACCCCGGTCGACGGATCATGAGTCAGGAGCGAGGCCGCGATGACGAACGGTGACATCGATCTCGAGGCCGCGGAGGCGGCTGCGGGCGCGCTCCTCGACGCGCTCGGCATCGACCGCAGCCACGGCCCGCTCGCCGGCACGCCGGGGCGGATTGCCCGGGCGTACGCGGAGCTGCTGACCCCCCGCGAGTTTTCGCTGACGACCTTCCCGAACGACGAGGGCTACGACGAGCTCGTCATTGCGCGCGACATTCCGTTCACCTCGGTGTGCGAGCACCACCTGTTGCCGTTCATCGGTACGGCCGTCGTCGCGTACCTGCCCGACGAACGGATCCTTGGCCTATCCAAGCTGGCCCGGGTGGTGGAGCTGTTCGCGCGGCGGCCGCAGGTACAAGAACGGATGACCATCCAGATCGCGCATTGGCTCAACGACAACCTGGCCCCCAAGGGGGTCGGCATCGTCCTGCAAGCCGAACACACCTGCATGACGACGCGAGGCGTAGGCGCGCGCGGCGCGACGACGGTCACGTCCACGCTGCTCGGTCATCTGCGCGACGACGCCCGCAGCCGGGCCGAGTTCCTGACCCTCGCCCACGGACATCACAGCTCGATCAGCTGACAGCAAACCCTAAGGTTCCCCTCACGTCTTGCTCAGGGCGAGTGACCAGGCTGAGCGCAATCACCGGACCCTCCGACGTACGCCGCGCTGTCCGCGCGACAGGGAAGGAAGTCGCCCGTGTCACGGCTGACCCGCAGCCTGCGCCGCTGGCCGGTCGTCGTCGGCCTGGTGATCGTCGTGGTCGCCGGCGGCGGCGTCACGGCGTGGGCGATGACGCGGTCGAGCTCGAGCTCCGCCTCGACCCAGCTCGTGGCCGCACAGGTCAACACGATCACCTCAACGGTCTCGGCGTCCGGGACGATCGAGCCGGCCCACGAGGCAAGCCTCGACTTCGCCGCCACCGGCCGGGTCACCAAGGTGTGGGTGAAGGCCGGCTCGACGGTGAAGAAGGACCAACGACTCGCAAGCATCACCAGGATCGCGCTGGTAGCGGCCGAGGACGCGGCGAAAGCAACCGTCGCGTCAGCGGCGGACCAGGTCGCCACTGACGGCTCAGCGAGCTCCGTGCAGCTGACCTCGGACAAGGCTGCGCTGCGCGCGGCGCGGAGCTCGCTGCGCAGCGCCAAACAGGCGCTGGCCGATGCGACGCTGCGCTCAACAATCGCCGGCACGGTCACCGCGGTGAACCTCACGGTCGGTCAGCAGGTATCCGGCGGTTCCTCGGTCGGCGCTGCCAACGCCGCCGGCGCCTCCTCGGACTCGAGCAGCCAGGTTGATGTCCAATCGTCGAACTCCTTCGTCGTCAACGCCAGCGTCGATGACACCGAGATCAGCAGCGTGAAGAAGGGGCAGCCCGTCCAGGTCACCCCCGACGGGGCGAACACCCCGGTCAGCGGTGTCGTCTCGTCGGTGAGCACCGTGCCGTCCAGCACGTCCGGCGTGGTCAGCTTCCCGGTCGTCGTGAAGGTCTCCGGCCACCCGAGTGGTGTCTACGCGGGCGCCAGCGCAACCCTGTCGATCACGACGAAGAAGGCATTCAAAGCGCTCGAGATCCCGACCCTCGCCATCACCTACAACGGATCGACCGCGACCGTTCAGGTCAACGACGGCTCCGGTACGTCGAGACGAACCATCACGGTCGGACAGAGCTTCGGCGCCGAGACCCAGGTCCTGTCCGGGCTCAAGGCAGGCGACAAGGTCGTCCTTTCGATTCCGACCTTCGGCCGGGTGATCACCAACCGCGGCGGCACCGGCGGACGCAACGGCTTCCCCGGCGGCGGATTCCCGGGCGGCGGCACCTTCGGCAACGGCGGCGGCGGATTCCCCACCGGCGGCTTCGGCGGCGGATCGCCCGCACCATGAGCACCGCGAGCACCGCGAGCGCCCTCACGCTCGAGCTGACGGATGTGAGGAAGACCTACCGCACCGGCTCGATCGAGGTCGAGGCGCTGCGCGGCATCACGCTGTCGGTCTTCGCCGGCGACTACATGGCGATCATGGGGCCGTCCGGGTCGGGCAAGTCGACCCTGATGCACATCCTCGGCTGTCTCGACGTACCGACCTCGGGTGAGTACCTGCTTGCGGGCGAGCAGGTGGCGACAATGAACGAAGCAGCCCTCGCCGAGATCCGCAACCGGCGCATCGGCTTCGTCTTCCAGCAGTTCAACCTGCTCGCCTCGCTCACCGCATGGCGCAACGTCGAGCTACCGCTCACCTACGCGGGCGTGCCGGCACACACTCGCCGGGAACGCGCGCTGGAGGCGCTCGACCGGGTAGGCCTGTCCGACCGGGTCGAGCATCGCCCGGGCGAGCTGTCCGGTGGGCAGCAGCAGCGGGTCGCCCTGGCACGTGCACTCGTCACCGACCCGGCCGTGATTCTCGCCGACGAGCCGACCGGAAATCTCGATTCGGCCTCGTCCGCCGAGGTGCTTACCCTGCTCGCCGACCTGCACCAGGCCGGGCGGACCGTGGTGCTCATCACCCACGAGGCGGACATCGCCGATCGAGCCCAACGGGTGGTGCACATCCTCGACGGAGAGCTCCAGCCCGAGCGGCCCCAACCGATCGGGGCGCAGCGGTGAACTGGCTGGAGACCGGGCGCACCAGCCTGGCCGCCGTTCGCTCGCACCGGCTCCGCTCGTTGCTCACGATGTTGGGAATCCTGATCGGGATCGCCGCGGTGATGCTCACCGTCGGGCTCGGTGAGGGCGCACAGAAGCAGGTCCGCGACCAGATCAACGCGCTCGGCAGCAACCTGCTCGTCGTGACGCCGGGCAGCTCGACCAACAGTTCCGGCGTGCGGGGCGGATTCGGATCCGCTTCGACACTGACGACCGCCGACGCGACTGCACTCGACGCGAAGGCGAGCAGCCCCGACATCGTCGCGGTAGCACCGGCCACGTCGACCGTGGAGGAGCTCACGGCCGGGTCGACCAACTGGACCACCAGCGTCGTCGGCGCGACTCCGTCATGGCTGAACGTGCGCGCCCGGTCCGTGACGTCGGGGCGGTTCCTCACCACGAACGACGAGGCGACCGACGCTGCGGTGGTGGTGCTCGGTTCGGAGACCTCGTCGGAGCTCTTCGGCGCGCGCGACGCGGTCGGGCAGACGGTGACGATCAGCGGTATCCCGTTCCAGGTGGTCGGGCTGCTCAACTCGGTCGGATCCGGGTCCTCGTCGACCGGTGACCAGGACGACCAGGCGATCATCCCGCTGTCGACGGCCACCACGAGAGTCATCGGGGGCACGTCGCGGACCTCGGTGTCGGACATCTACCTCGAGGCGAGCAGCAGTCACACGATCTCGGCCGCCTATCAGGAGGCCGACCAGGAGCTCCTCGCGCTGCACGGCATCACGAATACGACCGACGCCGACTTCTCGATCGCTTCGCAGCAGTCACTACTGTCCACCGCGACCAGCGTCGACAAGACACTGACTGTGCTGCTCGGCGGAATCGCCGCCATCTCGCTGCTGGTGGGTGGAATCGGTGTGATGAACATCATGCTCGTCTCGGTAACGGAACGAACTCGCGAGATCGGCCTGCGCAAGGCGCTCGGCGCGACGCCGAAGGCGATCCGGCGGCAGTTCCTCGTCGAAGCATCGGTGCTGGGTCTGTCAGGTGGGATCCTCGGCGTGGTGTTGGGCACGATCGGCGCCGTCGTGCTGCCCCACTTCATCTCCGACCCGATCTCGATCTCAACCGCCGCCGCGGCCGGCGCGATCGTCGTGGCGGTAGCAATCGGTATCGCCTTCGGCGTCTACCCCGCGAGCCGCGCGGCGCGACTTGCACCGATCGACGCATTGCGAAGCGAGTGACATGACGGACAGGACGGATCCGATGATGGCGACCGCAACCCGCTCCCGGCCCGCCGTACTGGGCGCAACGCTCGGTCTGGCCTCGCTCGCGCTGGTCATCACCGCATGCGGTGGCGGGTCGAAGCCCACCACCAGCAGCGCAGGCACCCCGGCGCCGACGACATCGGGCGCTCCGAACCGAGCGAACATCTTCGCCGACCTCGGCACCGTGAGCGGGATGGTCGAGGCGATCTCGGGGGCGACCGCGTCGATCAAGGAAAGCGATGGCACGAACTCGTCCATCGCCTGGGCCTCCCAGACGCGCTTCTCGACGATCAGCGCCATCTCGCTGTCGGCGCTCGCGAAGGGTGACTGCGTCAGCGTGACCGGCGCCCGCCGCTCGACGTCGACCAATGCGCCCGCACAGACGGTCACCGCAGCCAGCGTCTCGGTCACGAGCACCAACGGATGCACGGGCCGCTCGGGCTTCGGCGGCTTCCCCGGCGGTGGTGGCGGCGGACTGCCTGGCGGAGGCAATGGATCGCCGCCGCCGTTCAGCAACTTCGCGACGCCACGACCGAGCGGTTCGCCCGGCTTGCGCGGCGGCTTCGGGGACGGCCGCGGCTTCGGGGGCGCGTTCGGCACGGTGACATCGATCTCAGGATCGACGATCGTCGTGACGTCGCCGATCGGCAACGGCAGCCCGGTCACCGTCAAGACCACGGCCCAGACCACGTATTCGTCGAACGCGCAGGCCTCGGCCAGCGATGTCACGTCCGGCATCTGTGTCAGCGCCATCGGCACGAAGACCAGCACCGGACGCATCAACGCGCAGACGATCACTCTGTCGGCGCCGGCCAATGGGAAATGCGCGACCCAGGCGTTTGGCCCAGGTGGCCGCGGGTTCGGCTTCGGGGCTCGGCCGTCGCCTAGTAGCTCGCCCGGGGTGGCGAATGCATGAACCCCGAGCCGGAGGCGCGCGCCGGCTTCTCGTAGTCGGCGTCGTGGTTGTCGTGGCCGCCGCAGCGGCCTCGTCGGCGTGGGCGCTGACCCGGAGCTCCGGGCCGTCGTACCGGACCGCCACCGTCACCCACGGCACGGTCGACCAGACGCTGACCACGACCGGCGAGCTCAGTCCCATGCGGTACGCCGACGACGACTTCCAGGTGGCCGGCAAGGTGGCGACGGTCGACGTGAAGGTCGGGGACCGGGTCGCCGCCGGAGCCACCCTTGCGCACCTGCACCGCGCGACCTTGCAGGCGGCCCTCCGCACGGCAAAGGCCGGACTGAGCAGCGCCCGCGAACGGCTGCAGCAGGACGAGTCCGGCGAAGCCTCAGCCGCCGGGTCAACCGCATCAACCGTGACCAACGCGGCGTCAGATGTCAGCTACCGCGCAGCAACCGTGACGTCGAGCCCGCATCCTGCGCCGTCCGGTTCACCCGGCGGCTCCGGCGGCAACCCGACTGGGCCAGGAGCCGGTGGTGGCCACAGGGTGGTGACCGCCGCAACGCTGCGCGCGGACCAGCGGGCGGTCGTACGCGCACAGCACGCCGTCGACCGCGACCTTGCAAACGCGAAGGTCGCGCTCAAGACCGAGAGCACCGCCTGCGCCGGCGAGGCCGGATCCTCGCCCGGCACCACCGGCGGCACGACCGCCTCGACCTCCGTCACACTCTCGTGCACCGCCGCCGCCCAGGCGCTCCTGCACGACCAGCAGGTCGTCAGCGCTGACGAGAGCTCCGTCAACCAGGCGGAGCAGGTGCTCAGCGCGGACCTGTCGACTGCCGAGAAGTCGTTGGAAACCCAAGGAAACTCGGGCTCGACGACCACCGGTAGTGGCAACGGCGGACGGTCAACATCGGGCGGGTCAACGACGACCGTGACGGCGGCCGACCTCGCTTCTGACCAAGCGACCATCGACACCGAGCGTGCCCAGGTCGCGACCGCCAGGTCCGACCTCGGACAGGCAACGTTGCATGCGACGATCAGCGGAACGGTTGCGGCCGTGACCATCGGCAAGGGCGACAGCGTGTCCGGCAGCTCCAGCGCGACCAGCCCTGCCTTCGAGATCATCGGCTCACACCAGGACAAGGCGACGGTTTACGTCAGCGACACCCAGGTGCGCCGGATGAAGGTCGGCCAGACCGCGCGAATCATTCCCGACGGGACGAGCCGTCCCGTGAGCGGCCGGGTCGTTGCGATCGGCGGGTCCGGAACTGAGTCGGACTCCGGTGCGATCAGCTACCCGGTAACGGTCGACGTCGCCGACCCGTCGGACACCATCGTCGCCGGCGCCGACGCGGCGGTGTCGATCACGCTCGCAACCGCGTCGAACGTGCTGGCCGTCCCGACCTCGGCCGTGCACTACCAGGGTGCAACGGCGTACGTCGATCTGCTCCGTAACGGGACGTCGATCCGGCACACCGTCACCGTCGGTGCAGTCGGTCCGGCGCTGACCGAAGTCACCGCGGGTCTGTCCGAGGGACAACGGGTCATCCTCGCGGACCTCAATGCCTCGGTCCCGAGCAGCAGCTCGACGCTCACCGGTCGCTTCGGCGGCGGCGGGTTCGGGCCCGGCGGCGGCTTCGCCATCACCCGTCTCAGCTCCGGCGGCGGTAAGGGCGGCTTCACCCAGAACGGCGTGCCCGCGCCCTGACCGCGTTGCGCAATCTTTCGTAGCTCCCTGACAGCCAGGACGCAGCCCGTTCCCATCCATCACCACGACCGTTGATTCATCGCCACTGACGCGGCGATGACAACGAGGAGTGGTGATGACCGCGCTGGAGCTGCAACGACCGAACGGCCGGTCGGCGCGGACCGCGACGACCGCGCCGGTGCTCGACGTCGTGGTGCCGGTGCACAACGAGCAAGCCGCGCTCGCAGGCAGCATCCGCCGGCTGCACGCCTATCTCACCGATTGCTTTCCGCTGGACTGGCGGATCACGATCGCCGACAGCGGAAGCACCGATTCGACCTGGGCCATCGCCGGTGAGCTCGCCGCGGAGCTCCCGGGAATCCGGCTCGTGCAACTGGTGCCGAAAGGCCGCGGCCGGGCGCTTCGCACCGCATGGCAGACCAGCGATGCCGCCGTACTCGCGTATATGGACGTCGACCTTTCCACCGACCTCGCCGCGCTGCTGCCCCTGGTCGCGCCGCTGGTGTCCGGTCACAGCGATGTCGCGATCGGCACCCGGCTCGCGCGCAGCGCACGAGTCATCCGGGGGCCGAAGCGCGAGCTGATCTCCCGGTCCTACAACGCGATCCTGCGGACCGCGCTGGGCGCCGGCTTCAGCGACGCGCAATGCGGCTTCAAGGCGATCCGCAGCGATCGGGCCGCGGTCATCCTGCCGGAGGTGAAGGACCAGGGGTGGTTTTTCGACACCGAGTTGCTCGTGCTGGCCGAGCGCGCGGGCCTGCGGATCCACGAGGTTCCGGTCGACTGGGTCGACGACCCGCACTCGACCGTCGACATCGTCGCGACCGCGCGGGCGGACCTGCGCGGAGTCGCACGGCTGATGCGCGGCGGGCGGTTGGCCCGCCAGGTCGGCCAGTTCGGGGCGATCGGCGTGCTCAGCACGATCGCCTACCTCGGGTTGTACGCCGTACTCCGGGTGCACCTCGGCGCCTTCAGCGCGAACGCGATCGCGCTGGGCGTGACCGCGGTCGCCAACACCACGGCCAACCGGCGGATCACATTCGGGCTGACGCAACGGGCGGGAATGGTGCGGCACCAGCTGCAGGGCTTGGGCGTGTTCGCGCTCGCCCTCGCGCTCACCTCGGTGGCCCTTGCCGCACTGCACGTAGTCGATCCGCACCCGGCGAGGTGGGCCGAACTGACCGCGCTCGTGATCGCCAACGCCGCCGCGACCGCGCTGCGCTTCGTCCTGCTCAAGCACTGGGTCTTCCGCGCCGCCCTCGCCCAGCCCCCCGCCTAGCGATGTCACATTGCATGGGCTTTTGTGGGGGTGATGTCACATTGCCCCCACGAAGTGCGGGGCAATGTGACATTGCTTGGAAAGCGGCTCACAGGATTCTCACAGTCAACGGCCAGAATGGCTTCAGTGCCACTGGCGAG
>CAYNDD010000140.1:0-6236 GCA_964395425.1 uncultured Frankiaceae bacterium
CTAGCGACCGGGCCACGCAATGTGACATTGCCCCGCACTTTGTGGTGGTGATGTGACATCACCCCCACAAAGCCCTAGGCAATGTGACATTGCTAGGGGAGGGGAGCGAGCTCCACTGGGGCGTCGAAGGCGGCGCGGCGGGCGACCCGGCGCAGCGCGGCGAGGACCGGGCCGCCGAGGGCCAGAACGAGTACGGCGTTGCCGAGCGCGCGTGGGATGTCGAAGCCCAGCGAGGTCGTGAGATCGAAGCGCACCCAGCGGATCAGGTTGTCGCCGATCGAGCCGCCCGGCACGAACGCGATCTGAGCCGGCAGGTAGCGCGCGAACGGCCAGAACGACAGGTTCAGGATCAACCCGTAAAGCAGCCCGGACACCGCGCCGTACGCCGCAAGCACGGCGAGCTCGCGGCGGCCGCCGGCCCGCGGCAGGCAACCCGCGCCGAACCCGGTCCATGCGCACCCGAGCATCTCGAACGGCAGCCATGGCCCGACCTGTCCGGTGAGCAACGCCGACGCGAGCAGGGTGATCGCGCCGAGCACGAACCCGAAGTTGCGCCCGAACACCCGACCGGCCGGGATCAGCAGGAAGAACACGAAGCTGAAGCCGGTCGCCCCGCCCGACAGCGGGCGTAGCGCCGCCCCGCAACCGGCGAGAACGCCAAGCACCGCAACGGTCTTGGCGTCGATGCCGTTCTCGCTGACCTCGGCGAGCACGACCGCGAGCAGCAGCGCGAGCAGCGCGATGAACAGCCACGGCGCATCGTCGGCGTGCGCAGCGGTCGTGCTGGTGCCGGCCAGCCGCGAGTCGAGCAACGGCCAGCCGAAGCCGATCACGCCGACCACCGAGGCGGCGAAGAGCGCGAACGCCGATCGCGGCCGGACCCGCACCGCCGACAGCGCGCTCACCGCGCACCCGCCAGGGCGCGCTCGACATCGGCGAGGGTCAACAGCGGCAGCGGCGCGAGCACCTTCGACACTTGAGGGGCGAAGACCGGAGACGACACCGCGACCTCGCGGGCCGGCCCGTCGCTGACGATCTCGCCGTCGGCGAGCACCACCATCCGGTCGGCCACCTCGGCGACCAGCTCCACGTCGTGGGTGGCGATCAACACGCCGTGACCCTCGGCCGCCAGCCGTTTCACGATGGCGACCAGCCGGTGCTTGGTGGCGTAGTCGAGCCCGCGGGTCGGCTCGTCGAGCGCCAGCAGGGCCGGCCTGGCCGCGAGCACGACGGCCAGTACGAGCGCGAGCCGCTGGCCCTCAGAGAGGTCGCGCGGATGGTGTTCGGACCTGACGTCCGGGGCCAGCTCGGTGAGCAACGCCCGGGTCGTTCCGGGCGACGCCGCGGCGTCTCGGTCGGCGTCGATGCATTCAGCCGCAACGGTTTGGGCCCACAGCAGGTCGCCGGGCTCCTGCGGCACGAGGCCGACCCGGTCCGGGGTGACGACGGTGCCCGAGGAGGGTTTGCGGAGTCCGGCCAGGGTGGTCAGCAAGGTCGATTTGCCCGCACCGTTGCGGCCCATCACCGCGACGATCTCGCCGCGCCGGACGCCCAGGTCGACCGCGCGCAGGGCCGGCACCCCGTCGTACGACGCCACCAGGCCGCGGACCTGCGCGACCGGCTCGGCCGGCACCCGCGACTGACCGGCCGACGCCGCCGGGAGCGGCGCGAGCGCGGCCAGCGAGTCGCGCAGCGGTGCCGCGAGCCGGCGCGCGTCCCGGACCGACAGCGGCAACGGCGACCAGCCGAAGCGCCTGCCCAGGTCGACGATCGGCGGTGCGACCGGGCTCTCGCGCAGCACCTCCGCGGGCGGGCCGATCGTCGCGCCGACCGCGCCGAGCAGCACCATCCGGTCAGCGTGCTGGATGACCCGTTCGAGCCGATGCTCGGAGATCAGCACGGTCAGGCCGAGGTCGTGCACCAGCCGGGTGAGCGCGGCCAGGACGTCGTCCGCCGCCGGCGGGTCGAGCGCCGAGGTCGGCTCGTCGAGAACGAGCACCTTCGGATGCACGGTCAGCACCGAGCCGATCGCGACCCGCTGCTGCTCGCCGGCCGACAGCGACAGCAGCTGGCGGTCGCGCAGGTCGAACAGGCCGAGCAGGTCGAGCGTCTCCTCGACCCGGCGCCGCATCACCGACGGCTCGACGCCAAGTGACTCCATGCCATAGGCAAGCTCGTCCTCGACCACGTCGGTCACGAACCCGGCGGCCGGATCCTGGCCGACGTACCCGACCACATCGGCGAGCTCGCGCGGCGGCGACGTGCGGGTGTCACGTCCGTCGACCACCACGCGACCCGACAACCGGCCACCGGTGAAGTGCGGGACCAGCCCGTTGACGCACTTGAGCAGGGTCGACTTCCCGGCACCGGTCGGGCCGATCACCAGGATCAGCTCGCCCTCGCCGATCTCGAGCGAGACCTTGGAGATCGCCGCCGCGCCGGCACCGGGATAGGTGACGCTCACATGCTCGAACCGGATCATCCGACCGTCACCGGCTCCCGCACCGTGGTGGGGGCTTCGCGGACTGCGACTGCGGGTCGCGGCCGCGGCAGTGGCGGCGCGATCCACGCCGGCAGCAGCGCGAGCGCCAGCCCGAGGGCCGGGATGAGCGGCAGTGCCGGCGCTACCAGCGGCGAGGTCGACGGCGACAAGGCGGCGAACGAGCCCGAACAGACCAGCACCGCGGCCGCGAGCCCGCTGGCCGCGACCAGCCACTCGGCCAGCCGCCAGGGGTCGGGCCGGTAGCGGGTGCGGCCGCCGCGGCGGGCTCCGACCGCGAATCCGGCCGCGGTCACAGCCGCACCGGCGACGAGCAGCGGTACGCCGATCGGCCCGGGCGCGCCACGATCGATCAAGCCGTAGCTGCTCGCCACCATGGCGGACAGCCCGAGCAGGGTGAGCCCGGCGGTCGTCCGCCGGATCAAAGCCGGGGTCGTCCCGCGCCGGCCGAAGCCGCGCGCGTCCATCGCCGCGGCCAGGTCGACCGATCGTTCGAGCGCGCCCTCGAGCACCGGGATCGCCAGGCCGCGGATCCGCCGCAGCCCGCGATCGGACCGTCCCCGAAGGCGGCGGGCCGCGCGCAGCCGGCCGACCGCGGCGACCGCCTGCGGCGCGACCGCGAGGGCGACCGTGACGGCAACCCCGGCTTCATAAAGCGCGCCGGGCAGCGACTTGAGCAGTCGGCGCGGGCTGGTGAGCGCATTGGCCGCGCCGATGCAGCAGAAGATCACGCCGAGCCGCATCCCGTCGTACGCCGAGGCGAGCACTCCCTCCAACGTGACCGGTCCGCCGAGTCGTACGCCGGCCACCCATGACGGCAGCGGCACGACCGGCAACCGGATCAGCACGTGCGCACCCGGCTCACCCCCGAGCACCGCGAACAGGGCAACCCGGATCGCGATCGCGAGCAGACCGACTTTGAGGAACATCGAGTACGACGCACTCCACGGCGTTGCCGGGCGCCGCGCTGCGACGACGTACCCGGTGATGGCGACGATTGCCGCGAGCAGCAACGGGTTGGTGGTGCGGCTCGCGGCGACCGCGAGCGCACTCGCCCACAGCCACCAGGCGCCGGGGTGCAGCATCCGCGGCAGCCGGCGCGCCCTCATCGCGGCCGCTCCGAGCGGCGGAAGCGCAACGCGGCCAGTCCGCCGAGCCCGAGCACCAGGATCAGCCCGATCACCAGCCCGAGCCAGGCCCGGTGATGCGGAGCTGGGACCACCGCTCCGGCCAGTGGTGCCGACGACGACGCCGATGGCGACGGCACGACCGCGGTCGCGGGTCGCGCGGTAGCGGGCGGATCCGGCCGCGGCTTCGAGTGATGGTGCGAGGCCGAGGACCTGGTCGCGCGCGGCGTCGATGCGGCCGACCCGGCGGAGCTCGGGCGGCTCGGTGTTGTCGTCGTCGTGGGGTGCGGGCCCGGCGTCGTCTTCGTGGCCGCGCAGATCGTGGCGTACGGCACGTTCTCCGGCGTGCGGGTGGAGCCGTTGTCGAACACCCAGCCCTCGGTGGAGTCGTTGACCGGCTGGTACGTCGACGGCCCCTCGCTGCTGTAGACCCACTTCGTGCGGCCCGGCGCGCGATGGAAGTACGCCCAGTAGTGGCTGTCGTCGATGTCCGCGCAACCGGTCTTCGGCAGGCCGTCGATGGTGCAGAGCAGGCCGTCGCTGCGGAAGCCGACCCGGTGCCCGGCCGCCTCGAGGACGTCGATCCCGGTCGCGTCGCGCGGCACCGTCGCGCAGGCGGTGCTGACGTCGCTGCCGAGCGAGCGGCCATCGACGACCAGCGCCACGCAGATCGTCGGCTTGTCCCGCCCGGCCGCGGCCGTCGCGGCCGCGCTCGGTGTCACGGTCGCCAGTGCGACGACCGCGATGCCGAGCGCGAGACCGCGACGGGAGTTCATCAGCGCCTGGTCACTTCCGGACCGCCGGACACGACAGCACCGGCGCCGCGGCGCGCGCGCCGGCCTTGTCGATCGCGGCCAGCGGCTTGCCCGCCAATGCCGCGCCCGCCTGGCTGGTTGCCAGCAGGGCGGAGGCGTCGTACGTGCCCTGGAACTTCACCGCTCCGCGCCGGTCGGCCGGCGCCGAGCAGCCGACCTGGTGCGCGACCAGCCACGCCTCGGGCTTGCCGACCCTCTTGCCGCCCGCCACGAGCGCCTGGATCGCGAGTGCGGTGGAGTTCGCGTTGGCGGAGTGGTCGAAGCCGCCGTTCGGGTGCTCGACGCTGCGCAGCCACGACAGGTCCGCGGTCGCCGGCGAGCCGGCTGCGAGGAGCGCCTGGATGGCGTACCCGGTCGAGTCGATGTCCTTGCCGGCCGCGCAGGCCGCGGCCGGCGACGACAGCAGCTCGGTCGGATAGCCGCCGCCCGCGCACCGCTGGCCGGCGAGGAAGGTCACCGCGGCCGCGTCCGGCCGGTCGGCCGGGTGCGGGCTGTCGGCGAGACCGAGCACCGCGAGCGCCTGGCTGACCGTCGAGAAGTAGTCGTACTTCGCCGGGGTGCCCTTCGGGTTCTGCTGAAACTCGCCGCCCGCTGCGCCGCGAACGCCCTCGGTGCTGTCCAGCGCACTCACCAGGTTCAGGCCGCCGAAGGAGTGCACGTCGACGTGCTGGGCCTCGGCGACGAGCAACAGCTTGCCGATCGGTCCGGGCGCGTACGTCGCCGCCGAGTGGCCGGCGTAGGCCCTGACGTGCTTCTCCAGGTAGCGCGTCGCTCGAGCGGCGGCCCGCTGCGCGACCCCGGCCGCGTCCATCGACAGGATCGCGTCCGCGGTCTCGCCGTAGTTGACGTAGACGATCGTCCGCTTCCCGGACAGGTACGAGCCGTCGTAGTGGTCGTGGTGCCGCCCGGTCAGCTGGCGGGCCAGATATCCGGCCGCCGCGGCGGCCGGGCGCGAGGTCGTCGTACGAGTCGCGGGGTGGTGCGCGCTGATCGGCGGTTCGGTCGCTCTGCTTGCTGCTGCGGTCGCGCTGCTAGCTGCTGCTGTCGCAGTACCTAGCGCGGCGACCGCGACCGCGCTCAGGGCCGCGACCGCGGCGATTCGACGGATGTGGGTCACACGTCCTCCTGTGATGTGAGGAACGCGAAACGGCTCCGAGCCACCTCCGGCACGCGAATGCCCCCTGCCGCAGCGGTCATCGGACCGCGACGAGCGAGGGGGCGGTGACGGGCTGGGTGCCCGGGCTCCGCCCCGCTTACCTCGACGGTTGTCGTTGGAGCCCTCGTCGTACGCGGGTATCCCGGCTTGCCTCAGGATCGAGGCCTACGGTTGCGGGTCAGCGCCGGACTTCGACCGGACTTCCCCCGCCCACGGCGGTTGCAAGGCGATGCCACCACAGGCGGGGTCCGCAGTCAACGCAGGGGCCTGTGATCGGCGGGTTGCCACAAGTGACGGGTCTCACCACTACGGTGTCCGGCGTGGGATGGACTTGGCGGTACGAGAGCAGCGACGGCGCGGTGGTCGCGCCGGACGACGCGCCGATCAGCGAGAGCTTCCCGACCCAGGCGGACGCGGAGACCTGGATCGGCGAGACCTGGCGGCAGCTGCTCGACGCCGGCGTCGACGCGGTGGTGCTGCTCGACGACGGCCGCGAGGTCTACGGCCCGATGACCCTGCACGACTCCCAGGGCTGAGCTGCGCGCTGCCGGCGTTCTCGCTCGCTTGCGTGCCTCCAAGCACGCGGCGCTCCCTGCGGCCTTGGCAGCGCACAGCTCAGCCCCGGGAGTTCACCGGCG
>CAYNDD010000140.1:6336-8661 GCA_964395425.1 uncultured Frankiaceae bacterium
GCGTTGCCAGTTGTGTGAAGATTCGCGGATGAGTGTTGTCAGAGCCGCCATTACCCAGGTCGCGTGGACCGGCGACAAGGACTCGATGATCAAACGCCACGAGGAGCTGGCCCGGGATGCGGCCGCGGCCGGCGTACAGGTGATCGGGTTCCAGGAGCTGTTCTACGGACCGTACTTCGGGATCGTGCAGGACCAGAAGTACTACGCGTACGTCGAGCCGATCCCGGGCCCGACGGTCGAGCGCTTCCAGGCGCTCGCCAAGGAGCTCGGCCTGGTGATCATCCTGCCGATCTACGAGGTCGCCAACGAGGGGGAGTACTACAACACCGCAGCCGTGATCGACGCCGACGGGAGCCTGCTCGGCAGCTACCGCAAGCACCACATCCCGAACCTGCCGCAGTTCTGGGAGAAGTTCTACTTCCGGCCCGGCAACCTCGGCTACCCGGTGTTCGACACCGCGGTCGGCCGGGTGGGCGTCTACATCTGCTACGACCGGCACTTCCCCGAGGGCTGGCGCGAGCTCGGCCTCAACAACGCCCAGCTGGTCTTCAACCCCTCGGCGACGAAGCCCGGCCTATCCAACCGGCTCTGGGAGCTCGAGCAGCCGGCGGCCGCCGCGGCCAACCAGTACTTCGTCGCGGCGAACAACCGGATCGGGCTGGAGTCGGAGGAGTTCGGTGCCGAGGCCGTGCAGTTCTACGGCTCGAGCTATTTCGTCGACCCGCGCGGCAACTACGTGGGTGAGGTGGCCTCGACCGACAAGGAAGAGCTCGTCATCCGCGACCTCGACTTCGACGAGATCACCAGGACCCGCAACGATTGGCAGTTCTACCGAGACCGCCGGCCGGACTCCTACACGAAGATCACCGTGCCGTGACCACGCTTATCCGCGGCGGCACGGTCGTCAGCTCGACCGGCTCGGCCCGCCAGGACGTCCTGATCGACGGCGAGACCATCGCGGCGGTGCTCGCGCCGGGGTCGACCGCGCTCGGTGACCTCGCGGCCTCCGCCGACCGGGTCGTCGACGCGACCGGCAAGTACGTCATCCCGGGCGGCGTCGACGGGCACACCCACATGGAGATGCCGTTCGGCGGCACGTTCGCCTCGGACACCTTCGAGACCGGCACCCGCGCGGCCGCTTGGGGCGGTACGACGACGATCGTCGACTTCGTCGTGCAGACCCATGGGCAGCGGGTGCTGGACCAGTTCGCGTTGTGGCACGAGAAGGCGGGCGGCAACTGCGCGATCGACTACGCGTTCCACCAGATCATCGGCGAGGTCGACGACGACTCCCTCAAGGCGATGGACGCACTGATCGACGAGGGCGTCACGAGCTTCAAGCTGTTCATGGCCTATCCCGGCGTGTTCCTGTCGAGCGACGGCCAGATCGTGCGCGCGATGCAGGCCGCAGCCGGCAACGGCGGGCTGATCATGATGCACGCGGAGAACGGGTCCGCGATCGACGTCCTCGTGCAGCAGGCGCTCGCCCGCGGCGAGACCGCGCCGTACTACCACGGGGTGACCAGGCCGTGGCAGACCGAGCAGGAAGCGACGCACCGCGCGGTGATGCTCGCCGACATGACCGGCGCACCGCTGTACGTCGTTCATGTGTCGGCCAAGCAGGCACTGGCGCGGATCGCCGAGGCGCGCAACGCCGGTCAGAACGTGTTCGGCGAGACCTGCCCGCAGTATCTCTACCTGTCGCTCGAGGAGAACCTCGGTGCGCCGGGGTTCGAAGGGGCGAAGTGGGTGTGCTCGACGCCGCTTCGCGCGCGCGCCGAAGGGCATCAGGACGAGCTGTGGCGCTACATCCGGACTGGTGACGTCACGGCGGTCTCGACCGACCACTGCCCGTTCTGCATGAAGGACCAGAAGGAGATGGGGATCGGCAACTTTGCCAAGATTCCCAACGGAATCGGTTCGGTCGAGCACCGGATCGACCTGCTCTACCAAGGTGTCGTCGACGGCCGGATCTCGCTCGAGCGCTGGGTCGACGTGTGTTGTGCGTCGCCGGCGCGGATGTTCGGCCTCTATGGCAAGAAGGGCGTGATCGCGGCCGGCGCGGATGCCGACGTGGTCGTCTACGACCCGGCCGGACACACCAGCATCGGCATCGGCGAGGGGCGGACGCATCACATGAACATGGACTACTCGGCGTGGGAGGGCTACGAGATCGACGGTCACGTCGACCTCGTGATCTCGCGCGGGCAGGTGCTCGTCGAAGATGGCACGTACGTCGGCACGAAGTCCCACGGAAAGTACGTCAAGCGCGGCCTCTCGCAGAATCTGGTGTGACGTCATGGACTTCGGTGTTGTCCTGCAGGC
>CAYNDD010000141.1:0-8579 GCA_964395425.1 uncultured Frankiaceae bacterium
CTGTTCGTCCCCGGCGCGTATCCGGGGTCGTTCCACACCTGTACGGCGAGCGTGATCCGCAGCACCAGCGGCGACGTGATCATGACCGCGGCGCACTGCATGACCGGCAGTGGCCGGGGGTACGTGTTCGTGCCGGGCTATCGCAACGGCAGGGCGCCGTACGGCGTCTGGCACGTGGTCGCCGCCTACGGCAGCCCGCGGTGGGTGCACCATCCGCACCACCAGGACACCCAACGCGACTGGGCATTCCTGCGGGTCGCCGACAAGACCAAAGCCGGCCGGACCGTGCACTTGCAGGATGTGGTCGGCGGCAACCGGCTCGGCTCAACCGCGACCGCGGGCACAGCGATCCGGGTGCCGGCCTATCCGGTCGGTCGGAACGACCGGCCGATCAACTGCCGCACCCACGTCTACCTTCACGGCGGCTCTCCGGCGTTCCAGTGCACCGGTTATGTCGGCGGCACGAGCGGCGCCCCGTGGTTGGCCGGCCGCGGCCGACATCGGGTCGTGATCGGAGTGATCGGGGGACTGCACCAGGGCGGGTGTACGCCGGCGACGTCGTACTCAGCCCGGCTCGGCAAGCCGGCGCACACCGCCTTCGAGCGGGCCGACCATCACCGGCGCGCCGACACCTTCCCGTCACCACAAGGAGATGGCTGCTGATGCTGAACGTCAAGGGGAGCACCAAAGTCGCGGCCCTCGCCGCATCGGCAGGGATCGTGATCGCGCTGGTCGGCCTATGCGTCCCGACCGCGGCGTCGGCCAAGGCGCCGTCGACGAAGCCGCTCTCGTCGGTCGAGGTCAACAGCCCCGACATCACGATCGCCACATCGACGCACCACACGCTGAAGCTGAAGCTGAGCGTCTCGGACTTCGTCTCGCATGCCAACCCGGACACCAGCGCGGGTTCGATCGACATCCAGCTCGGCACGCCGAACGGCCGTGAAGCGCACGGTTGGGTCTTCCAGCTGACCGCCGGTTCAATCACCGACCACGTCGGCACCAGCACTGGCGTGGTGACGACCGGCGCGCACCAGATCTCACCGTTCGGCCGGATCCGCCTCACCTTCAGACCGGACGGCCCGAGCTCGACCCTGACGTGCGGTAAGACCACCGTGATCACCCGGCACGTCAAGGTTGCCGCGGCGATGTCGTTCGACACCGCGTCCGCCTGGGGCAGCGTCGGCAGCTATCCGGGCACGACCTCCTTCGGTCGCGGCACGCTCCGCACCCAGTACGGCGGCGCACCGTGCCCGGCGCCGGCCGAGTTCACCACCTGCCTGACGAACGTTACGTGGTCGGCGCAGGGATCACCGCTGACGTTGACCGGCGGCTGGCGGCTGCGACACGGCAAGAAGCACGGCACGCTCACCGGGGAGCGCGTCGTGGCTCTGTCGACGCCGGCCGAGGCCGACCGGATCGACCTGGTGACGATGCCGGCGCCGCTGCCGGCGCTGACCGATGTGCACGGCATCCCGGCTCTCGCCGTCACGACCTCCGGCGCGGGCTCGGTCGGCAGTGCGACGCTCGCGTCGACGACGGCCGAGCATCCGAGCAGGGTGACCTGCAACTCCACGCACCATCACGACCTGCAAACCACCTGGACGTCGGGGTCGTACACCAACGGCACGACGCCACTCACCCTGTACGAGCAGATCGAGGGTGCGTTGACGCTGCCGGACTCCGCTACGGACGGCTTCATTCAGCGCAACACCAGGGTGAACTGACGGGCCGGGGGGACTTCGCCTACTGGCGGTGGTAGAGCACGTCGCGGATGTCGATGACCGTCGCGATCCGGTCCTCGATCGCGGCCCTGACCACGTTGCCGTCCGGCCGGGCGATGACGACCTCGTCGCGGGTGACGAGCAACGGCCGGTCGAAGCCCCGGTCCTCCATCGTCGTCAGCCGGGCGGCGGCGGCCGAGAACGCCGGATCGATCCGGTTGAGGTCGAGCCAGCCCCGATTGCGCATCGGTACGGCGACCGTGCGCATGCCGTCGGGAAGGCCGTCGACGATCGCGTGCCGCAGGGTGCGCGAGCCGAGCAGCGTCACGACGTCGCAGTCGCCCATCGGCCGAAGCTGCGAGTGGCGTTCGAGCCGCTGGGCCGCCATCCCGCCCATCCGCTCGAGGTAGACCACGGCGGTCGGCCACCACGGCGAGGGCTCGATGCCGGCCGAGCGGAGGAGCTGGTGCGGGATCGGCAGGACGAGGTCGGGTTGCTCGACGTCGAGCCCGACGAATCCGAACCCGAGGTCGAGAGTGTCGCCGAGGATGCGGCGGCGGACCCAGTCCAGGCCGGGATGAAGCGGCGACTCGACCCACGCGCCGTACGGCCGGGCCCGCTCGGCCAGGTCCTCGAGCGGCCGATCGGCGAGCGATCGGCGGAGCTGAAACCACCGTCGCAGTCGCAGCCGGGCCTGTTCGGTCGACGGCGGTGCTCCGGCGAGTGCCCGCCGGCACTCGGCCCAGGTGATCAGGATGTCGACGGCGCCGGGTAGGAGGACGCCGTCCGGTGCCGGGAGCACGTCGACGTCATGCATGACGGCAACGGCGAGCGCGCACTGGCGAAGGTGTTGGGCCTCCGGCCAACTCGACATATCGGGACGTTATCCAATCCGCCGGTCGTGCTTAATACTTCGATCGGGTGAATGTCCCATTTTTGGCGCGTACAAGGGGGATTTTTGGGGAACGTTGCTCCGGTTGGCCCAGGATTTCCAGCCGATAGCGGTCGTACCCCGGACCCGGGGAGCCGACCGTGCGGAAGCCGATCCGCTCGAGCAGCCGCCACGACGCGACGTTCCCGACGTGTACCTCCGCCTCGATGGCCCTGACCCCGGGTTGCTCCGCGAGCCATTCGACGAGGGCGGCGACGGCGCGGCCGCCGAGCCCGCGACCCCGGCTCGACGCGGCCAGGCCGTAGCCGATCTCGACCATGCCCGATGCGTCCGGACCGGTCTTCGTGCCGCATTCACCGGCCACCCGCTGGTCGTCGTCGACGATCAGGAAGCCGCAGCCGCCGGTGTCGAGAAAGCCCAAGCCGGGTGCGGTGTCGTCGTGCGGCCACCCGGGCGCGGTGTCCAGGCTGCCGAGGTCGCCGCGGAGAGCGGCATCGCGGCCGGTGACATCGAGTGGCAGGAGCCTCATGGCTCGTCGGTCATCGCCGTGCTGAGCGGGCCGGCGGTGAGCGCGACCTGCCACCGTCTCGCCCCGCCGTTGCTGAGGTAGTCGGCGATCTCGTCCGGATTGGTGGACGGCGGCGACCAGGCCAGCCGGCGGACCAGGTCCGGGGTCAGCTGGTTTTCGACCGGGACGTTGTGTTTCTCGGCCAGCTCCGCGAGCGCGGCCCGTGCCCGCGCGAGCCGGCCGGCCGCGGCCGGGTCGCGGTCCGGCCAGCGGCTGGGAGGTGGCGGCCCGTCGCCGGCCGTTGCCGGCCGGGGGAGTGCGGTGTCGGCGAGCTCGTACGTCGCCGCGATCGTGGGCCACAGCTCACCCACCAGGCGGCGGGTCGAGCGACCACCCCAGCCCGGCAGCTTGCCGAGCTGCTCGGCGGTGGTCGGCGAGATCGATGCCGCCGCGATGATGGCGCTGTCGGGGAGCACCCGCCCGGGCGCGATGTCGCGGGCCCGGGCTCGTTCGTCGCGCGCCTCCCACAGCGCCCGAACCAGCGCGAGCTGGCGGCGGTTTCGCAGCCGGTGGATGCCACTGGTACGCCGCCAGGGGTCCGCGCGCGGCGGTGGCGCGATCGCGTTGAGCACCGCCTCGAACTCCTCCTGGGCCCATTCGAGCTTGCCCTGCTCGCGAAGCTCGGCTTCGAGCGCGTCCCGAAGATCGATCAGGATCTCGACGTCGAGCGCCGCGTAGCGAAGCCACGGTTCGGGCAGCGGGCGGCGCGACCAGTCCGCGGCTGAGTGCTCCTTGGCGAGCGCGACTCCGAGCAGCACCTCGGCCATCGTGGCGAGGCCGACCCGCTCGAAGCCGGCCAGTCGGGCCGCGAGCTCGGTGTCGAACAGCCGGGTCGGCTGCAGGCCGGCTTCCCGCAGCGACGGTAGGTCCTGGGACGCGGCGTGCAGCACCCACTCGCTGTCCCGGATCGCGTCGGAGAGCTCGCTGAGGTCGTCGAATGCCGTCGGGTCGATCAGGACCGTTCCGGCCGGCTCGCGCCGGAGCTGCACGAGATAGGCCCGCTGGCCGTAGCGATAGCCGGAGGCTCGCTCGGCATCGACGGCGATCGGCCCGATGCCGGCGGCGATGGCCGCGATGGCGGCCCGAAGGGGCGGCAGAGTCTCGATGACGGCAGGGACGCCGCCACGCGGTTCGGTGAGCGGGATCGGGGGTGCCGAAGCGTCCGCGGTCTCGCTCACAGCCCAGACGTTAGTGCGGAAGCCTGGCAGCGACTAACGAATCACTCCGGCGCGCATCGCCATGGCGACCATCTCGGCGCGGTCGCCGGTGCCGAGCTTGCGGGCGATTCTGGCCAGGTGGCTCTTGACGGTGAGTGCGGACAGGCCGAGGGCCTCGCCGATCTCCTTGTTGGATCGACCGTCGGAGACCAGGTGCAGGACCTCGATCTCGCGGCCGGAAAGCTCGGCGACACCGTCCTGCTGGGGGCCGCCGCGCAGGCCGGCGGCGAGCAGCGAGGCAACCGACGGATCGGCGTACACGCCGCCGTCCAGCACCCGGCGGACACCGTCGGCAACCACGAGCGGGGAAGCGGACTTGAGCAGGTAGCCCTGGGCACCGGCCACGAAGGCCGCCCGGACCGAGTAGGGGTCGTCCGCAGCGGACAATACGACCAGGCGCGGCCAGCCGGCGGCGCGAAGGTCGCTGAGGAGGTCGAGCCCGGAGCCGTCGGGCAGGCCGACGTCCAGGACGCACAGGTCGCGAGTGCCACCGGCATGGGCGCGCGCACGCGCCTCGGCAATGCTCGCCGCCTCGACGACGTCGCGGGCACCCATTGCGGTCAGTCGGGCCACCATCGACTCGCGCACCAGCGGGTGGTCGTCGACCACCATGGCGGTGAATCCACCCGCGGGATCCGCGGCAGTGGCGGCAGCGCGCTCGGCGAGTGCTGACACCGAGTCCTCCTCCGTCTTGGCCGTCTGTTGGCGGCGCCGTTGTTTAGCGCTTGGACCATTCTTCGGTTGCGATTGAGCCTTCCTGTAGCCCGGCGGGGGTAGTCGTTGCTCCGTCCGGCCCAATTTCTCATCGACCTGATCTGGGCGGCAGTGACGCGGCAGATGGCCCTACCTCCACTACTCCAAACGGGGGATTGGGCCGATCGGACCCCAAGTATGAGTACGCGTATGCCGACAGTCAGGGAAGCGTGGAATAAGTCTGCGCGGGGTCGGGAGGACGCGTGCTCGTGCACCGAGTGAAATGGGCACTTGCCGCCTTGGCTCTCAGTGCCCTCGCGCCCGTGCTTTCAACCGGGTCCGCAGCGGCCTCGGCTCCGGTCGCCAAGGGTCCCGCGGTCCGAGCGATCGTCACGGTCCGGCCTGGTACGGCGATGCCGTTGGCGGTCCCCGGCGGGCGCGTGCTCGACTCGTTCAGTCATGTTCGCGCCGAGCTCGTTTCAGCGCCGCGGTCGGCGCTCACCGCACTCGCACACAACCCGGCCGTCCTCGGCATCTCGCCCAACTGGCGCGGCCATGTCATGGGCTTCGGTCACTTCCGAGGCGGCCACTTCCACGCTGACGACAGCGTGCTCGCCCCCGAGTCGGTCGGCGGCGACGCCGGCCAACCAGGTGTGGGCGCGGGCGTCACGGTCGCGTTGCTCGACACCGGGGTCAACAACACCCCGGCGATCAACCGGGCCTCGGGCCGGCTGATCGACGGCATCAACGTCGCGCACCTCTCCGCGGGTGGGCCAGCGCTGACCGTCGGGCCGTTCCACGATGGATATGGCCATGGCACGTTCCTCGCGTCGCTGATTGCCGGCGGCCCGGTGCCAGGAAGCAACGGCCTGGGCATCGGCGTCGCTCCCGCGGCGCACATCATGGTCGTCAAGGTGGCCGGCGCGCGCGGGCGGACCAGCCTGCTGCAGGTGCTGGCCGGCCTCGACTGGGTCGCGACCCACGCGAATGACATTCAGGTCGTCAACCTCTCACTCGCCGTCGAGCGCCCGACCGCTCCGGCGTACGGCGCCGACCCGCTCAATGCCGCGATCGAAGCGGTGCGAGCCTCTGGTGTCCTCGTGGTCGCTGCCGCCGGCAACACGCCGGGCGAGGTCGGCGACCCCGGTCTGGACCCGCAGTCGCTGACCGTCGGTGCGCTCGACCTCGGTAACCATTGGCCACAGGTCGCGTCGTTCTCCGGCAGCGGCGTGGTCGACGGTGTGGTCAAGCCGGACGTCGTCGCCGCAGGGGTCCACGTACTCGGGGTGATGAGCCCCCAAACCTTGATCGCGCGGCAGAACCCGATCGCCTGGCAGCCCAACGGGCTGTTCCGCGGTTCCGGGACCAGCGAGGCGACCGCCATTACCTCCGGCGTCGCGGCGGCATATCTGGCCGACCACCCGGGCAGCACTCCGCTTCAGGTCAAGACCGCATTGCGCACCGGCGCGCAGCCGCTGTGCAGCTGGGGTTCCGGTGCCGGCGCAGTGTCGATGAACGACGTCGGCGACCACCACGGCTGCTGGCGGGGCCGCGGACACGGCTCGCCCGATCCGACCGGCGAGGCATCGTTCAACTCGGCCGAGTGGCAGGCGAACTCGTGGCTGAACGGCGCGTGGGTCCCGTGGCTGGCCTCATCCTGGTCGGCGTCTTCATGGTCCGCCTCGTCCTGGTCGGCCAGCTCCTGGTCCGCCTCGTCCTGGTCGGCGTCGTCGTGGTCGGCCAGCTCCTGGTCGGCGTCGTCGTGGTCCGACGAAGGGTGGGGACCGGCCGGATGAGTGCTTCCGCGCAGGTTCGACTCCTCGCCGTCGCCGCTGTTGTGGTGACGGCGCTGACTGCCGCCCTCAACGGCTGGGGTAGCCCCGAGTGGTACGCCGTACTCATCCTGGCGGTCGCGGTCGGCGCTGCGGAGACCGCCGTCGTCCACCTCTCGTTCGGCCGCCAGCGCTGGACGTTCAGCCTCACCGAAGCTGCGATCGCGATCGCGTTCGTGCATTCGCCGCGGGCCTGGACCGTGCTGGCCGTGACGGTCGGCGTGCTGGCTGCCCAGCTGATCCGCCGGCAGGAGCCGCTCAAGGTCTTGTTCAACGTCTCGCAGTTCGCGGCGGCGACCGCGCTCGGCGCCGGCTTCGCGGTGCTCGTGGGTGCCGGCGTTCCCGGCGCGATCGGCGGCATGGGCGTGTTCTGGCTGGTCAACAACCTGATGATCGCCTCGGCCATGTCGGTGATGACCGACCAAGGCTTCCGCTCGCTGCTGTGGGCGAGCGCCCCGCTGGCCTCGATCCACTCGGTCGGGACCTCGGGCATCGGCATTCTGGCCGCCTGGCTGGCCGTCAACGCGCCGCTCGGCCTGCTGGCCCTGGTGATCCCGATGCTCCTGCTGTGGATCTCCTACGACGAGCAGACCACGTCGGCGGCCGAGGCCCAGCTTTACGCCGAGCTGGCCCGGCTGCAGGAACGCGCGAGCGGCCGGTCCGTCGACGTGTCGGCGCGGGTCGTCCTGACCGCCGCCGCCCGGCTGTTCGACAGCGACGACGTCGAGATGGTGCTGCTCGCCGAGGACGGGCCGGTGCGTTACGCCGGCAATGTCGACGGTGTGGTCCGCCAGCGGGTGGATCCCGAAGCGCTCGACGTGCCCTGGGTGCTCCGCGCGCTCGGTGAGCGCGGCGCAGTCACCGGCAACGACGGCGGCCGACCCTGGTGCGCCACTGTGCTTGGCGGCCACGAGGCACCACTGGCCGTACTGGTCGCCCGGCGCCCGGTCGGTGGATCGGGCTTCGGCCGGCGCGAGATGATGCTCGCCGAGGTGCTGGTCCAGCAGGCCGAGTCCTGGCTGTCGATCGCGGAGCTCGCCGCCTCCCGGGACGAGGCGCTCGCGCACGCCGAGGCGGCCGAGGACGCCGCCCGCGCGCTTGGCGATCTCGGTGCGGACACCGCTCCCTCACTTGTCGTGCTCCGCGAGTCGGCAAACCGGCTCGCCCGGCTCGCCGCCACCGAAGGCCCGGCCTCGGTCCACGAGATCGTCGACGAGCTCTACGCCGTCGAACGTGCGGTGGCCTCCCTGCTCGGCGCGATCGCGCTCGCCGCGGAGCCCGACCTCGGGCGGCTCACGATCGACGACGACGAGCTGCCGGTGCAGCGCGGCTCCTCGGAATGGACGACCACCGGGGTGCTCACGTCATGAGGCTGCTCAGGGGTCGGGTCGCACCAATCGCCGCGGCGGTCTTCCTGCTCGCGCTCGCCGCGAGCTGCTCGGTGGTGGCCGCCTCTGCGTCGCTGTTGAAGGTCACCGGCCACGTCCAGGTGCCGATGTGGGAGGCGCTGCTCGCCGCCGCACCGGCCGGTCTGGTCATCGCCGGGATCGCGACCATCGCCAACGTGCAGGCGACCCGCGCGGTCCGGCGGATGCAGTCGCGGGCCCGCACGGTCGACGCGCTGCAGCGCCGGGTCCGGATCGCGGACGAGGT
>CAYNDD010000142.1:0-8488 GCA_964395425.1 uncultured Frankiaceae bacterium
CGGACGGCAAGCGTCGTGGTGTCGGTCGGGGCGGCATCCTGACGGCGTCCGATTCGGCGCCGGGGCTTGCCGGCCCAAGGGCTTTCGTCGGTCATGCCTTGGAGCCGATCCACATTGTGACGACGACCAGGCCTCCGATGCCGACCAGCCAGGCGACCACGGTTTCGCTCACCGGGCCGACCCGCCCGAGCCCGGCGCCGCCGGGGTTCGGCGAGGTCTTGATCGCCCGGATGTACTTGATGATCGCGAGCTTCTGCGCGGGCGTGATCTCCTGGTCGCCGAAGACCGGCATGCTCTCCGGGCCGGTGATCATCGCTTCGTAGATCTGCTTCGGGGTCGCGTCGGACAGGCTCGGCGCGTACTTGCCGTAGGTCAGCGCGCCACCCGAGCCGGCGAAGTTGTGGCACTGAGCGCAGTTCGTGCGGAACAACGCGCCACCGAACGCGACGTCCGCGCTCTGGTAGTTGAGGTCGGTCGGGATCGCCGGACCCGGGCCGAGGCTCGCGACGTACGCCGCGATCTGCTCGGTCTGCGCATCGGTGTAGCGGTTGTGCTTGCGCGGGGCCTCAGTGGTGTGCTGCTGCAACGGCATCCGGCCGGTGCCGACCTGGAAGTCGGCCGCGGCCGCGCCGACCCCGATCAGGCTCGGCGCGGTGGTCCCGCCTTCGCCGTTGAGGCCGTGACACGACGAGCAGCCGTGCAGGTAGAGCTGGTATCCCTGCTCGACCGCGGGATTGGTGCTGGCGGCCGAGGAGTGCCCGGGCGCGAAGCCGGTGTAGAGCAGGCCGATCGTGCCTAGGCCGAAGACCACGATCCCGAGATGGGCGAACCCGCGGCGAATCCGGCGCCGGCGGGGAGCCTCGGCGGGCAGGTCGGTTGAGCTCACGGTGTCCATTCGGCTAGCGGATCAGGTAGATGACGGTGAACAGGCCGATCCAGACGATGTCGACGAAGTGCCAGTAGTACGACACGACGATCGCCGCGGTGGCCTGCGCAGGAGTGAACTTGCCGAAGGTGGTCCTCAACATCAGCAGCACGAACGCGATCAGGCCGCCGAGCACGTGCAGGCCGTGGAAGCCGGTCGTGAGGTAGTAGACCGAGCTGTAGCCGCTGGTCTTGAGCACGAAGTCGTTGTGCACGAAGTATTCGAAGGACTGGCCACCGATGAAGACCGAGCCCATGAAGAACGTGACCATGAACCAGAACCGCAACCGCTCGACGTCCCCGCGCTCGGCCGCGAACACACCGAGCTGGCAGGTGACGCTGGACAGCACCAGGATGATCGTGAACGGTGCTGCGGTCTTGAGGTCGAGGACGACGTCCTTGGGCGGCCAGTTCGGCTCGTTGACCGCGCGGACGGTGAAGTACATCGCGAACAGCGCGGCGAAGAACATCAGCTCCGACGACAGCCAGACGATGACCCCGACGCTGACGAGGTTGGGTCGATGCAGGGAGCCGTGGGACGGCAGCTGATCGATCGCGGTAGCGGAGGCCACGGAGGGATTCTGCCAGTCGCCGGTGGGGAGTGGCGCAGGACCCCCGTCGGCGCGTCGCGGTCGGATTTCGCTGCTCTACGATCGGCGCATGGCAGCGCACCCGCACGACCCCGCCGCGATCGAGACGGCCGCGTCGCCGGCACCACGCCGGGCGACCGTGCTGGTGTATTCGAGCCACGACGCGACCCGGGCCCGGATCATCACCGCACTTGGTCACAAGCCCGCCCCCGACCTGGAGCTCGAGTACGTCGAGGCGAGTCGGGGCGATGCGTTCATCGACCGTTGCGACGCCGGGGGGATCGACTTGGTGATCCTCGACGGCGAGGCCGCCCCGACCGGGGGCATGGGCTTGGCCCGCCAGCTCAAGGACGAGCTCGACGCGCCGCCGCCGGTGCTGCTCGTGGTCGGCCGGCGCGATGACGCCTGGCTCGCCACCTGGTCGCGCGCGGAGCGGGTGATCTCCCACCCGATCGATGCGGTTCAGATCGCCGAGGTCGTGACGTCGCTCCTGTCGGGCGCGGCCGACCCGGTCAGCGCCGCGCACTGAGCCCGACGCAGGGGACGGAGGGTCGGTCGTGAGCAGCTGGCCGGCCTTGTTCACGGCGCTGGTCGCGGGCCACTCGCTGCCGGCCGAGGACACCGCGTGGGCGATGACCGAGATCATGAGCGGATCGGCGACGACGGCACAGATCGCCGGGTTCGCGATGGCGCTGCGGGTCAAGGGCGAGAGCACCGAAGAGGTGATCGGGCTGGCGCGCGCGATGCTGGCCCATGCGACGCCGCTGACGATCGCCGGACCGGCGGTCGACACCTGCGGCACCGGCGGGGACCGGGCTGCCACGGTGAACATCTCGACCCTGGCCGCGCTCGTCGTACGCGGGGCCGGCGGGCGGGTGGTCAAGCACGGCAACCGGGCGGCATCGTCGGCGTGCGGATCGGCGGACCTGCTCGAGGAGCTCGGCGTGGTCATCGACCTGCCGCCGGAGGCCGTTCGCAGCTGTGTCGAGCAGGCCGGGATCGGGTTCTGCTTCGCCCGGGTCTTCCACCCGGCGTTGCGCCATGCCGCCGCGCCGCGCGCCGAGCTCGGCGTGGGGACGTTCTTCAACTTCCTCGGGCCGCTGGCCAACCCGGCGCAGCCGGGTGCGCAGGCGGTCGGGGTCGCCGACGAACGGATCGCCGGGGTGATGGCCGGGGTGCTTGCCGACCGGGGGACGTCGGCGCTGGTCTTCCGCGGCACCGACGGGCTGGACGAGCTGTCGGTCTCGGCACCGTCGCGGGTATGGGTGGTGGCCGACGGCGGCGTCCGGCCCGACACGGTCGACCCGGCCGACCTGGGCATTGCGCTCGCCGCGCCAGGAGCGTTGCGTGGCGGTGATGCAGCCCATAACGCGGGCGTCACTCGCCGGCTGCTCGACGGCGAGGCCGGACCGGTGCGCGACGCGGTCCTGCTCAACGCCGCGGCCGCCCTGGTGGCGCTCGACGGCCCGACCGCCGAGGCCGTGACGAATCAACTGGCCGCGGCCCTTCCTCGCGCTGCTGAGTCGCTCGACTCGGGCGCGGCCGGCGCCGCACTTGCGGACTGGGTGGCGGCGAGCGTCGCCGCTAGTCCGAGTCGCTGATCCCGAGCGAGAACGCCGCCTCGAGGTCGTGCTGCGTGTAGGTCCGGAACGCGACGTGGGTCTCGGTCGCGAGGACGCCGTCGACCTTGTTGAGCCGGTCGGCCACCACGTCGGCGATCTCCTCGTGCGACCTGACCCGGATCAGCGCGATCAGGTCGATCTCACCGGTCACTGAGTAGACCTCGGTCACCCCGGGCAGCGTCGCGATCTCCTCGGCCACCTCAGGGATCCGATCGACGGCGGCCGAGACGAAGACGATCGCGGTGATCACGGGCCGGAGCCTATCGCCCGGCCAGCACCAGCTCGCCGAGGTCGAGGGCGCGCTCGACCACCCGAGCCTTGTTGACCACAACCTCGGCGTAGGACAGCCCGTGCCGTCGTTCACTCGCCGCGATATGTCCCGGCATGGCGGCATTCATCGCCTGGAAGGCGGCCAGCGGGCCGTAGTGCACCGACGCGGCGGCGGCGTACCAGCGTCGGAGCGAGGCATCGTCGACGTCCACGCCGGAGGTTCGAAGCCCGGACAGATAGCCCTGCAGGACGTTGGCCTCGAGCTTGTCCAGCGGCGCGTCCGGCAGCACCAGCATCCAGACCGGGTCGAGGGTGAGCTGGTCGAGGTCCTGGCCGAGCGCGCCGATCCCGACCTGCGACCAGTCGATCGCCACGGTCGTGCCGTCGTCGGCGGCGATCAGGTTGGTCGGCCACAGATCGCAGTGCACGACGGTCTGCGGTGCGGACTCGACGATCGCGAGCAGTTCCTCCCGGGCTGCCCAGAGCTGCCGGGCCCTGGGCCGCAGGACCGCCATCGGCGCCTGCCAGTCCTCGGTCCACAGCGCGTCGTCGTCGAGTGCGCCGATCTGGTGACCGACGGTCTCCACCCAGCCGCGCAGCCAGTGCCGCGACAGCCACTCGTCGGCCGGCAGCACGCTGCGCCCACAGGCGTACGCCGCCTGGGTCGTCGCGAGGTCGAACGCCGCGCTGTCGTAGTCGTCGATCTCCCACTCGCCGCCCGGCCGCCCCTCGACGTCCTCCATCCAGATCCAGCACTCGTCGTCCGCGGGTTCGGTCGCCAGCAGGGTGCGCGGGGCCCGGAGCTCGCCGGGCAGGGTGTCGAGCATTCCGCTGCTGTAGGCGAGCCACTCGCGCTTCCAGTAGTTGCGGTGCGACGGGTGCTCGCCGGCGACCCACAACGCCTCCGGGTCCGGGTCGTCGCCGTGCCGGATCACCTTGATCACGACCGAGAAGTCATCACCGTGGACGCGATACACCGCGCCGGTGACCGAGTGCAGCCGCAGCTGCGGCTCGATCGGGTCGACGGCGTACGACGTCACCTCGCGCCCGAGGGCACGGGAGAGCTCTGCTCGATCGACGTTCACTTCATGATCATGTCGCTCGTACCCGGGCTGGGCCCGGTCGAATCGCGGCGGCCGGGGGTCACGAAAGGACAACGAGCCGCGAACGGTCCGGGTTCAGACCACCGCGCGCGCCGGGCGATGCATCGGCCGCAGCCCCCGCCGGTCGTCGAACGGCCGGGCCGCCTCGCGGCCGGCCTCGGCCGCGGCCAGCCACTCCTGGAGCCCGCCGGCGCCGCGTGCGGGGGAGCACCAGGTGCCGTCGAGGGACACCAGGCGGGCGCCGGGTCCGGCGAGCCAGGCCAGGATGTGCTCCATCTCCTCTGCGCTCGCCGCCGCGAGCGGCCCGATCCCCGCGGTGACTGCCTCGGCGGTGCAGACCAGGGCCTCGACGTAGGGCATCGCCCGGGCGCCGACCGGGACCGCCGATGCGGCCGCGAGCCGCCCGAACCGTACGACCGCCAGGTCCCACCCGCCGGCGAAGCCCGGTCGCGCCGCGACCAGCTGAGAGCAGGAGGACAGTGCGGCCAGCCGTTGCATGCGGGCCGAGATCCGGACGAACGCGCTGGCCCGGTCGCGGTGCGCGGCTGCCTCCTCGTAGCGCTCCTGCGCGCTCAGCGCGGCCATCCGGCGCCGGGCGGCGTCGAGCAACGGCCGGGCGTCGCCGCTCATCAGCTCGCGCGCGGTCGCGGCGGTCGGGGCGTAGTCGGCCCGGCTGACCTCGCCCTCGCAGGGCGCCGCGCAGCGCCCCATCCCGGCCAGCACGCAGGCCGCGCTCGGTCGGCTCGGCGTGATCCGTTGCGTGCATTGGCGCAGCGGGACCGTTTCGTAGATGGCGGCCATCGCGGCGTGGGCAGTCTTCATCGAGCCGAACGGGCCGAGGTAGGTGGCGTTGTCGTCGCACACCCGGCGGACCAGCGCGAGCCGCGGGAACGGCTCGGCGGTGAGCTTGAGCCAGGCGGCGCGCTCCGGGAACCGCGACCGGCGGTTGTAGCGCGGTTTGTGCTCGGCGATCAGCCGCAGCTCGCGGACCTCCGCCTCGAGCGGATGGGCACAGGCGATCGCGTCGACCCGCTCGGCGATGCCCACCATCTCGGCCATCCGGGTCCGCGGCTCCGAGGCCAGGAAGTATTGGCGGACCCGGGCCCGGACGTGGCGACTGCGGCCGATGTAGAGCGGCTGCCCGCGATGGTCGCGGAAGATGTAGACCCCGGGCCCGTCCGGCAGCCCGTCGGCGAGGTAGCGCTTGCGCCGCTGCGCGGCGGTCGCCAGCCCGTTGAACGACACCAGCTCCTCAAACGTGCCGACGCCGAGATTGCCGACCCGTTCGAGCAGGCCGTACAGGACGTCGGTGGTAGCGCGGGCGTCGGCGAGGGCCCGGTGGCACGGCGGGGTCGTGGCGCGAAAGAGCCTGGCCAGGGTGGCGAGCTTGCAGTTCGGGGCCTCGTCGCGGGTCAGCACCCGGCGGGCCAGCCGGGCGGTGTCGACCGAGTCGAAGCTCGGCCAGTCGAGTCCGAGGCCGGCCGCTCCGGCGCGCAGAAAGCCGAGGTCGAACGGCGCGTTGTGGGCGACCAACACGCACCCCTTGGCCCACTCCAGGAACGCCGGGAGTACGGCGGGAAGGGCCGGCGCGGTCGCCACCATCGCGTCGGTGATCCCGGTGAGCACCGCTATGAACGGCGGAACGCTGCACATCGGGTTGACCAGGGTCTGGAACTCGCCGAGCCGCTCGCCGCCACGGACCTTGACTGCGCCGATCTCGGTGATTGCGGACAGTGCGGGCGAGCCACCGGTGGTCTCGAGGTCGACGACCACGAAGGTGACCTCGGCGAGTGGCACGCCGAGCTCGTCGAAGGTGCCCTGGAGCGCGATCGTGTGCGCTTGGGCGGGGCGGCCGCCTGGCTCGCTCGTCGCGACCACGCCCGCTGTCATAGCCGTCACGGTAGGAGCGGTCCCCGACAAGTTCCGGGCAACGCGCCGCGAGCGGCCGACCGGCGGATGAGGGCGGGATTTGTTGTCGGACCCTCGCTTTAGCGTCATGGGCAGTGACGGAGGAGGCGAGATGATCATCGATTGCGATCGATGCGTGATGCGCGACGTGGCGTGTGACGACTGTGTGGTCTCGGTGCTGCTCGCGGCGCCGCCGGCCCGCGAGTCCGGCGACATCGAGTGGGGCGAGGCCGAGTCGGGAGCGCTGCGCGCACTTGCCGCAGGTGGGCTCGTTCCACCGGTTCGGATGCGCCCCAGGCCGCCGGCATCCGGTGGTCGCGCGGTCGGGTGAGCCGATGGCGGCTGTTACGGGTGTGACGCATGTGAAAGTCGCGCCGACGCGCCGGACACCCGGTTGGGGGTGCAGGCTTGGCGGTACCGGTCGGACTGACTAGGGTGGCATCAGTCGCTGCATCCATCTCCGCCAGCCGGGCGGAGAAGTGGCGACTACCGCCGAGTCGCGGTCGGGTAACACCGACCAGAGCCGGGGACCCATTCCCCATTGGGGTGAATCGGTCCTCCGCCGGTTCGCTGGCAACACGCCAGCAGACCGGCAGGGACCGTAGGGCGAACTTCCCGCCCGAACCCGTCAGCTGACCCGGTAGGCGGTTGAGGAAGAAGGAGAGCCGCCCGAGTGGCGATGAGTTCTCTTTCGAGTGGTGGCGTTGCGCCGACCGCTCGCATCAGAAGCCTGCGTCTTCCCGTCCTCCTCTGCGCCGCTGCGGCGATCGCTGCGAGCGTGATCCCGACCGGCGTCGGTGGCGCGGCTCCGGCCTCGCACCTGTCGCTGCACGCCGTGGAGTCACGGATCTCGGCGCTGAACAACCGGGCCGAGCGGATCACCGAGGCCTACGACAGCGCGAACACCCAGCTCGCCTCGTTGCAGCGCAAGGAGCGGGCCACGAACGCCCTGCTGGCGCACGACCGGGCCCTGCTCGCGAAGGTCGAGCGACGGGTTGCGGCCGGCGCGGCCGCGGCGTACCGGACCGGTGGTCTCGACCCGACGCTGTCGCTGGTCTCCTCCGGCAGCCCGCAGACCTTCCTCGACCAGACCGCCAGCCTCGACGAGGTGGCCCGCTACGACGCCAGCCAGGTCGCCGAGGCCGACGCCGCGCAGCGCCAGGTCGCCGCAGCCGAGGTGGTCCACAACGCACAGGTCGCCCAGCAGAAGGCGACGTTGGCGGCGATCTCGAGCGCCCGCACCCAGATCAACGGCTTGCTCAGCCAGCAGAACCAGCTGCTCGACCGGCTCAAGGCCTCGCAGCGGGCCCGGTTGGCCAACGAGGAGAACGCGCGGGCCACCCACGAGACCTCGCTGCGGCACACCTACAACCCGCCGCCCTACAACGGCGCGGCAAGTGGCCGGGCCGCGATTGCAGTGCGCTACGCCTACGCCCAGCTCGGCAAGCCCTACCAGTGGGGCGGTGCCGGTCCGGACAGCTTTGACTGCTCCGGCCTGACCATGCGGTCGTGGGGCGCAGCCGGGGTCAGCCTTCCGCACAGCGCGGCCGGCCAGCAGGCCGAGCTGCCGCGCGTGTCGCTGTCCGCGCTCGAGCCCGGCGACCTGGTCTTCTTCGGCGATCCGGCCTACCACACCGCGATCTACATCGGCGGCGGCGACATCATCCAGGCCCCCCACACCGGCGCGGTCGTGGAGATCAGCCCGCTGTCCGAGATGCCACCGACGAGCGCCGGACGCCCGTAGCCAACGAAGTTCGCGCCGCGCCCGAAAAGCGGCAATTCGCGTTTGGCTTGTGGCGGGCGTGGCGGACGAGGCAGACTTCTTGATGGGCGGGACATCCCGGTCCTGATCCGGGAGGTCCGCGCGTGCGCCAGTTGGAAGTCGTTGCGGTCAGCGATGACGGCACCCAGGTGCTGCTGGCGAGCGCCCAAGGCGCCACGAAAGCGACCCACGCGGTCCGGATCGACGGCAGGCTGCACGCGGCGGTGCGCGGCACGCTGAACGACGCCGATCGGCGCGAGAGCGCGCTGTCGCCGAAGGAGATCCAGGCCCGACTGCGCGCCGGCGAGC
>CAYNDD010000143.1:0-5513 GCA_964395425.1 uncultured Frankiaceae bacterium
CGGTTGCGGCTGAGGCCGGCTACCGATTCGATGGCGAGCAGCGAGCGGTCGTCGAACCGCTCGAGGACGGCAATCTCGGCGCCGCGCTTGTGAGCCGGATAACCGCCGTCCGGGTGCGGGTCGACCAGCGGCGCGGACTCGTCGCTGCCGGGCGCGGGCGGCCAGCGGTAGACCGACCGGCTGGAGACGTAGCCGTACCACGCGGCCGCGCCGGCCAACGCGGCGGTCGACGCCGCCACCACGCTCGGCTCGCCGTCCCAGGTGTCGATGACCGCGTCCCAGCCGGCGCCCGCCACCGGCTGCAGCGCCGCCGGGTCGCGCCGGTCCGCACGGACCCATGTCACCCCGGTCGGCGGCTCGCCGCTGTCGCCGCGGCTGAGGACAGTGACGTCAGCACCGCGGTCGAGCGCGGTCGTGACGATCGCCCGCCCGACGAAGCGGGTGCCACCGAGCACCAGCAGCCTCATGGCGGTCAGCCTCGTCCGCACGACCGGAGGCTGTCAGCAGGTTCTGCCGACGGCGGACGAATGTTCGCCGATCGGGCCGCTCAGGCCGAGGCGGTGACGAACACGTGGGCCGCAGTCGCGTCGTCGAGCTCGACCGCGCGATTGCCCTGCCCGACGAGAACCCGCCCGTTCTGCCGGCCGACCGCGACGCTGGTGTTGGGCCGGAAGCCGGCCCGCCGCAACCGGGTCAACAGCGTGGTGTCGGACTGGATCGGCTCCCCGATCCGGCGTACGACGACACTGGTGATGGCCGGTGGTAGGTCGGTGAGGGCGACCAGGCCGCCGAGGAAGTCGTCCGAGCCGGTGTCGCCGAGCTCGCTCAGCCCCGGGATCGGGTTGCCGTACGGCGACTCGGTCGGGTGCCCGAGGATCTCCAGCAACCGGCGCTCGACCGTCTCGCTCATGACGTGCTCCCAGCGGCACGCTTCGTCGTGGACGAGCTGCCAGTCCAGGCCGATGATGTCGACCAGGAGGCACTCGGCCAACCGGTGCTTGCGCATCACCCGGGTGGCCGCTGACCGCCCGGCCGGCGTCAGGTCGATCCGGCGGTCGGCGGTGACGGTGAGCAGGCCGTCGCGCTCCATCCGGGCGACCGTCTGCGAAACGGTCGGGACGCTCTGATCCAGCCGCTCGGCGATCCGCGCACGCAGCGGCACGACCCCTTCCTCCTCGAGCTCGAGCACCGTGCGGAGATACATCTCCGAGGTGTCGATGAGATCGTGCTCGTGGTTCACCCCGCCATTGTCCACCCGGATCGGCCCAGGTGCCTCGTGTACGGTCCATGGGGTGCGCGATGGCCACGCTCCCGCGGTCGCCGACCCGATCGAGGATTGGTTCGGCACGCATACCTCAGCAATCGACGACTGGACCATCGACCGGGTCGCGGCGCTGAAAGGTGCTCGGCGGGTCAGCGTCGTACTTCCGGCGCTCGACGAGGAAGCCACCGTCGGCGACATCGTCACAACGATCCGTGCCGAGCTGGTCACCGGTCGGCATGCACTCGTCGATGAGGTGATCGTCGTCGACAGCGGCTCGGCGGACTCGACCGCCGCGGTCGCGGCCGGCCGCGGCGCGCGGGTCGTCACCCTGAGCGAGGTGCTTCCCGACCTTCCGCCGCGGCGCGGCAAGGGCGAAGCGATGTGGCGTGGCCTGGCGGCGACCGACGCCGACCTGGTCGTGTTCGTCGACGCCGATCTCCAGGAGTTCGACTCGCGATTCGTGGTCGCGCTGTTGGGGCCGCTGCTGAGCGATCCGGCGATCCAGTTCGTCAAGGCCGCCTACGACCGGCCGCCGACGGATCCCGCCGTCCCGAGCAACGGTGGAGGCCGGGTCACCGAGCTGATGGCCCGGCCGCTGATCTCGGCCTTCTGGCCGGCGCTCAACGGCGTGCTGCAACCACTGGCCGGCGAGTACGCCGCGACGACCGCGCTACTGCGCAGCCTGCCGTTCCGCTGTGGATTCGGGGTCGACCTCGGGCTGCTGATCGATGCCTATCGAACGGTCGGGCTCGGCGGCATTGCGCAGGTCGACCTGCACCGGCGCTGGCACCGCCACTCCGATCTGCCGTCGCTCGGCCGGATGGCGAGCGAGGTCATGCATACAGCGCTGGACCGGCTGGCCGACGACGGCCGGCTACCCGCAGGTCTCGATCGCGAGACGCTGCTGTGGCAGCCGGACCGGGTCGAAGGTGGGGTCCGACGATCCGGCCATCGGATCGACACCGCCGAACGCCCGCCGCTCCGCGATCTCCTCGCGACCGCTCAGCCGACCGTCCACAGCGCGACGAAGTAGCGCACGCCGTACGGCGCAGTGTCAGTGATCAACTCCGCCGCCGTGACCGTCGATCCGGCGAGCGCCGCAGCGACCCAGTGCCATGCCGCCACCCCGCAACACATGAGCTCGCCAGCCAGGGCGGCGTCGATGGCGCCGAGCCCTGTGAGGTCGCCGTCCGCGAGAACTCCGGCGACGGCCCGATCGAAGCCTTCGGCCCGCTCGTCGAGATAGCCGGGGGCGCGTTCGGCGCCGCGCGCACTGCCGTCGCCGACCACGACGAGTGCGGTCTCGACGTCGGCTGCCACCGGGTCGACGGCCGCGGACCGGCTGCCGACACCGAGATAGCAACGCGGTCCGGCCCACCCGGCTTCGTCGAGCATCCACGCCCCGATCCCCAACGGCCAGGGCAAGGGTGTCCGCGGGTCGGCCGGGCGTCGCGGCACCCCGAAGCCGGTGAAGTCCCAGCTCGCGTTGTCTTGCCACTCGCCGGCCGGCTCGACGCCGGCCACGACGACGACCTCGCCGACGCCGGCGGTGGCTCGTGCGATTGCGGTCAGCGCCGCGTTTCGAAGCTCGGCATCCTCGGGCGCGGAGCCGCCGGCGACCGGTGTCACGAGCAACGGCGCGGCCGGCACGAACGCGACAGTGCGAATCGTCATGCCAACGCGCGCCGGCCGACGGCAAGGTCAACGTCGCCGCGGATTGCGGCGACCGTTTGCAACACCCGCCGGGTGGCGGTCACGTCGTGTGCACGGAAGATCCGCGCGCCGAGCCAGGCCGCGACAGCGGTCGCCGCGAGGGTGCCCTCGAGCCGGTCGTCCGCCGGCAGGTCGAGCACCTCACCGACGAAGTCCTTGCGCGACATCGACATCAGCACCGGCCAGCCGGTTGCCGCCAACACGTCGGTGTGGCGGGTCAGGAGCAGCGAATGCCGGCTGTTCTTGCCGAAGTCGTGGGCCGGGTCGATCACGATGCCATCGCGCCGGACTCCGGCGGCGAGTGCGGTCTGCGCCAAGCCGATCAGGTACGCCGTCGTCTCGGCGACGACATCGTCGTACCAGACCCGATGGGGACGGGTCCGGGGCACTTGGCCACCGGCGTGCGTGCACACCAGGCCGGCGCCGTGGGAAGCGACGGTGGCGGCGAGCACGGGGTCGGCGGCACCCCAGGCATCGTTGATCACGTCGGCACCGGCCCGGCAGACGGCGTCGGCCACCTCGGACCGCCAGGTGTCGACACTCAGCACGGTATCCGGGTGTTGCGCGCGGGCGCCCTCAACCACGGGCAGCACCCGGCGGAGCTCCTCCGCGGCATCGACGTCACCGCCTGGTCCAGCCTTCACCCCGCCGATGTCGACGATGTCCGCACCCTCGGACACGACGTGTCCGATCCGGTCGAGCGTGGCGGCCGTGCCGAAGTCTCGGCCGCGATCGAAGAACGAGTCGGGCGTCGCATTGACGATCGCCATCACGCCGAGGTCGCCGACCCCGAAGACCCGGCTGCCCCACCGCAGGTCTGCGCCCACTCGGCCGCCGGAGGTCACCGGAACAATCGTAGAGAGCCAACCGAGGGAGCCGCAGATCACCATCGAGCGGATTACCCGGCGCGGGCGTATCAGGTGGTGGCGCGGGCCCGGGTGCGGCGTACCTGGATGTCGCCGTTGACGGTCCGAAGGATCAGTTCGATCTCGCGGTCGCCCTCGCCGCCGACCATTCCATCCGGCTCGCTGTTGGACAGCTCGATCTCGGAGCTGAGATCGCCGGAGACGCTCTCGGCATCGACGACGACCATCGCCCCGCTGATCACAGCGATGTCGATGTCGCCCGAGGCCGTCTTGAGATCGGCTTGGCCTTCCCGGATCCCGCCGACGCGCAGGTCTCCTGATGCAGTGCGGAGCTTGCAGCTGTCCGACTCGCCGATCTCGATATCGCCGGAGCCGCTGGACACATCGACGCGGTCGGTCACAGAGTCGATCTGTACGTCGCCCGACGCGGTCTTGACGTCGGCGCCGCCGTCGAGACGACCGCACCGGACGTCTGCCGAGGCGGTGCGGATGATCGCGCGCCCGCCAACCGATTCGACGCTGACGTCACCGCTCGCAGTGTTTACCGTCGCGCGCCCGCTGACGTGGTCGATCTCGGCGTCGCCCGACGCGGTGGCAACCTGCACCTCACGGTAGTGGCCACCGAGCCTGACCTCGCCGTCGCTGGTGGCCACCTCGGCGAGTGATTGCTCCGGCGCCCGCACGTGAACGTCGAGCGAGCCTCGGGCGAAGATGCGGCGGAAACTCTTCCCTCCCACTTGCGGTGACTTCACCACCACGCGATGGCCCGCACCGAGTGGCTCGCAGTTGACCGTGACCTCCTCCAGGACGGCGGCGTCAGAGCTGTCGAGCTCGACGAGCGTCTCAGCGCCGTCCCAGGTGTCGACCTGGACGCGACCGGACTCGATGGAGATCTCGAGGTTGACCGGCCCGGGGGTGTCGAATCGATGTGTTCTCACGGGAGGACTCCTGTCAGCTGCGGCCGTAGCCGGACATGCGGCGGCGACCGTATTGCTGCGGTCGGGTGGACTGGGACGGCTGAGAACTCAACCGCCGGATGATGTAGCTGTTGACCGAGACGCCTTCGGCAGTCGCGGCCGCTTCCAGCGCCACCTTGAGCGCGGCCGGCAGCCGAAGGGTGATCCGGGCGTCGGTGTCGCCGTCAGCGGGTGCCGCCGCGGGCGGCTCGTCGTCGCCGGTCTCGGCGATCAGCACCAGCCGGGCGTCACTGCCGACGACGCGTAGCTCCACGTGCGCCGGCTGGCCCTGGGTGTCGAGCTCGGCCGCGACCTGGCTCAGCACCTCGAGCAGCCGGGCGTTGATCGGACCGCCCAGCGCCCCGACGATCCGCGTCGCGGCGTCGGCCGTGGCGTCGTCGCCGAGCCGGCCGAGTGCGGCGATATCCGAGCCGATGAGAGCGGCGAGCGAGGAGAGTTCCATCGGTCAGTGTGCCGCGGCGCTCAGATCGGGAGCAACGAGCCGGCAGCCGACCGCGATCAGCCAGTAGCCGCAGCGGACCCCGACAGGGTGGGGGCGGTGAGGGCTCGGCAAGTCGGCGACGGTGGCGGTGGCGGTGGCGGTGGCGGTGGCGGTGGCGCGGTGCGCGGCGACCGCCCGCTGCCGGTCCCTCGTGCGCTCGATCGCGATTGCTTGTGCCAGCTGCGGCATCATGATGTCACCTTGTCTGTCGT
>CAYNDD010000143.1:5613-8487 GCA_964395425.1 uncultured Frankiaceae bacterium
ACATTGCTTGGTAACGGCGGGGTCGGGCGACGGCCGGCCGAGTTGGCCGCGCAGCACAGGCCGTTAGGTGGGGGTGCGCTCGTCGACGATGCGGCGCATCTTGCCGACCGAACGCTCGATCCCGTCGGGTTCGACCACCTCGACCTCGAGGCTCACGCCGATCGTCGCCTTCACTCTCGATGCGAGCGCCGCACCAGCGTGAGCGGCCGACGCCGGATCGCTCTCGACCCGGCGCTCGACCCGAACCGTCATCGCGTCGAGCCGGTCCTCACGGCGCAACACGCACTGGAAGTGCGGTGACAACTCCGTCGTACGGAGGATGAGCTCCTCGATCTGGGTCGGGAACAGGTTCACGCCGCGCAGGATGATCATGTCGTCCGACCGGCCGGTGATCTTCTCCATCCGCCGCATGTTTCGCGCCGTGCCAGGCAGCAGGCGGGTGAGGTCACGGGTGCGATAGCGGATGATCGGCATCGCCTCTTTCGTCAACGACGTGAAGACCAGCTCGCCCTCTTCGCCATCCGGCAGCACCTCGCCGGTCTCGGGATCGATAACCTCGGGATAGAAGTGGTCCTCCCAGACGTGCAGGCCGTCCTTGGTCTCGACGCACTCGTTCGCGACGCCCGGTCCCATCACCTCGGACAGGCCGTAGATGTCGACTGCATGCATGTCGAGGCGGCGCTCGATCTCCAGGCGCATGTCGTTGGTCCACGGCTCGGCACCGAAGATGCCGACCTTCAACGACGTCTTGTGCGGGTCGATCCCCTGCCGCTGCATCTCGTCGACAATCGCGAGCAGGTACGACGGGGTGACCATGATGATGTCCGGCTCGAAGTCGCGGATCAGCATCACCTGCCGCTCGGTCATCCCGCCCGAGACGGGGATCACCGTGCAGCCGAGCGCCTCAGCGCCGTAGTGCGCGCCGAGCCCGCCGGTGAACAGGCCGTATCCATAGGCGACGTGGACCCGGTCGCCGGGCCGTCCGCCGGAGGCCCGGATCGACCGCGCCATCACCGTCGCCCAGGTCTGCAGGTCCTTCGCGGTGTAGCCGACGACGGTCGGCTGGCCCGTCGTACCGGACGACGCATGGATCCGCCGTATCTCTTCTCTCGGTACGGCGAACATTCCGAACGGGTAGTTGACGCGCAGATCCGCCTTGGTAGTAAAGGGAAACTTGGCGATGTCCGCCAGCTCACGGCAGTCGCCCGGGTGGACCTGTGCGGCGTCGAACGCGGCCCGGTAATGCGCAACGTGGTCGTACGCATGCCGCAGCGACCAGCGCAATCGCTCGAGCTGCAGCGCCCGCAGCTCGTCGATCGAGGCGCGTTCGATCGATTCGAGATCCTCGGGCGACGGGGTCCGGTCGAGCACGTCACTTCCTTCCCACGCGGTCCGCAAACCCGGACGGTATCGGCGGGTGGCGGCATTGCCCAGAAACCCGGATGAGAGCGGCGACCGGATTTGGCAGACTGAGCGGGTGACCCTCGCGCTGATCGAGTTCTCCGCGGCGGCGGCACTGATCGTGCTGCTGCCAGGGCCGGACACGCTCGTCGTCATGCGCTCGCTGCTCCGGGCCGGGCACCGCCAGGCCAGACGGACGGTCTG
The DNA here is from genome assembly GCA_964395425.1 of uncultured Frankiaceae bacterium. Lineage (GTDB taxonomy): Bacteria > Actinomycetota > Actinomycetes > JAFAQI01 > JAFAQI01 > DATAUK01. Next base: position 7,219 of record CAYNDD010000143.1, read on the forward strand.
GGGCGTGCTGACCGGGCTGAGCATCTGGGCGACCTGCGCCGTGCTCGGTCTCTCGGCGCTATTGCGGGCCAGCCACGACGGCTACACCGCGCTCCGGATCGCCGGTGCCGTCTATCTGTGCGTGCTCGGGATCCAGGCCTTCCGCGCCCGCGGCGTCACCGCCGAAGTTGATCGCGACCCGAGCCACGATCGCCGCCGCGGACTGATCGGTGCCGGCTACCTCGCCGGTCTCACCACCGACCTGCTGAACCCGAAGGTCGGCGTCTTCTTCGTGACCTTCCTGCCGGCCTTCGTACCGCACGGTGAGCCGATCGGACGGGTGACGCTGCTCTTCGGTGCAATCTTCGTGATTGAGACCGGTCTGTACTTCGTGGTGCTGATCAGGTTTGCCAACCGGCTGGTCGCCGGGATGCGCAAACCACGAGTACGCCGCGCCCTCGACCGCGCCACCGGCGCCGTACTGGTCGGCTTCGGCCTCCGCCTCGCGCTCGAGTCTTAGCTAGCCGGTGAGCCCGAGCGCGGAGCGCACCCGCGTGCGGAAGATCTCGTACTGCTCGGCACCCCGCAACGGCGGACCGGGCGGCCGCTCGACCACCTTCGGCTCCTGGATTGCCTCGTCGGGCGAGAACTGCTCGGCCGTGAGGTCGACGTCGATGCCGCCGGGGAGCCGGTTCCAGTAATGGAAGCCCTGGCGCGAGCCATCCGGGAACAGCACCTCGGCCTCGAGCAGATCTCCGCCCAGCAGCTCGTGCAACGTGAGCGCGGTCACCCCGCACTGACCGCGGGACGGATTGGCCGGCGACCAGTCGGCGACGTCGACCTGGTCGCAGGTCTCCAGCGACCATGCCGATCGGATCGCCACTTCGATGTCGCGGAGGGTGCGCGTCAACGGCCGGCCGTCGTCACGGTCGCGAGCCCGGACACGGACTCCTGCACGTAGTCGCTGAACGCGAGGTCGTCGTTCGCCGCGATCCAGCGTTCGAACGCCACCTTGAAGATGGCGACGCCGGACTCAGCGGTGAGGCTGGCGACGGGTTCAGTGATGCCGCGTTGCCGCAGCGCTTCGGCAAGTGCGGCGGACAGCGACGCCATCTTGATCAGCTCCCGCTCGCGGAGCTCGGCGTTGGCGGCAATGATGGCCTGGCGTCGCCGCGCGAAGTCCCGGTCGGTCAAGAAGGCCGCGGCGGCGTGGACCGCGGCCGCCACCTGGTCGAGCGGTACCGCGGAGGCCGCGGTGTCATTGAGGGCTCCGACCATCGTCTCCTGCAG
>CAYNDD010000144.1:0-8414 GCA_964395425.1 uncultured Frankiaceae bacterium
TGCAGCATCGTGTTGTCGACGTCGAAGAAGCCGGCCGCGTGTGGATCGAGCGGGATCGCGAGGCTCGCCTCGACCTCCGCGACCGCCGCCGAGGCAATGCCCGCCTCGACTGCGCTGTGCCGCGATCGCGCCCTGGCGGCCATGCTCCTCAGCCTAGTGGCCGGGCGCTCGCCGTCGGCCTGGTTAGGGTCGAGGGGTGCCTGCCGCGACGCCGCCGAGCCGGTTGCCGGCCGGTCGCAGCCCGGCCGCCCGGCGCAGTGCCGCGTCCGCGGTCGCTGCCCGCGAGTCCAGGTCGCGGCAGGAACGCCGCCGCCGGCGGCAGGTGCTGATCTGGTTGGTCGCCGCCGTACTGGTGACGGTTGGCGCTTTCGTGTCGGGCCTGGTCGCCGCGCCGCTGAACTACAACTTCCAGCCGGTGCCGCCCAAGTCGGTGCTGCTGCTCGACGCGGCCGGCCAGCCGTTCGCCACGATCCGGTCGCCACAGGTCGAGGACCCGGTGCCCGGATCGCAGATCCCGCTCGTGATGCGCCAGGCGATCGTCGCGGCCGAGGACGAGCGGTTCTACTCGAGCGTCGGGATCGACCCGATTGCGATCGCCCGAGCGGCGTGGCACGACATCACCGGCCACCAGATCCAGGGCGGGTCGACGATCACCCAGCAGTACGTGAAGAACGTCTACACCGGCAGTCAGCGCACCCCGTTGCGCAAGCTCCGTGAGGCGTCGCTGGCGATCCGCCTGGAGCAGCACCTCAGCAAGGACGAGATCCTCACCCGCTACCTGAACACGCTCTATCTGGGCAACGGCACAGCCGGGGTGGAGGCGGCGAGCCGGTTCTACTTCGGGGTCCCGATCTCCTCGCTCGGCCTCGACCCAACGACCGGCAAGCGGGACCCGTCGTTGGCGCTGGCCCGGGCCGCCACCCTGGCCGGCATGGCGCCCGCGCCGTCGGACTGGAATCCGCTCCAGGATCCGCAGCAGGCGCGCGCCCGCGAGCTCTACGTGCTCAACCGGATGCAGGTGGCCGGCTTCATCAACTCCGAGCAGGCGGGGGATGCGTACGGTACGTCGCTCCCGCCGATCGTTGCCGCCGCCGAGCCCGAGGCGCAGACGATTGCCCCGGAGTTCCGCGATCTGGTCGCCGCGCAACTTCAGCACTACGGAGACTCGACACTGTTCACCTCCGGCGGCATGCAGGTGCGGACCACGCTCGACCTGGACCTGCAGCAGGCGGCCACCGAGGCGCTCGGCGAGGTGCTGCCCAAACAGCGCGGGCTCAACGCGGTGGTGGTCGCCGTCGACCCCCGCAACGGCGATCTACGCGCCCTGGCCGAGCACAAGGCCGGTGGGTACGTCCAGAACGGCGAGGACCTGGCCGACCCGCCGGTGGCCGACCTCACCCGCTCGTCCGGCTCGACGATCAAGCCGTTCACGCTGGCGGTGGCGCTGGAGCACGGTCACAGCCTGACCGAGACCGTCCAAGCCCCCGAATGCGTCCAGATCACCGCCGACTACCGGCCCTGCAACGCGGAGGGCGGTGCCGGCACCTACACGCTGGAGACCGCCCTCGAACAGTCCATCAACACCGTCTATGCACCGCTCGCCGTGGACGTCGGGCTCAACCGCGTCGTCGGCTTCGCGAAGCGGGCCGGGATGGTGGTCGGCCGGCTCGACAGCGGGCGGTCCTGCGGCGCCCGCAAGGGCTTGGTCTGCCCGTCGTACGCGCTCGGAATCCCGGTCAGCCCGCTGTCCGAGGCGGATGCCTACGGGTCGTTCGTGGATCAGGGCGTCCACCACGCGGTTCGCAGCATCCTGGCCGTGCGGACCCCGGCGCAGGGCGAGCTGTTCCGGGCCGCGCCGGTGCCGGCCGGCAACCGGGTCATGCCGGCCAAGATCGCCGACGAAGTGACCACGGCCATGCAGGGCGTGGTGGACTCCGGCACCGGGATGGCCGCCCGTCAACCGTTCCCGGTCTATGGCAAGACCGGGACGACCGACCACTTCACCGACGCATGGTTCACCGGGTGCACCCGGACGCTGTGCATCACGATCTGGATGGGCGACACAAACCCTCGCGAGTTACGGGACGCGAGCGGTGCGCCGGTGTACGGCGGGACGTTGCCCGCGAAGCTGTTCGCCCAGACGTTTGCCGATTATCGCTCGGTGCAAGGCGGCCAGTCCTAGCCGGGGTCGGCGCCGCTTCGGACCGGCTTTGGGGCGCTTGCAAGTGTGAAACACTTTGCGACATGGCCGTCCGCAACCTCGCTGATCTGGTGCGGGACGCGGCCAAGGCGGACCCGACAAAGGTCGCGCTGATCGACGCGGACGCCACGGTGACCTGGGCCGAGCTCGACGGCCTGGTCGACCGCGCCGCCAACGGCTTGCGCGCGGCCGGCTGCGAGGTCGGCGACCGGGTCGGAATCCTGCTCCCCAACTGCATCGAGTTCGCGATCGCGTACTTCGGTGCCGTGCGGGCCGGCTTCGTCGCCGTACCGTTCAACACCGCCTACACCCCGCACGAGCTGCGCTTCCAGCTCGCTGATGCATCGGTGCGACTGGTGGTGACCGACACCGAGCACGTCGGCCAGCTCGGCGACCTCACCGAGGACTCGCTGGTCGTGGTCGGCGCCGGCTCGGGGTCGTGGCAGCAGCTGCTCGACGCGGCAGACGCGGGGTCGGCGACCGGTGACCCAGTCGGTGGCGAGGACCTCGCCCTGCTGCTCTACACCTCCGGTACGTCGGGCCGCCCGCGCGGCGCAATGCTGAGCCACCGCGCGCTGCTGGCCAACCTCGACCAGCTGCACTCGATCGAGCCACCGGTCGCGACCGCCGACGATCGCGTCCTGTTGGTCCTTCCGCTGTTCCATGTCTACGGGCTGAACTCCGGCCTCGGCCTGGTCGCGCGGATCGGCGCGACCGGGGTGCTGGCCCGCCGGTTCGACCCGATCGAGACGCTGGCGCTCGTGCACGACCAGCAGGTCAGCTGCATCGTCGGCGCCCCCCCGATGTATGTCGCCTGGGCCGCGCTGCCGCAACTCGGTGAGGGGTTGAGCTCGGTGCGGCTGGCGCTCTCGGGCGCGGCGCCGCTGCCACCGGCCGTGGTCGCGTCGATCCTCGAGGCGAGCGGTCACCACGTCTTCGAGGGCTACGGCCTCACTGAGGCCGCGCCGGTGCTGACCACGACGTTGTGCAGTCCGGTCGTCAAGGTCGGCAGCGTCGGCCGGCCGGTTCCGGGCGTCGACGTCAAGATCCTCGACGACATCGAGGAGGAGGTCGACGAGCACGATCCCGGCGAGTTGATCGTGCGCGGCGACAACCTGTTCTCCGGCTACTGGCCGGATGGCGAGGGCGGGCCCGACGCCGAGGGCTGGTTCCGGACCGGCGACATCGCCTACGCCGACGCAGACGGCGACCTGTATCTCGTCGACCGCACTCGCGAGCTGATCCTCGTCAGCGGCTTCAACGTCTATCCCCGCGAGGTTGAGGACGCCCTTGCCGACCACGACGCGGTGGAGGAGGTCGCCGTCATCGGCGTACCGCACCTCTACACCGGCGAGACCGTGAAGGCGCTCGTGGTCCTGAAGCCGGGCGCGCTCGCGACCGAGGACGAGCTGATCGCGCACGCCGCGTCGCGACTCGCCCGGTTCAAGTGCCCGACCGTCGTCGAGTTCGTCGCGTCGCTGCCGCATTCGCAGACCGGCAAGGTGTCGAAGGGCCGGCTGCGGGCCGACGCGGAGGCGCAGTCGGCTGCCGGCAGCGAGTGAGCGACCCGGCGTCGCGCGTCGTCGTACTCGTCACGCCCGGCTGCCACCTGTGTGAGGACGCGTGCGCGGTGGTCGGTGCGGTCTGCGCCGAGCTCTCGGTCGGCTGGTCGCCGCGCGAGCTCAGCGGGCTCGACGAGGCGAGCCAGGCGCGGTGGCGCGAGTACGTGCCGGTGATCCTGGTGGACGGCGACGTCCACGACATCTTCCGGGTCGACGCCGACCGGCTGCGCGCCGCCCTGCGCTGACACACGCATGGCCCATTGGTGGGGTCTGGCTACTCGCCGACGGCGACCGCCTCGGCTTGGGCAAGCCACTCGCGCTGGGTCGCGAGCGCGGCCTCGGTCTCCGCGACCAGCTTGCCGTCCCCGGCCGCCTGGGCCCGGCCCAAGCGGGCCTCGAGCTTGCCCACCGACTCCCTCAGCCGCAGCACCAGGGTCGACTCGGTCACCTGCACCTTGCGGCCGGCCGCGGTGGCGTCGCGGATCCGGCGCTCGATCTGCTCGAGCTGGTCTTCGAGTGAGTCCTTGGCGTCGCGCGGGACGTGGCCGATCTTCTCCCAGCGGTCGTGGATCGAGCGCAGTCGCTTACGCGCACCCTCAGGGTCGGCGTTCGCATCGAGCGACTCGGCCTCGGTGAGCAGCGCCTGCTTGGCCTCGAGATTGGCCTTCAGCTCAGAGTCGCGCGCGGCGAACACCTCGGACCGGCGGGCGAAGAAGGCGTCCTGGGCGGTCTTGAACCGCTGCCACAACTCCTGTTCCACTTCGCGGGCGGCCCGTCCGGAAGCCTTCCACTCGGTCATCAGATCGCGGAATCGCTTCGCGGTCGGAGCCCACTCGGTCGACCCGGCGAGCTTCTCGGCTTCGTTCGCGAGCTTCGTCTTCTGCTCGGCGGCCACGCCGCGCTGCTGATCGACCTCGGCGAAGTGGGCCCGGCGCCGCGAGTCGAACTGCCGGCGAGCCTTGGACAGCTGGTCCCACAGGGCCGCGTCGGTCCGCCGGTCGACCCCTCGAATCCCCTTCCACTCCTCGACGATCGCGCGATAGCGCTCGCCGGTCGCGCGCCAGCTGTCGCTGGCCGACAGCTTCTCCGCCTCCGCCACCAGCGCCCGCTTCTGGTCAGCGGCCGCGGTTGCGGCCGCGGCCCGCTCGGCCGCCTTCGCCGCCTGCCGGTCGGCGATGGTGACCAGGACGGCGTCGAGGCGCTGCACCAGGCTGTCGAGGTCGCCGAGCGCGGCGGCCGACGGCACGACCTCGCGCAGCTTGCGGGCCGCGGTGCCGACCGCTGACGGATCGCTCGCCGCGGACTGCGCCCGACCTTCGAGCAGGGCGACCTCGGCGGCCAGCTCGGTATAGCGCCGGGCGTAGAACTCGATCCCGTCGGCTGGGCTGCCGGCGTGCCACGAGCCGATGACGCGTTCGCCATCGGCGGTGCGCACGTACACCGTGCCGTCATCGTCGATGCGGCCCCATTCGCTGCTCATCGTGACGAATCCTCACATGCGACAGCCTTGAACGGTAGGCCACCGGCGGTGCGGCAGGTCACGTCCGGCTCCTCGGCGCGCATACCGCCGTTGCCGGAGGATCCGGGTTTCACAACCGCACAACCGTTTTGTGCACATCTTCACAAGCGGGTTACAGTCGGCTCAAGACGCTGCACGCGATGGTTGGGAGCCAGGATGACGACGGCTGACCCGACCTCGAATGGATCCGGGCTCGCATCGGTCGATCGGTCTGCCCCGGCCTCCAACGGATCCGAGCCGCAGGGCGGGGCGGCCACCAAGGCCGGCAGGTCGCGACGACGCGGCGGCATCTCCGAGGCAACCGTCGCACGGCTGCCGGTCTATCTGCGGGTGCTGAGCTCACTCGCCGAAGGCGGCGTCGCCACGATCTCCTCCGACCTCCTGGCCCGGGCCGCCGGCGTCGGGCCGGCCAAGCTGCGCAAGGACCTGTCCCACCTCGGTTCCTACGGGACCCGAGGCGTCGGGTACGACGTCGACTTCCTCGTCTACCAGATCTCCCGCGCGCTCGGACTGACCCAGCACTACAGCGTCGTGATCCTGGGAGTCGGCAACCTCGGTCAGGCGTTGGCCGGCTACGGCGGGTTCGGGACCCGCGGATTCCGGGTCGCGGCGCTGGTCGATGCAGATCGGAGCAGAGTCGGTCAAGTGATCGCCGGGATCGAGGTTCGCCATGTCGACGAGCTCGAGGCAATCCTGGCCGAGCAGGAGGTGTCGATCGGTGTGATCGCGACTCCCGCTTCCGCCGCGCAGGACATGTGCGACCGGTTGATCGGCGCCGGGGTCACCAGCGTGCTCAACTTCGCGCCGGTGGTGCTGTCGGTCCCGGACGGGGTCGACGTGCGCAAGGTCGATCTCTCGATCGAGCTGCAGATCCTGGCCTTCCACGAGCAGCGCAAGTCCGTCGTCGGCCAGGACGCGCCATGAGCGAGTACCGAAGCGAAGCGCACGTGGCTCGCTCCACTGCGATCCGCGTCTCCGCATTGGTGCACCCCGTCGGGGGGCACGGATGAGCCTCTTGGCGATCGGGCTGTCGCACCGGTCGACTCCGGTCGAGCTGCTCGAGCGGGTCGTCATCGACCCCGATGCGATCGCGAAGCTGTTGGCCGACCTGGTCGGGTCGGAGCACGTCGACGAAGCGCTCGTGCTTGCCACCTGTAACCGGCTGGAAGTGCACGCCGAGGTCCGCAAGTTCCACGGCGGGGTGCAGGAGATCAGCGAGCGGCTCGCCGCGCATACCGGGGTCGACCTGGAGACGCTGACCGAGCACCTTTACGTCCACTACGAGGATCGCGCCGTCCAGCACCTCTTCGCGGTCGCGGCCGGGCTCGACTCGATGGTGGTCGGCGAGCAGCAGATCCTCGGCCAGCTGCGCGCGGCGCTCAACCTCGCGCGCACCGAGCGCACCGTGCTGCGGTCGCTCGGCGCGGTGGTCGACCACGCGCTTCGGGTCGGCAAGCGGGCCCATTCGGAGACCGGGATCGACCGGGCCGGACGCTCGCTCGTCTCGGTCGGCGTCGACCTTGCCGAGCGCACGCTGGGCGGTCTGGCCGGGCGGAGCGCGGTGGTGGTCGGGGCAGGCTCAATGAGCTCGCTGGCCGCAACCGAGCTGCGCGCGCGCGGGATCGAGACTCTGACGATCGTCAACCGGACGCCGGAGCACGCCAAGCGGCTCGCCGCCCAGGTCGAGGGCACAGCCGCACCGATGTCGGCCCTCAACGCGGTGCTGCGCGAGGCAGATGTCGTGATCTCCTGCACCGGCGCTGTCGGCACCGTCGTCGGCGTCGACGGGCTCACCGATCGTGACGGCGGGGCGGTCTTCGTCCTTGACCTGGCGATGCCCAGGGACGTCGATCCGGCGGTGGGCGCCCTGCCCGGAGTGACCGTTGCCGATCTCGACTCGCTGGGCGGCAGCCTCGACACTGCCGCGATCGAAGCCGATGTCGAGGCGGTGCGCAGGATCGTGACCGACTCGGTCGGCGTCTACCTCGCCAAGCAGCGGGCGGACCGGGTGGCGCCGACCGTGGTGGCCCTCCGGGCCCGCGCGCAGCAGGTCGTCGACGCCGAGCTCACCCGCCTGCTCGGCCGGCTCCCGGACGCCGACGAGCGACTCACCCGCGAGCTGCGGTCGACGGTCGAGCGGGTGGTCGAGAAGCTGCTGCACGCGCCGACCGTGCGGGTGAAGGAGCTTGCGGAGGCGCCGGGCGGCGACTCGTACGCCGAGGCGCTGCGTGAGCTGTTCGCACTCGATCCGGCCGCGACCGAGGTGGTCGCGCGCGCCGACGTGGTCGTCGAGGAGACCGCGCTGCCCGCGCCCGAAAGGCCGGACCGGTGACCGCCGTCACGGTGGGCACGGTGCGGTTGGGCACCCGCCGGTCCGCCCTCGCGCTGGCGCAGGCGGTCGCAGTGGCTGACGCGTTGCGAAGGACGGGTCACGAGGTCGAGCTCGTCGAGGTGGTGACCGAGGGCGACCGCTCGAGCGAGGCGCTCGATCAGCTCGGCGGCACCGGAGTGTTCGTGACCGAGCTCCGCCAACAGCTGCTGTCGGGTGAGATCGACGTGGCCGTGCACTCGTTGAAGGACCTGCCGACTACCGGGCCGGACGGCATCGTGCTCGCCGCGATTCCCGGCCGGGCCGATCCGCGGGACGCGTTGGTCGCCCGGGACGGGCTGGGGCTCAGCGAGCTGCCCGCCGGCGCGACGGTCGCGACCGGCTCGCCGCGCCGGGCCGCCCAGCTGCGCGCCCTCGGGCTGGGGCTGGAGGTGACCCCGATCCGCGGCAACGTCGACACCAGGCTGCGCCGGGTGTCGACGGGCGAGGTCGACGCGGTGGTCCTGGCCGCCGCCGGACTGCAGCGGCTCGGCCGGCTCGATGAAGCGACCGAGCTCCTCGACCCCGGCCAGATGTTGCCGGCCCCCGGTCAGGGCGCGCTGGCGGTCGAGTGCCGCGCAGACGACCCGGTCCGCAGGGATTGGCTGAGCGCGACCCTCGATGACGAGACCACGCGATCGGCGGTGACGGCGGAGCGTGCGTTGCTCGCTGCGCTGGAGGCCGGGTGCAGCGCCCCGGTCGGGGCGCTGGCCGATGTCTCGACAGCAGACGTCGGGCCTGATGAGATCTACTTGCGCGCCGTTG
>CAYNDD010000145.1:0-2476 GCA_964395425.1 uncultured Frankiaceae bacterium
GCGGTCGACATCGCGAAGAGCCTGGTCCAGGTGCTCGGCGGGATCGGCTTCACCTGGGAGCACGACGCTCATCTGTACCTCAAGCGCGCACTGGCCTCCCGCCAGCTGCTCGGCGGCACCGGCGGGTGGCATCGCCGTGCCGCGGACCTCGCCCGCACCGGCGTACGGCGGCACCACGCGGTCGAGCTCGGCGCAGCCGCCGAACCGATCCGGGCCGAGGTCCGGGACTTCGTGGCGAGCCTCGACGGGCTCGACCCGAAGGCGACCCGAGTCGCGATTGCCGATGCCGGCTATCTCGTGCCGCACTGGCCGACGCCGTACGGGCGAGCCGCCGGTCCGGTCGAGCAACTGGTGATCGATGAGGAGTTCGCGCGGGCCGGCGTGGCCCGGCCTGATCTGGTGATCGGCAGCTGGGCGCTGTCGACAATCCTCGCGCACGGCACTGACGAGCAGCGGGCCCGGTTCGCCCCACCCACGCTGCACGGCGGGATCAGCTGGTGCCAGATGTTCAGCGAGCCGGGTGCGGGCTCGGACCTGGCCGCGCTGCAGACCGCTGCAGTCCGGGTCGATGGTGGCTGGTCACTGACCGGGCAGAAGGTCTGGACGTCCCAGGCGCAGGTGGCCGACTGGGCGATCTGCCTGGCTCGCACGTCGAGCAGTGCCAACCGGCACGACGGGATCACCTACTTCCTGGTCGACATGCGCACCGCCGGCATCGACGTACGCCCGCTCCGCGAGCTGACCGGCGCCGCAATGTTCAACGAGATCTTCCTGACCGACGTCTTCGTGCCGGACGACTGCGTGGTCGGTGAGGTCGACGGCGGCTGGCGGCTGGCCAGGACCACGTTGGCCAACGAGCGAGTCGCGATGAGCAGCGGCGCGGCCTTCCCGTCTGGGGTCGAAGAGGTGCTCGGTGCGCTTGCCCGCAGCGCCGATCCGGACGATCCGGCCGCGCTGGCTCGGGTCGGTGCGTTGGTGTGCGCGGCGCAGGCCGACGCGATGCTCGGGGTGCGGGCGACGCTTGCGCGGGTGTCGGGCGTCGATCCCGGCGCGACGTCGAGCGTGCGCAAGCTGGTCGGCATGCACCTCCGGCAGGACGCATCGGAGCTGGCGCTCGAGCTGCTGGGTCCGGCCGCGACCGGCGTGACCGATGACCCGACCGATTGGGCGCTGCGTCGGTTCCTCGGCAACCGCGCCCTCACGATCGCCGGCGGCACGAGCGAGGTGCTGCACAACGTGATCGGCGAGCGGATCCTCGGGCTGCCGCGATGAGCGGGCACTGGACGAGCGGGCACTGATGGTCCAGGACCTGCGGCTCGGGCTGATGCTCGGCTACTGGGGGGCGAACCCTGACGACGCGACCGACAGCGTCCGGGCAGCTGAGGACGTCGGCTTCGACTCGGTGTGGACCGCGGAGGCCTACGGCTCCGACGCGTTCACCCCGCTGACCTGGTACGCCGCGCGCACATCCCGGATCAAGCTCGGCACCGGCATCGTGCAGCTGTCGGCCCGGACGCCGGCCGCGACGGCAATGAGCGCGGCGACTCTCGACGCGCTGTCCGGCGGCCGACTCAGCCTCGGTCTCGGCGTGTCCGGACCGCAGGTGGTCGAGGGGTGGTACGGCGTACCGTTCCCGAAGCCGCTGGAGCGCACCCGGGACTACGTGGAGATCGTGCGGTCGGTGTGGCGGCGCGAGGTCGTCAGCAGCGCGAGCGAGCACTATCCGCTGCCCTATCCGGGTGGGACCGGGCTCGGCAAGTCGATCAAGCTCACCATGCATCCGGTACGCGAGCGGATCCCGATCCTGCTCGGGGCCGAGGGTCCGAAGAACGTTGCGCTGGCGACCGAGATCGCCGACGGCTGGCTGCCGATCTTCTTCCACGCCGAGCGGGGCGCCGAGGTCTATGCCGAGGCGCTGGCGGGCGCACCCGTTGGCTTCGAGATCTGCTGCCCGGTCACGGTCGTCGTCAACGACGACGTCGACGCCGCGCGCGAGGTCGTCAAGTGGACGTTGGCCTTCTATATCGGCGGGATGGGCGCGGCCAACCTCAACTTCCATCTCAACGTGATCGGCCGGTTCGGGTACGCCGACGCGGCCGCGCAGGTGCAACACCTGTTCATGTCCGGCGACCGGGAGGCGGCGATGCGCGCGGTGCCCGACGATCTCGCGGACGGGATCGCGCTGTGCGGCCCGCTCGCCCGGATCCGGGAGCGGCTCGATCTGTGGCGGGCCGGTCCGGTGACGACGATGCTCCTCGGCGGCGTACGGGACCCGGCCCATCTCGCGGCGTTCGCCGACCTGGTCCGCTGACGGTGCCGTGGGTGACGTGACCACGGACCTAGATCCGTCGGCAGTCGATGCGCTGGTGGCCCGGTGCCGGCGCGATGTCGACGACGGGTTGCTGCCGTCGTGCCAGCTCGCGCTCGGCCTCGGCGGCGAGGTGGTCCTCGACGAGACGATCGGCGCGGATGCCGG
>CAYNDD010000145.1:2576-8400 GCA_964395425.1 uncultured Frankiaceae bacterium
CACGCGACCTCGGCGTACTGGGCGCTCGTCGAGGTGATCGACCGGCTCACCGGGAGCGACTTCCGTGCGTTGTTCGCCGAGCGGATCGCGACGCCGCTGGGGATCGCCGGTCTCACCATGGGCGCGCCGGTCGGTACCCAGGCCGACGTCGCCGTCCTCGAACTGAGCGGGGAACCGGCCGCGGCCGGTGAGTCGCTCGGCGACCGGGTGCGTGAGACCGGTGAGAACTTCCTGTTGCGCTTCAACGAACCTGAGGTGCTGGCCGCCGGCGTGCCCGGTGCCGGTGCGGTGGCGAGCGCAACCGACGTGGCGATGTTCTACCAGGCGCTGTTGCACAACCCGGGCGACGTGTGGTCGCCGGAGGTGTTGCACGACGCGACCGCAAATGTGCGCAACACCCTGGTCGATCCGTTGTTCACCTGCCCGGCCAACCGGACCCTCGGCCTGGTGGTCGCCGGCGACGACGACAACGCGGTGGTGCGCGGGTTCGGGCGAAGCACCGGTCCGCGCGCCTTCGGCGCAATGGGGGTCGGTGGCCAGATCGCGTGGGCCGACCCCGACAGTGGGCTGTCGTTCGCCTACCTCACCAACGGCCTCGACGTGAATGTCGTGTCGTCGTTCACCCGCTCGGCAAAGATCGCCGGACTGGCCGCGCGGACGATCCGTTAGCCGGCTTGTTCGCCGTCATCGAGTACGGCGGCCGCGATCAGCTCGTTGAGATAGCGGGTGTCCCAGTGGTTGAGCTGCAGTGACTTCGCCCGGCGGAAGAACAGCTGGATGTCGAAGTCGAGGGTGAACCCGTTGCCGCCGAAGATCTGTTGCGCGGTCGCGGTCACGTCCCGAAAGGTCTGGCAGGCGAAGCTCTTCGCCATCGGTGCGAGCACGTTGGACTTGGACCGCTCGGTTCGGCCGCTCGCCCAGGCAGCCTCCCACGCGATGGCTTGTGCGCCGTCGACCGCGGTCGTCGCGTCGGCGAGGTAGTGCGAGATCGCCTGGAACGCGGCGAGCGGCTTGCCGAACTGCTGGCGGGTGTTCGCGTAGCCGACCGCGAGGTCGAGCGCCGCGCGCGCCCCGCCGGCCGCTTGCGCGGCGAGCAGGGTCACGCCGTCGAGCATGGTGTCGTGCCAGGGCGGCCAGGCCTCGCGATGGACAGCGGCATCGGCCGGGACCGCGACGTCGTCGAAGTGCACCCTGAACTGGGTGTCCGACGCGACGCTGAGCTGCTGCTCGAGGGTGATCCCGGCCGCCGTCGTCGGGACCAGTACGGCGACGATCCCGCCGGTGGGTTCACGGGCAAGGACCAGGATCGACTCGGCGGCCTGCGCGAACGGCACGTGCACCTTGGTGCCCGCCAGTCGCCAGCCGTCACCGTCAGGGGTGGCGCGTAGTTGCACGCCGGCGGGTCCGTAGCCGCAGTCGGGTTCGAGCGCCGCGACCGTGACGATCGAGTCGCCGCTGGCGATGCCGGGCAGAATGCGCGACTTCAGCGCGCGGTCCGACGCCCGACCGATCAGGCCGGCCGCCAGGATGCAGCTGACGAAATGTGGGCTCGGCACGAGCGCCCGGCCCAGCTCTTCGTAGACGACCGCGGCGTCGAGCATCGTCATGCCGCTGCCGCCGTACTGCTCGCTGATCAACACACCGAGTACGCCGAGCTCGCCGAGCTGGGACCACAGGGCGGGGGAGTAGCCGACCGGGTCGTCCTCGAGCTTGCGGGTGGCGTCGAGCCCGCCGTGCCGCTCGCAGCTGCGGCGCACGGACTCGCGCAGCAGGTGCTGCTCCGCGGTGAAGTCCAGGTCCATCGAGGCTCGCTCCGGTCAGGGTTGCCAGCGCTCGCCGTGGCGAGCCCAAGGGTTGTCGTCGGCGCCGGTCGGTAGCGCGATCCGGGCGTTGCAGACGGTGCACGTCCGATCGCCGACCGCGAGCAGGATCTCGAGCCCGACCCAGCCGCAGCCCTGCTCGTCGGTCTCGACCACGCTGACCGATCCGGTGAACACCATCGTGTCGCCGGCGCAGATCGAGTCGAACATCCGGAACGACATCCGGCCGAGCCGTCCGGCCGGTCCGCTCCAGTCGGTGATGTACCGCTCGAACCAGGCAGCTTGGTTGGGTGCGCTGATGAAGATGTCGCGCATCCCGTTGCGCTCGGTCGCGAAGTGGTGGTCGTGATGTTGCGGTCGCCAGTCGCGGGTCGCGAGCGCGCCCGCGACAACCGTCGTCGCGCTCACGTCGTAGGACAGTGGCGGCAACGTCTCTGCGACCGTGACATCGGCCAACGCTCGGGTCACGATCATGACGGCTTCCGTCGATAGCCGAAGCCGGTCCACGACTCGACCCCGACCAGGTCGCCGCCCTGGTTGTGGTACTCGACGTCGATCACCCAGAACCGGCCGATGCCGAGCTTGGTGTCCTTCTCGGCACTGACCGACCGCAACCGCTGGCAGCTGGTGATCCGGTCGCCGGGGCGAACCGGCTCGTGGAAGATCAGCGTGTTGTCGGTCATCACGGCTTCAGGCAGGTCGAACGCCTCCTTCAGATCGAAGTGGATCTGTAGTGGCAGTTTCGGTGCGTCACGATGGGGCGCCCAGTGATGCGGGCGCAGCCAGGTCGAGAGCATCGACGGTGCCGCGATCGGCCCGTCGGTCAGTTCGGCGGCGACCGCCTCATCCCAGAACAGCGGGTTGCCGTTCTCGACTGACGCGCACGAGGTCCAGATGTATCCGCGCTCGACCGGGAACTCGGCCGCCTCTTCGTATTGCGGCTGGTCGATCACGGCACTGATCCGGGCCGGCAGGTCGTTCGTCATGCGATCGCTCCGGCGTCGCGTAGCGCCGCGACCTCGTCAGCGATCAGCCCGGCTTCGGCGAAGACGACGTCCGTGTCGGTGACCGACCGGTCGGGCAGCAGGTAGCTGCTTTCGCGGGTCACGCCCGCGAACAGTGGTGCCAGCTGGGCGGCACCGGAACCGGCCGGGCCGGTCGTCTCAGCGAAGGCATGCCGCGACCTGAAGCCCGGATCGGCGGCTGCCTCGCTTGCGCTCAGAACCGGCGCGACGCAGGTGTCGGCGCCCGCCAACTGGTCTACCCACTCGTCTCGTGTTCTTGCGGCAAATGCCTCGGCGAGCACGGCCCGAAGCTCGTCCTGCGCGTCCTCGTCGTACTGCCGGTCGATCGATGACTCCAGACCGAGCGCAGTGCAGAGGTTGGCCCAGAACTTCGGCTCGATCGCGGCGACCGCGAGCCAACCGCCGTCGGCGGCCCGATACGTGTCGTAGCAGGCGAACCGGCCGGACAGTGGCGCGCAGCCCGGCAGCTGCTCGGCGCCGGTTGCGAGCACGTCGTCGATCTGAAGCGACATCAGTGCGAGTACGCCGTCGGCCACTGCGACGTCGAGGTAGCGGCCCTCGCCCGAGCCGGCGCGTGCCACCAGTGCGGCAAGGATCGCGATCACGGCCTGCATCCCGCCACCCGCGCTGTCGGCGATGGTTGCGCCGGGCAGCGGCGGCTTGCCGTCGGCGGCCGGCTCGGTGCCGGCAAGGTAGCCGCCGACTGCGAGGTAGTTGAGGTCGTGGCCGGCCCAGTGCGCGCGGTGCCCGGTCTGGCCGTAGCCGGTCGTCGAGCAGTAGACGATGCCCCCGTTGAGCGCTTTGACGTCGTCGTAGCCGATGCCGAGGCGGTCGACGACCCCGGGACGGAAGCTCTCGATCACGACATCGGCGTGGCTGGCCAGCCGAAGGAACGCAGCCCTGCCGCGGTCGGACTTCAAGTCGATCTGCACCTGCCGAGTGCCGCGGCCGCCGCTGTAATAGTGCGGTTTCGGCACGAGCTGCACGTCCTGGTCGCGCGTGGTCGGCCCGACCCGGATCACATCGGCGCCGTAGTCGGCCAGCCACCCGGACGCGCGCACGGCCGGGCCGACGCTGGCCAGGTCGAGCACCGTGATGCCCTCGAGCAGTCCGGTCATCGGCTCAGCTGCCCGCCGTCACGAGAAGTTCTTCGGAAGGCCGAGCTTGCGCCTCGAGATGATGTTCTTCTGCACCTCCGACGTACCGCCGCCGATGGTGTCGAGCACGGTGTAGCGGTACGTCGACTCGGTGCGGCCGCGCATCGGAGCGTCGTCCGTGCCGACCCGAAGCTGGGTGCCAGGTCCGGCGATGTCCATCGCCGCATCGGCGAGCTGCTTTGAGAATTCGGTCGCGAACAACTTGTATTCGCTTGCCTCTGCGGTTGGCGCGGCCCCGCCCTTGACCGACTTGGCGAGGAAACGCAGACCCAGCACGCGCGCCACCTCGGCTTTGGTCGTCAGCTCGGCGACCTGCGAGCGGACCAGCGGGTCCGCGCGCAACGGCTCCCCGTCGCGGGTCGCGGTCTTGACGTGGTTGACGAGCAGATCGAGTCGCTGCTTGATCGGCGAGAAGGTGAACATCGTGAAGCGCTCGAGGTCGAGCGCCTCGGAGATGTACTGGAAGCCACGGCCGAGATCGCCGACGACGTAGTCGTTGGGCACTCGAACGTCGTCGAAGAACACCTCGTTGGTGCGCTCGTTGCCCATCGTGCGGATCTCTTTGATGGTGAGCCCGGGGTGGTCCATCGGCACCAGGAACAGCGTGATGCCGTGGTGCTTCGGTGCCTCCGGATCGGTCCGTGCGCCGACCCAGTACCAGTCGGCGAAGTGCGCGGACGTGGTCCAGATCTTCTGCCCGTTGAGCACCCACTCGTCGCCGTCGCGTACGGCCGAGAGCCGCATGGCCGCGGCGTCGCTGCCCGCGTCCGGCTCGCTGTAGCCGACCGCGAACTCGATCTCGGCGTTCCTGATCTTCGGCAGGAACTCGGCCTTGAGCCGATCGCTGCCGTGCCGTAGCAAGGTCTTGCCGATGATGCCGACACCCTTACCGATCTGCGGGCCGCCGCGGGCGGCGAGCGCCTCGTTGAGCAGGTATTCGTAGACGCCGTCACCGTCCTGGCCACCCCACTCCGTGGGCCAGGTGATGCCGAGCCAGCCGCGTTCGGCGAGCTTCGCCATGAACGCGCGCCGGGCGGGGGTGTCCACGATCTGCGCCATGTTTTCCCGGGTGAGGTCGAACACCTCGGGATCGTCGTTGGCGTCCAGGAACTCCTCGACCTCAGCGAGGAAGGCTCGCTGCTCGGGGGTGAAGTCGAAGTCCATCGGCGGGGAGTCTATCCAGAATCTGACGGGTCGTCAGATTCTCTGTGGGGTCACTAGGATCGGCCGCAATGGACTTCACCTTCAGCTCCGAGCAAGAGGATCTGCGCCGTGCGCTCCGCGCGGTCGCCGCAGACCATTGCGGGCCGGCGCGACTGCGCGAGGTCATCGGCTCCGACGACGGGTATGACGCGGACCTGTGGCGGCTGCTGGCGGATGAGCTCGGCCTGACCGGGCTCGTCGTCAGCGAGGCGCACGGTGGCAGTGGCGGATCGTTCATCGATGCTGCAGTCGCGCTCGAGGTGGCCGGCGCCGCGCTGTTTCCGGTGCCGTTGCTGACGAGCGTCGTCGCGGCGGCGGCGATCGAACGCTCCGAATCCGCTCGCGGTCCCGACGTCCTGCCGGCAATCAGCGCCGGCGAACGGCTCGCCGCGATCGTGGTGGCGCCCGACCTGCACGCTTCGAGCAGCCGGTTGACCGGCACTGCTCGACACGTGATCGACGGCCATCGCGCCGACCTGCTCGTCGTTGCGGCGGCGGATGGGCTGTGGCTGGTCGACCCGTCGGCACAGGGGGTTGAGGTCGACGGCGCGCGAACGCTCGATCTCACCCGCTCGCAGGCGACCGTGTCGTTCGACGACTGCCCGGCCGAGCGACTGGG
>CAYNDD010000146.1:0-5331 GCA_964395425.1 uncultured Frankiaceae bacterium
CGCTGGCCTCGGAGCGGATCGCATCCCACGGCGGGTCGCGGAGCACCTCGCCGAGCACGCGAAGGTCCCAGAAAAAGTCGCCGGCCGGGATCAGCGGCACGCCGAAGCGCCGGCGCAGGTCCCGATAGCCAGCCAGGTCCTGGTCCGGTAGCGGTGCCTCGAACCAGCGTGCCCCGATCGCGTCAAGCGCGGCCGCGACGTACGCCGCACCCTGCCCGTCGTAGACGCCCTCGGCGTCCCACATGACCTCGAGGTCGGAGAAGGCCGCGCGCACCCGCTCGGCGAGGACGGCATCCGTGCGCGGGTCGCCGGACACGTGCAGCTTCACGCAACCGAATCCGGCGGCCTGCGCCTCGCCGACCATCTCGAGGCAGGCCTCGACCGTGTCGCTCACCGTCAGCGAGGCATAGCCCGGGATCGCGTCGCGCGCACCGCCGAGATACTGGAACAGCGGCTGGTTCGCGGACTTGGCGGCGAGGTCCCACAATGCGGTCTCGATCGCCGACACCGGTCCGGGCGCCGTGAACGGCGTCGGCCGCAGGGCGGCGATCTCCGCGCCGATCCGCAGCCGGTCGAGCGGATCCCGGCCCAGCACCGCGCGGGCCGGCGCCCGCAGCCCCTCCATCGAGGCCAGGTCGTGGTGGTCGTAGCTGTCCGCGTCATAGCTCGCCATGCCGACCGTGCCGTCCTCGTCGGTCAGCACGACGAGGGTCATCGTGTCGAGCCCCGGTGGAGCCGTACCGGTGTATTGCACCGGCGGCATCGACGGTCCGACCGCCATGACCTCGACGCGAACGACCGGTCCCATCAGTCTGCTCCGGAGCCGCTGCCCAGGGAGGTCGCGAGTTCGCGCGGATCGGAACTGTACTCCGCTCTCATAGTCTGACAGTCTACAGTTGACAATCTGAGTCAACGCTCACGGATGCCCCTACGACGTGGCGGAGGACCACCGCAATGAGCCTCGAGTCGACCGGCGAGCGCTGATGGCCTCCTCCTTCGACGCCGTGATCGTCGGTGGCGGGCACAACGGCCTGGTGGCCGCGTACTACCTGGCCCGGGGCGGGCTGCGCACGCTGGTGGTCGAGCGCCGCGACATCGTCGGCGGGGCCTGCGTGACCGAGGAGTTCGCGCCCGGCTTCCGCGCCTCGCCGGGCGCCTACGTCCTGTCGATGCTCCGGGAACCGGTCTGGGCCGACCTGCGCCTGCGCGAGCGGGGGCTCCGGATCGCCCAGGCCGGGCCGTCGCTCAACGTCTATCCCGACGGGCAGACGTTCACCTTGCACGGCGAGCGGCACCGGACCGTCGAGGAGATCCGCTCGCTGTCCAGGGCCGACGCGGACGCCTTCGTCGGCTACGAGGAGCGGCTGACCGGCATCGCGCAATCGCTGATGCCGGTCTTCGACTGGGCGCCGCCCAACCTGCGGCCGCGTTCCCCGCACGACCTGTGCGCGCTCGCCCGCTACGGCCGGCTCGGCTTCCGGCATCGCCGGGACATGGTCGACGCGGCGTACCTGTTCACGACGTCGGCAAAGCGCTACCTCGACGAACACTTCGAGAACGAGATGCTGAAGTCGGCGCTCGGCTGGGAGTCGATCAGCAACACCCTCGCCGGGCCGTCCACCCCGGGTACGGCGTACAACCTGCTGCACGAGGCTGCGTCCGGTGGCTCGGGCGGTGGGCTCGGGTGGGGCTTCGTCCCGGGCGGGATGGGTGTCGTGACCGCGCTGATGGCCGAGGCCGCTCGCGAGGCCGGCGCGGTGATCCGTACCAGCGCGCCGGTGGCGAGGATCGCCGTACGCGGCGGGCGCGCGACCGGCGTCGTACTCGAGGACGGCGAGGAGATCGGCGCCAGCCGGGTGCTGTCCAACGCCGACCCGAAGCGGACCTTCCTGAGCCTGGTCCACGAATCCGAGCTTCCCAGCGATTTCGTCGGCGCGGTCCGCGCCTATCGCTGCGAGGGCGCGAGCCTGAAGCTCAACCTCGCGGTGGCCGAGCTGCCCCGGCTGCGCGGGTCGAGCGGCGACGGCGTGCAGCCGTATCACCGAGGTCTGGTGCAGTTCACCAAACCGCTCGCCGACCTCGACCGCGACCAGGAAGCCGCCCGATCTGGTCGGCCCGCGGAGGTTGCGCACGCCGAGCTCTGCATCCCGACCGCGCACGACCCGTCGCTCGCCCCCGAAGGCAAGCACGTGCTGACGATCGGGGTGCGATCGCAGCCCTTTGCGTTGCACGACGCAGTGTGGGACGACATCAAGGAGCAGGTGGCCGACCGCGTCATCGCGGGGCTCGGAGAGTCGATGCCCAACCTGCCCGGCTCCGTGCTTCACCGCGAGATCCTGTCCCCGCTCGACCTCGAGCGGCGGCTCGCGCTGACCGGCGGGCACCACCTGCACGGCGACATGTCGCCTGACCAGCTCCTGTTCATGCGTCCAGTTCGCGGCTATGCCAACTACCGGACTCCGATCGACGGTCTTTACCTGTGCGGCGCGGGGACGCATCCCGGCGGCGGGGTCACAGGGGCGAACGGGCGCAATTGTGCGCGTGAGGTGCTACGGGAGGTGCGCAAGTCGTGAACATCGATGCCTTCTCGGTCTTCGCCGACGGGCTCAACCACTCGGAGGGCGTGGCGTGGAACCCCTTCGACGGCCGGGTCTACGCCGGCGGCGAAGGCGGCGAGTTCTATGCCGTGTCACTCGACGGCTCGGTCGAACTGCTCGGTACGACCGGCGGGTCGATGCTGGGCATCGCGGTCGACGGCCACGGCCGGGTCTATGCCTGCGATGTCGACCGCGGTGAGATCGCGCGGATCGACCCGAAAACCGGCGCAATCTCGGTCTACGCCCGCGGCGTCGGCGGCATCGAACTGGACACCCCGAATGTGATGGCGTTCGGCCCCGATGGCATGGCGTATGTCACCTGCTCGGGCGAGGACGACCGGCCGGAGATCGTCCGGATCACGCCCAGCGGTCACACCGAGACGTGGACCACCGAGGTCCCGGCGTACCCGAATGGATGCCTGGTGACCCCCGACGGCGATGCACTCGTCGTCGTCGAAGCCAAGGCCGAGCGCCTGGTCCTCGTCCCGATCCGTTCCGACGGCTCAGCCGGGGCGCCGCAGGTGATCGCCGAGCTTCCGGACACCGACGCCGACGGGGTCGGGCTCGCAGCCGACGGCAGCTACTGGGTGACCCTTTACCGGCCGGACGGATTGCTGCGGGTCACCCCCGACGGCGCGGTCGAGACGGTTGTCGACGACCATCTCGCGTCGCACTTCGACGCGCCGACGAACATCGCGTGGATCGGCGGTTCGCTCGACCGGGCGGTCGTCGCCAACGTCGGTGCCAATCATCTGTCGATCGCAGACGTCGGTGTCTCCGGACACCCGCTGCACTACCCCGAGGTGCCGTGATGGGCCGCTTCACCGATCGCAACGTTCTGGTCACCGGCGCCGCGCAAGGGATCGGCCGCGGGATCGCCGAGGCATTCCTCGCCGAAGGTGCGACCGTCTACGCCGCGGACATCCGGGCCGACCGGCTCGAACGGATGCGCGCCGAGCAGGCGGCCCCCGAGCGGGTGAGCCTGCACCCGGTCGACCTCAGCGACTTCGAGGCAGCCAGTGGGCTGGCGCGCGACGTCATCGCGTCGGCCGGTCGCCTGCACGTACTCGTCAACTGTGCCGGCACGATGCCCGACGGCCCCTTCCTCGAGGTCACCAAGGAGACCTTCGACCTGGCCTTCGCGGTCAACGCCCGCGCACCGCTGGCGACGATGCAGGTCGCGGGTGCGCACATGGCCGCGCACGGCGGCGGCGCGATCGTCAACATCGCCTCGGCCAACGCGTTCAAGAACGAGTCACCGGAGTCGGTCTACAACGCCTCCAAGGCCGCGCTGGTCGCGTTGACCAAGGCGGTCGCGCACGAGCTCGGCCACCTCAACGTCCGCGCCAACTGCGTGGCGCCGGGTCAGACGACGACCCCGGAGAACGAGGCGGAGCTCGCGGCGGACCCGGATGCCGCGCACCTCGAGCGCGAGTACCTCCGGCGGATCCCGCTGCGCCGGGTCGGCACGCCGGCCGACCAGGCGGCCGCCGTACTGTTCCTGGCCTCCGACGAGGCCGCGTGGATCACCGCGCAGACGATCATCGTCGACGGTGGTGAGCTCGGCGGCGGCTCCTGGTACGACGGGCGGGACGCGCCGCCACTTCCCGACGAGGACTGACCCGAGGCCGGCTCGCTAGGCCGAGGAGTCGACGGCTAGCGCGACACGGAACCGCGGACTGCTGCCGGAATTCGTCGCGGTCCTGCCGGGTCGGGGGCCGAAACACTCGCGGGCACCGCCGAGCCTCTCTCCGGCTGCGACTGGACCGAGCGCCAGCGCATTGCCGGTCGCTCGACGATGAACCAGGACGCGACCGCGAGCGGGATGGTGGCACCGATCGAGGCTGCGATGAACAACATCTGGGACGAGAAGTGGAAGTACCGAAGCAACTGCTGGACGGGGTATCCGTACATGTAGATGCCGTAGGAGATGTCGTTGCGCCGGCCAAGCGCGATCGGGACGACCGCACCGAGATACAGCAGCAGGTAGGTCATCGGCAGGGCGCAGATGACAACGAACCGAGGTCCGAAGTTCGGCACAAAGACGAGTGACGCTGCACACGCTGCGGCCAGCCACCACGTACACGGGATCCGGTCGCGCAGGAGATACACCACCGAGCCGGCGAGGAAGAACGGCAGCAGCCGGACCAGGTTGGCCGTGTCGGTGTGATGGTCGACGTGGTTGTTCTGGAAGCTGATCGCGGTCGCCGCCGCCAGCATCAGCACCGCGACGATCGGCCGCCGCCGGTACGCACCCCAGCAGGCGACGAAGCCCACGATCAGGTAGCAGAGGAACTCGAAGTACAGCGTCCACAGCGTGCCCGCCCACGCCCGGCCACCACCGGGAGTGCCCGCCACCGCCGGCAGGTGCATCTTGAGCCCGAGGTTCTCGAACAGGTAGCGAACCGGGGTGTTGGGGGTCGAGGCGTACCCCCACAACGTGTGATGGAGGTGCAGGTATCCGATCGGCGCGAAGACCAGCACCACGCTGAGCAGGCAGACCACGAACCCGGGGTAGATCCGAAGCACCCGCCGTTTGAGGTACGACAACAGAGTGTTGTTCAGCCGGCTGCCGGTGATCAGGTAGCCGCTGAGCACGAAGAACGCGTCGACCGCCCAACCACCGGGCGCAAAGCCGCCGTGGCTCGGCGTCCGGCCGTAGGCCCCGATCGACCACGAGTGCGACACGATCACGGTCGCGGCCAAGACCAGCCGGATCGCGTTCAGGCTGTTC
>CAYNDD010000146.1:5431-8248 GCA_964395425.1 uncultured Frankiaceae bacterium
TGCGGCCGTGAGCAGCAGATCAGCACGCTGCCCTGGGCGGGAGCCTCGACCGGGTCAGGGTGGTAGTCAACATCTCCGGCGATGAGCGCGGTCTCGCAGGTGTGACAGACGCCGGTGCGGCATGACCAACGGACCGGTACGTCGCAAGCTTCGGCGAGTTCGAGCAAGGTTCCGTAGTCGCTGCTCCACGGGATCGTGAGGTCGCTGCGCGCGAACCCGATCGTCGGGCCGTTTCCGGGCTGGCCGGCCGGAGGGTGCGGCGCCCGGGCGGGAGTCGCCTGGATCCCGGGTGTTTCGGAAGCGGCCGGCCCGAACACTTCGGTGTGGATCCGGGACGGTTCGAACCCCAAGGCACCCAGACCCGCGCTGATGTCGGCCATGAAGGCGGTCGGCCCGCACAGGTATGCCTGGGCATCCGAGGGTGGCGTCAGCTCGGCGAGCACCGCCGGCGTGAGACGCCCCGCGGCATGGAAGTCACGGCCCTCGACGTCGTCCGGGCCGGGGTGGCTGTAGTACACGTGCGCCCGTGCGTTCGGCAACGACGCGAGGAGCGCACGGGTCTCCGCCGCGAACGGGTGCTCGCGGCCATCTTGTGCGCCGAACAGCCACCAGACCTCTCGGTCCGAACGCTCCTGTGCCAGCGCCTGAAGCATGGCGAGGACCGGGGTGGCACCGATCCCGGCGCTGATCAGCAGCACCGGCGCGTCCGTCTCGTCCAGGATGAACGTGCCGCGCGGTGCTCCGACGTCGAGCTGGTCGCCCACGGCGAGATGACCGTGCAGATACCCGCTGGCGACGCCACCGGGCTCGACCTTGACCGTGACCCGGTAGTAGCCGGCCCCGGGCAGCCCGGACAGCGAGTAGTTGCGCATCACAGCCCGATCCTGGTTGTCCGGATGGACGCGCAACGTGAGGTACTGACCCGGGCGGGCCGCAGGCAGTGGCGCACCCGTGCCGTCCTCCAGCCGGATCGAGAACGTCGAGTCGCTTTCCGGTGTGATCGCAGTGACGGTCAGCTCACGAAAGCCGGGCCAGGCCGGCGGCGGGCTGGTGGCGACAAGGCCGGCGTTGCCGCTGCCGGGTTCCTCATCCAGCATCGCTCGGAACGAGGCCTGCCACCCGGGGCTGAGGGCGGGCACCCGCAGCGCTCGGAGCAGCCCCTGACGCGTGTGCCCGGGCAGGTAAAGCAGCGCGTCGACGTCCGCGACCGTCATCTGCTCGGGCCCTGAGGACAGCTTGACGATGGCGTCCCCCGCTTGCACGTCGCCCGCTTCGAGCACCCGGAAGTAGAACCCCGGACGGTGGTGGGAGACCAGCAGCGCCGGAATCTGCGGATCGTTCATCCGGATCCCGACGCGGTAGCAGGTGACTCGAGGCTGGGTCACCTCGAAGGTCGCGCTGCCGATCCGATAGCGATCGCCGATGCACACCTCGGCGTCGGCCAGTCCCTCCACCGTGAAGTTCTCACCGAACTGTCCGTAGCCGAAGTCGTGTCGGCCAAGCTCGGTTTCCCAGTACCGATACGAGTCGATCTGGTAGACGAAGACCGCCCGCTGCTCGCCGCCGTGCCCGGCCAGGTCGCCCTGACCATCGCCGTCGACGTTGAGCCGGCCGACCCGGCGGGGACCCGTAACGGGGTCCTTGAACACCCCGGTGACGACCGTCCGCCCTTGCCAGGACACCTCCTTCGGCAAGCCGACGTTGACCGACAACAACGTCCCAGCCGGCTCCGTCATCACTCCTCGACTCGCTCGCCGAACGAACACTGTCTAGCCTTAGACGTTAGTTTCACAGATGGAGGCGGTCGAAGTGCCCGGGGTGAGCAGGGGCTTCATCGGCAGGGGCAGGAGCGAGCACCGCGACCGGCTGCCGCCGGGACAGTACGACGTCGGTGCCGGCTGGCCGGTCCTGACCGCAGAGGTGCTGCCGAGGCTGGATCCCGAACAGTGGACGATGACCATCGACGGGCTGGTCCTGGAAAGCCGAAGCTGGACCTGGCAGGAGATGCACGACCTGCCGCAGTCGGAGTACCACGGCGACATTCACTGTGTGACCACGTGGTCGAAGTTCGACACGACGTTCGGGGGCGTCAGTGTCGACGTACTGCTGGACCAGGTCGGGCCGATGGCGCAAGCCACCCACGTGCTCGCCACCTCGACGACCGGCTACACCACGAACTTCCCGCTCGAGCACATCCGCGGTGGGCAGGCCTGGGTGGTCTGGACGCATGACGGCCAGCCATTGCCCCGCGAACACGGCGGACCGGTTCGACTGCTGGTCCCGCACCTGTACTTCTGGAAAAGCGCCAAGTGGGTCACCAAGCTGACCCTGCTCGATCACGATCAGCCGGGGTTCTGGGAACGCAACGGCTATCACGACCTCGGCGATCCGTGGCGCGAGCAGCGGTACCAGGGTGACTGACCGGCGCGCACCGACCGGCGCGTGGAAGCGGGCGACCATCCGCGAGGTCACGCATCCGACCTCGCACGGGGTTGCGCTTCGGATCGAGGTGCACGACCGCATTGCCCACTGGGCCGGGCAGCACTACGTCGTGCGACTCACCGCGGAAGACGGCTACACCGCGCAGCGGTCCTACTCGATCGCATCCGCGCCGGACGACGAGCTGATCGAGTTGTACGTCGAGCGACTCGAGGACGGCGAGGTGTCGACGTACCTCGCCGACGTTGCCGCGGTCGGTGACGAGCTCGATGTCCGTGGCCCGATCGGCGGTTGGTTCGTCTGGACCGGCGACCATCCCGCCGTCGGCGTGGCCGGCGGCTCGGGCATCGTGCCGCTGATCGCCATGCAGCGGCTCGC
>CAYNDD010000147.1:0-7860 GCA_964395425.1 uncultured Frankiaceae bacterium
ACTCCGTAGCGCTTCGCGAACGCGTCGCGCAGAATCTCCTGCATCGGAACTACTGGCATGTCTAATCTCCTGATTGCCGTCGGCCGCTTCCAGGCCGCTTAGCATATGTTAACGCGCGTACGGGTCCGCCCCTGTACAGCACACCCCGCCGGACGCGCTCACAGAGAGCCGTACCCGTACCGTGTGAAAACCGATGCCCATTCCGAATTGATTCGCTCGCGCCAGGCGCCGGACGGCTGCCGGCGGTACGTCGCGCGGACACTGTCCGGACTACAGCCCGACGCGAGCAGCCCGGCCTGGCTGGCCCGACGGCTGGTCCTCGCCGGGATGCGGCCGATCTCGCTGATGGTCGACATCACCAACTACGTGATGCTCGACCTCGGCCAGCCGTTGCACGCGTTCGACCGGGCCCGCCTGTCCGGACCGATCGTCGTCCGTTGGGCCGCGGCCGGCGAAACGCTCCGCACGCTTGACGACGTCGAACGCACCCTGGATCGGCGCGACCTGGTGATCACCGACGACAGTGGCCCGATCGCGCTGGCCGGTGTCATGGGCGGGGCCTCGACCGAGATCCGGGCCGACACGACCGACGTCGTCCTCGAGGCGGCCAGCTTCGACCCGGTCGCGGTGGCCTACACCGCGCGCCGCCACCGGCTCGGCTCCGAAGCCTCCCGCCGGTTCGAGCGCGGGGTCGACGACGACCTGGCCCCGGCGGCCGCGCAGGTGGCCCTGACCATGATGGCGGACCTCGGCGCGGCGACGCCATCGACGTCCGTGACCGACGTCGACCTGCGGCTGCCCCGGGCCTCGATCGAGATCGAGGCCGATCTCCCCGGCCGGGTCGCGGGCATCAGCTATTCCGAGGCCACCGTGGTGGGCCGGCTCCGCGACGTGGGGTGCACGGTGACCGCGACGGCAGGCCGGCTCGAGGTCGTCCCACCGTCGTGGCGGCCGGATCTGCGGATCCGGGCCGACCTGGTCGAAGAGGTCGTGCGCCTCGAGGGGTACGCCGCGCTGCCGTCGATCGTTCCGACGCCACCGGCCGGCCACGGGCTGACCCGGCCGCAACGGTTGCGCCGTCACATCGGCCGAGCCCTCGCGGATGCCGGCTACGTCGAGGTGCTGAGCCCACCGTTCGTCGACGAGGGCGTGGGCGAGCGGTTACAGCTCGAGGCCGGCGACCCACGCTGGCCGTCGGTGCGGTTGGCCAATCCGGTCTCCGACGAGGAGCCGTTCCTGCGGACCACATTGCTGCCCGGCCTGTTCGCGGCGGCGGCGCGCAACGTCGGGCGCGGCCTGACCGACATCGCGTTGTTCGAAACCGGCCCGGTTTTCCGCCGCCGCCCCGAGGGCGGGCAGGCGACCGCGGCGCTGCCGGCCCTTCCGGCCGGCGCCCGGCCGAGTGCGGACCAGCTCGCGGCGCTCGACGCCGCGCTGCCCGACCAGCCGAACCGGGTCGCGGCGGTGCTGACCGGGGAGCGCGAGCGGGCCGGCTGGTGGGGGCCAGGTCGGGCCGCGGGCTGGGCCGACGCGATCGCCGCGGCCGTCTCGCTCGCCGCCTCGATCGGAGTCGAGGTCGACCCAAGCGCCGACCCGCACGCGCCGTTCCATCCAGGCCGATGCGCGGTGCTGCGAGTCGGCGCCACCCTGCTCGGTCATGCCGGCGAGCTGCATCCGGGGGTCGTCGAGGCCTTCGACCTGCCGCCGCGGGCCTGCGCGATGGAAATCTCGCTCGACGTTCTCCTCGAGACCGCGCCGGAGGTGCCCGCGGCGCCGGTGGTTTCGGCGTACCCGGCGGCGACCCTCGACGTCGCGGTCGTGGTCGCGGCGGAGCTGCCGAGCGCCGAGGTCGCTGGTGCGCTTCGGGCCGGCGCGGGGGAGCTGCTGGAGTCGATCCGGTTGTTCGACGTCTACACCGGGGACCAGGTCGGGGTGGGGCACAAGTCGCTCGCCTTCACGCTCCGGCTCCGGGCCCCGGATCGGACCCTCACCGCCGCGGAGGCTGCGGGCGTGCGAGATGCCGCGGTCGCCGAGGCGGCCCGCCGGTACGGCGTCGTCCTGCGCTAGCCGTCTCTCGCGACCGAGCGACATAACTACTCGTACGACCGCATGATCATGCAGTACGATCTGACCCATGGGTGTGCGAGCCGCGGTGGTCGGCGCGAGCGGTTATGCCGGTGGCGAGCTGCTGCGCCTGCTCGACGGTCACCCGTCCTTCGAGCTCGCTGCCCTGGTCGCCGCGACGAATGCCGGCAAGTGTGTCGGAGACGTCCATCCGCAACTGGCCTCGATCGCCGAGCTGCCCCTGCTTGACCTCGATGCCGCCGACCTCGATGCGGCGGACGTCGTCTTCTTGGCGATGCCGCACGGCGCCTCGGCACAGATCGCTGCCACGCTGCGGGCGGACTCGATCGTCGTGGACCTCGGCGCCGACTTCCGGCTCGCCGACCCGGCCGCCTGGCAGCGGTGGTATCCGGGCGAACATGCCGGGACCTGGCCATACGGCCTGCCGGAACTGCCAGGTGCGCGCCAGCAGTTGGCCGGCGCGACCCGGGTCGCCAACCCGGGCTGTTACGCCACCGCGGTTGCGCTCGCTCTGGCGCCGTTGCTCGCGGCCGGTCTGGTCGAGCCCGCCGACCTCGTCGTGGTGGCGGCGAGCGGCACGACCGGCGGCGGGCGGGTGCCCGCGGTGAATCTGCTGGCAAGCGAGGTGCTGGCCGACGTCACGCCGTACAAGGTGGCGGGAGCTCACCAGCACCTGGGGGAGATCCGGCAGGCCTTGAGCGAGGTGGCCGGCGCCGAGGTGTCGATGTCGTTCACCCCGTTGCTGGTGCCGATGTCGCGCGGCATCCTCGCCACCTGCACGGCGACGGCTCGCGCCGGGGTCGACGCCGGTCAGCTTCGCGCGGCATTCGCCGCTTACGACGACGAGCCCTTCGTCACGATGCTGCCGGCGGATCGCTGGCCCCGGACCGCCGCGACGACCGGATCCAACAGCGCGCACCTCCAGGTGGCACTCGATGCGGATGTCGATCGCGCCATCGTTGCGGTCGCGATCGACAACCTCGGCAAAGGGGCAGCCGGCCAGGCGGTGCAGAACGCGAACCTGCTGCTCGGGCTCGACGAGACTGCCGGGCTGAGCGTCAACGGGGTCGGGCCGTGAGCGTCACCGGGCCGGATGGCTTCCGCGCCGCGGGAGTCGCGGCCGGGCTGAAGCCGGGCGAGCTCGACGTCGCGCTCGTCGTCAACGACGGGCCGCTTGACGCAGCCGCGGGCGTGTTCACCGCGAACCGGGTGAAGGCCGCGCCGGTGCTCTGGTCCGAGCAGGTCCTCCGGGGTGGCCGGGTGCGCGCGGTCGTGCTGAACGCGAAATATGCCAATGCCTGCACCGGGCCGGCCGGCTTCGCGGTCACCCACTCCACCGCCGAGGCGGTCGGCGCGGCGCTCGGCGTCGGCGCCGGTGAGGTCGCGGTGTGTTCGACCGGCAAGATCGGTGAGCCGCCGCCGCTCGCCGTCCTGACCAAGGGGGTGGTCGACGCCGCGGCACAGCTGTCCGCCGACGGCGGCGCCGACGCGGCCGCAGCCATCCTCACCACCGACACGGTCACCAAGCAGGTCCTCATCAGCGGCGACGGCTGGAGTGTCGGCGGCATGGCAAAAGGCGCCGCAATGCTCGCGCCCGCACTCGCCACCATGCTGTGCGTGCTCACGACCGATGCCGTCGTCGAGCCGGCCGACCTCGACCGGGCATTGCGCGAGGCGACCCGGCTGACCTTCGACCGGGTCGACTCCGACGGCTGCATGTCGACCAACGACACCGTCCTGTTGCTGGCCAGTGGCAGCTCAGGCGTGAGGCCGGAACCCGGCGTTTTCGCGGCGGCCGTACGAGCGGCGTGCGCAGACCTGGCCCGTCAGCTCCTCGCCGACGCCGAAGGCGCCACCAAGGACGTCGCGATCGAGGTCGTCGGTGCCGCTACCGAGGGCGACGCACTCGAAGTGGCCCGCGCCGTGTCGCGCAGCAACCTGCTCAAGTGCGCCCTGTACGGCGAGGACCCCAACTGGGGCCGGATCCTCGCCGCGGTCGGCACGACCGCGGCTGCCTTCGACCCGTTGGTGCTCGATGCCGCCATCAACGGGGTGTGGGTGTGTCGTGACAGCGCGCCGGGCGACGACATCGGCACCGTCGACCTTTCCGGCCGCGACGTCCGGCTCACCGTCGACCTCCGGGTCGGCTCGGCCTCGGCAACGGTCTGGAGCAACGACCTGACCGCGGCGTATGTCCACGAGAACTCGGCGTACTCCACATGACCCGGCTGACGGAGCGCCAGGCAACGGCAACCGCACTGGTTGAGGCGCTGCCGTGGCTGGAACGTTTCCACGGCCGGACGATCGTGGTGAAGTACGGCGGCAACGCGATGACCGACGACGCGTTGCGCGAGTCCTTCGCCGAGGACGTGGTGTTCCTGCGCTACGCCGGCATCCGGGTGGTCGTGGTGCACGGTGGCGGGCCCCAGATCGACGCGCACCTCGACCGGCTCGGGATCGAGACCACCTTTGCCGGCGGCTTGCGGGTGACGACGCCCGAGACCATGACGGTGGTCCGGATGGTGCTGGTCGGCCAGGTGCAGCGCGAGATTGTGGGCTTGCTCAACGCGCATGGACCGTTCGCGGTCGGCCTGTCCGGCGAGGACGGCCGGCTGATGACGGCGATTCGGCGGCCCGGCGTGGTCGACGGCGAGGAGATCGACATCGGCCTCGTCGGCGACGTCGTCCACGTCGACGCCGGGGTCGTCGACGGCCTGCTTGCAGACGGGCGGATCCCGGTCGTGGCCAGCGTCTGTCGCGGTGCGGACGGCGAGGTCTACAACGTCAACGCGGATACCGCGGCGGCCGCGATCGCAGTGGCCGTCGGCGCCGCGAAGCTGGTCGTCCTCACCGACGTCGAGGGGTTGTACGTCGACTGGCCGGCCAGCAACGAGGTGATCAGCCGGCTCACCGCCGCCGAGCTCGAGGCGAAGCTGCCGACGCTGTCCGACGGCATGGTTCCGAAGATGGAGGCCTGCCTGCGCGCGGTGCACGGCGGGGTTCCGGACGCGCATGTCGTCGACGGCCGGGTCCCGCATGCGCTGCTCCTGGAGATCCTGACCGACTCGGGGGTCGGAACGATGGTGAGTGCCGGATGACCGCGACGTCGGAGCTGCAGGTGCGGTGGAACGCGGTGATGATGGCCAACTACGGCACGCCGCCGGTTGCGATCGCACGTGGTCAAGGCTCTCGGGTGACTGACGTCGACGGCCGCGACTATCTCGACCTGTTCGCCGGGATCGCGGTGTCATCGCTCGGTCACGCGCATCCCGCCGTCGTGGCGGCGGTGACCGACCAGATTGCGACCCTCGCGCACAGCTCCAACCTGTTCATCAACACCCCCGCGGTCCGCCTCGCGGAGCGGCTGGTCGACCTGCTCGGCGTGACCGGCAACGCGAAGGTGTTCCTGTGCAACGACGGCGCGACTGCAAACGAGGCGGCGCTCAAGACCGTGCTGCGGGCGCGACCCGGACGGCGCGGATTCGTCGCGACCGAGGGGTGCTTCCATGGCCGAACGCTCGGGATCCTCGCGCTGACGAGCAAGGCGTCGTACCGCGAGCCGTTCGGGCCGCTCGGCCTCGACCCGACCTTCGTGCCGTACGGCGATCTCGACGCACTCGCCCGGGCCGTCGACCAAGGTACGGCGGCGGTCTTCCTCGAGCCGATCCTCGGAGAGGCCGGGGTGATCCCGCCGCCGGCCGGCTATCTCGCCGGGGCCCGCGGGATCTGCGACTCAGCGGGCGCGCTGCTGGTCGTCGACGAGGTCCAAGGCGGGATCGGCCGGACCGGCCGCTGGTTCGCGCACCAGGCCGAGACAGTGACCCCCGATCTGGTGACGGTTGCGAAAGGTCTCGGCGGTGGCCTGCCGATCGGCGCCTGCGTCGCGATCGGCGAGGCGGCCGGTGCGCTCCGCAAGGGCGATCACGGCTCGACCTTCGGCGGCAATCCGGTGTCGTGCGCGGCCGCGCTCGCGGTGATCGAGACCATCTCGGCCGACGGCCTTCTGGACCACGTCAGAACGCTCGGCGCGGCCTGGCAGGCCGAGCTTGCCGCCGTACCGTCACCGCTGGTGACCGGGGCTCGCGGGCGAGGGCTGTGGATCGGCCTGGAGGTTGCGGCCGGATCGGCGCCCGCGATCGAGGCAACGGCCCGTGAGCACGGGTTCCTGGTCAACGCGACCGGCCCCGACGCGATCCGGCTCGCGCCACCCCTCGTGCTGACCCGCGCCGAGGCCCGGTCGTTCACCGACGCGCTCCCGGCGATCCTCTCGGCGGCTGCGGACGTGGCGAGGTTGAGCGCGTGATGAGCACGGATCGAGAGGCTCCGGTCGCCGCGAAACGGACATCTCCGGCTACGCCGCACAGCAAGGCGGCCCGCCAGGCCCGGATCGCCGCTCTGATCGCCACGAACGACGTGCACTCCCAGACCCAGCTGGTCGACCTGCTCGCGGCCGATCGGGTCGACGTCACCCAGGCCACGCTGTCCCGCGACCTGGAGGAGATGGGAGCGGTGAAGGTACGCCGGCCGGGCGTCGGCACGGTCTACGCGGTCAGCGACGAGGCGCCCGGGCCGTCGCTGCGGGCGCTCGCCGACGTGACCGAGGGCCGGGTCTCGCGGCTGGCCGCCGAGCTGGTGATCTCGGTCGACGCCAGCGCCAACCTCGTCGTGGTCCGAACGCCACCCGGAGGCGCGCACCTGCTCGCATCCGCCATCGACCGAACCGCATTGGTCGACGTCATCGGCACGATCGCCGGCGACGACACCGTGCTGCTCGTGACCCGCGATCCCAAAGGCGGCCGGCGGGTCGCCGACCGGCTGCTCGACATGGCCGGTAGTTGAACCACCCTCAACCCTGACAGGAGCATCACCCCGATGACCGAACGTGTAGTCCTTGCCTACTCCGGTGGGCTCGATACTTCGGTGGCGATCGGCTGGATCGCCGCCGAGACGGGCGCCGAGGTCGTCGCCGTGGCCGCCGATGTCGGGCAGGGCGGCGAAGACCTCGAGGTGATCCGGGAGCGCGCGGTGGCCTGCGGTGCGGTCGAGGCCGTCGTGGTCGACGCGAGGTCGGAGTTCGCCGACGACTTCTGCCTGCCGGCCCTTCGCGCCAACGCGCTCTACATGAACCGCTACCCGCTGGTGTCCGCGTTGTCGAGGCCGGTCATCGTCAAGCACCTGGTCGCCGCGGCGCGGCGGTACGGCGCATCCGTCGTCGCCCATGGCTGCACGGGCAAGGGCAACGACCAGGTCCGCTTCGAGGTCGGCGTCGGGGCGCTGGCGCCGGAGCTCTCGGTGATTGCGCCGGTCCGCGACTCGGGCATGACCCGCGACAAAGCGATCGCGTTCGCCGAAGAGCGTGGCCTGCCGATCGATGTCACGAAGAAGTCGCCGTACTCGATCGACCAGAACGTCTGGGGCCGCGCGGTCGAGACCGGCTTCCTCGAAGACGTGTGGAACGCACCGATCGAGGACGTCTACTCCTACACCGAGGACCCGGCATCCGGACGGTCACCCGACGAGGTGCTGGTGACCTTCACCGACGGCGCACCGACCGCGCTCGACGGCCGGCCGGTGACCATGCTCGAGGCGATTCAGGAGATGAACCGCCGGGCCGGTGCTCACGGCATCGGCCGGCTGGACATGGTCGAGGACCGCCTGGTCGGCATCAAGAGCCGAGAGGTTTACGAAGCGCCCGGGGCGATCGCCCTGATCGAGGCGCACCGCCACCTCGAGGACCTGACCCTGGAGAAGGACGCGGCCCGGTTCAAGCGGCCG
>CAYNDD010000147.1:7870-8163 GCA_964395425.1 uncultured Frankiaceae bacterium
GCCGATCGAGCAGCGTTGGGCTGAGCTGGCGTACGACGGATTGTGGTTCTCACCGCTCAAGCGGGCGCTTGATGCCTTCATCGACGAGACCTCGCGCAACGTCTCGGGAGACATCCGGATGACCTTGCAGGGCGGCCGTGCGGTCGTGACCGGCCGGCGCAGCGAGGCGTCGCTCTACGACTACAACCTGGCCACCTACGACGCCGAGGACACCTTCGATCAGCGGCTGGCCAAGGGCTTCGTCGAGCTGTGGGGAATGCCGAGCCGGATCGCGGCGCAGCGGGACTCGCGAA
>CAYNDD010000148.1:0-8143 GCA_964395425.1 uncultured Frankiaceae bacterium
GGATCCGGCCATCTCTGGACGAGGTGCTGCCGGGGCTCCCGGCCGCGTTGGTGGCCGCGATCGAGGCCGCGCTCTCGCACGATCCGCACGACCGGCCCGACGCGCGGTCGCTGGCCGAGGCGGTGCTGCGGGCGTGCGCGGCGGCTCCGATTCTCCTCGCGTTGCCGGCCATCCCGATCAGGATCCCGATCACCGAGCTGGTGCGGCCCGGGGTCGGGATCGACCAGGACTTCGTCCGTCACCTGGAGTCGCAACCGCCGCGGGTTCCGTCGCCCTGGCGGCGACACGCGACGGTTGCGGCCGGGATGGTCGTGGCGATGGTCGGCTCGGCCGTCCTCGGCGTGCAGCTCGGCCACTACGGCGGCAACCAGGCGCCGTCTCTGCACGCCGCGCCGACGCAGTTGAGCCGGGCCGCCGCGGCGACCGATCACATCGGCCCGCTCCCGGTCGACGTGGACCCGGACCCGGACTGGCGCGCGCTGGTGGTTCGGCTCGACGCGGCGCGGGCGAGCGCGTTCGAGCAGGCCGACCCGAGTCGGTTGGCCGATGTGTACGTCGTGGGGTCTGCGCCGTACGCGACCGATCATGCGACCATCGCGTCGCTGGCGACGCGGGGCGTGCATGCTAGCGGCTTCCAGGCCACGGTCGAGCATGTCCGGCTCGAGTCGGAGCGCGTGACCACGGCCCGGTTGCGGGTGGTCGACCGGCTCAGTGCCTATGACCTGCTCGACTCAGCCGGGCACGTGGTCGGGCATGGCGCGGCCCGGCCGGACCGCGCCTTCACGATGCGGCTCACCTGGGCGGCCGGCAAGTGGCGGGTCAGCCGGATCACCCCGGCCTAGCCCCACCAATGGCCCATGCGTAGGGCACAGCACGGCGGGTCAGAGGATCGCGCGGAGGGCGGCGTCGACGTCGGCGTAGGTGAACTCGAAGCCGGCATCGAGCAGCTTCTGCGGTACGACGCGCTGGCTCACGAGCGCTCCTTCGTCCGCGAAGCCGCCGAACGCCAGCCGCAACCCGAATCTGGGCACCCGCGCGATCGCCGGCCGGTGCAGCGCGCGACCGATCGCGGCGGTGTAGTCGCGGTTGCGAACCGGCTCGGGGGCGACCAGGTTGACCGGGCCCGAGATCTCGTCGTGGGCGAGCAGGAAGCGGATCGCAGCCAGCTCGTCCGACAGCGCGATCCACGGCATCCACTGCCGGCCGGCGCCGAGCTTGCCGCCGACGCCGAGCTTGAACAGCGGCAGCACCTTCGCGAGCGCGCCACCCTCGGCGGCGAGGACGACGCCCGAACGCATCACCACGGTCCGCACGCCGGCCTCGGAGGCCGGCGCAGTCGAGGCCTCCCACTGCTGCACGACGTCGGCGAGAAACCCGGTGCCCGGCAGGTCGGACTCGTCGAGCACCTGCTCGCCGCGCTCGCCGTAGTAGCCGACCGCGCTCGCGGACAGGAGCACCTGCACTCGGTCGCGCCGCCGGGCCACCGCCTCGGCGATCGTCGTCGTGCCGTCGACCCGGCTGTCGAGGACGGCGCGTTTGTGCGCGTCGGACCAGCGCTTGTCCGCGACGCCGACCCCGGCGAGATGGATGACTGCGTCGACCCCGTCCAACGCGGCGTCGTCGATCTCGTGCCGGCCTGGGTCCCAGCGGAACTCATCGGCCGACCGTGGCTCGCGCCGCACGATCCGTCGTACGACGTGCCCGTCGGCACTCAGCACCCGGACCAGTGCCGAGCCGATCAGCCCGGACGACCCGGTAACGGCGACGGCCGTCTGGTTCGTCGCCTCGGGCATCGGGCTAGAGACCTAACTCCGCTTCGAACTCGCCGGCTTCGAGCCGGCTCTTGACCGTGGTCAGGAACCGCGCGGCGTCGGCGCCGTCGACCAGCCGGTGGTCGTAGGTCAGCGCGAGGTAAACGATGTTGCGCACCGCGATGACCTCGCCCGCGATCGGGTCGTCGATCACCACCGGGCGCTTCACCACTGCGCCGGTGCCGAGGATGCCGACCTGCGGCTGGTTGAGGATCGGGGTGTCGAACAGCGCGCCCCGCGAGCCGGTGTTGGTCAGCGTGAACGTCCCGCCGCCGAGCTCGTCCGGGGTGATGTGGTTGTCGCGGGTGCGCGCCGCGAGGTCGTCGACCTTGCGCGCGATCCCGGCCAGGTTGAGGTCGTTGGCGTCCCGAAGCACCGGCACCAGTAGGCCGCGCGGGGTGTCGACCGCGATCCCGAGATGCACGTTGTCGTGGTAGGTGACCGTCCCGGCCTCGAGGTCGATCGAGGAGTTGAGCACCGGGTGCTCGCGCAGCGCCTCGCAAGTCGCCAGGACGAAGAACGGCAGGTAGGTCAGCTTCACGCCCTCGCGCGCCGCGAATTCGGCCTTCGCCCGCTCGCGCAACCGTGAGATCCGGGTCAGGTCGGCCTCGACCACGGTGGTCAGCTGCGCGCTGATCCGCAGCGACTCGGTCATCCGCTCGGCGATCACCGTGCGCAGCCTGGACAGCTTCTCGGTGCTGCCCCGACTCGGTACGACGACCGGCGCGGGCGGCCCGGCTGGTGCCGCTATCCGGCCCGGCGAAGCGGGTGCCGCAGCCGCAGGTGCAGCGGGTGCGGCTGGCGCGGCGGCCGGGGGTGCGGCTGCTGCCGATGCTGCCGATGCTGCGGGTGCGGCCGAGGCGTTCGCGGCGGCGTCGAGCACGTCCTGCTTGCGGATCCGGCCGCCGACCCCGGTGCCGGTCAGGCTGGACAGCTCGACCCCGTGCTCGGTGGCGAGCCGGCGGACCAGCGGCGTGACGTACGACGGAGCCTGCCCGCCGTCGTCATCCGGCCCCGCCGCCGGGGCGGCGGCCGCCGGTGCCGGCGCAGACACCGCGGGTGGTGCCGGAGGTGCCGGGGGAGCGGGAGGTGCGGGCGGCTCGGCGGCGGCAACGGGCTCGGGCTCGACGGGCGCCGGTGGCGCCGGCTCAGCCGCAGCGGGTGGCGCGGCCGGTGCAGCTGCTGCAGCCGCTGTGGGCGGCGTCGGCGCGGGCGCGCTCGTGAACGGGGTCGGGGCAGCCGGCGCAGCCGTTTCGGCCGCTGGCGCCGGGGGCTGAGCCGGAGCGGGTTCAGCGGCAGCAGCAGGCGCGGCCTCGGCGGCCGGCGCAGCAGCGGCTGACGCACCGTCGTCGATCAGGGCCAGCTCGGTGCCGACGTCGACGGTCTCGTCCTCGGCGACCTTAATGCTCGATAGCACCCCGCTGGCGGGCGACGGGATCTCGGTGTCGACCTTGTCGGTCGAGACCTCGAGCAGCGGCTCGTCGGCGTCGACGTGATCGCCTTCGGCCTTCAACCAGCGGGTGACGGTGCCTTCGGAGACGCTCTCGCCGAGGCGCGGCATCGTGACGGACACGGACATTGTTTCTGGGGCTCCTCGTCAGCCGTGACTGTGAAGTGGTTTGCCGGCCAGGGCGAGGTGGGCCTCGCCGACCGCTTCGGACAACGTCGGGTGCGGGTGGATCAGCTGCGCGACCTCGATCGGCAACGCCTCCCAGTTGGTGATCAGCTGGCCCTCGGCGATCAGGTCGCCGACTCGCGACCCGACCATGTGGATGCCGAGCACCGGCCCGTCCTTGGCGGCGACCACCTTGACCGCGCCGCCGGTCTGCAGGATCTGGGCCCGGCCGTTGCCGGCCAGGTCGTACGTCGCCTCGACCACCTCGTAGCCGCGCTCGGCCGCCTGCGCGCTGGTGATGCCGACGCTGGCGACCTCGGGTTCGCAGTAGGTCACCCGCGGCACCCCGTCGTAGTCGATTACCGGCGGGTTCAGGCCGGCGACCTGCTCGGCGACCATGATCCCCTCGCCGAAGCCGACGTGCGCGAGCTGCAGACCCGGCCGCAGGTCGCCGATCGCGTAAATGTTCGGCACGTTGGTCCGGCAGTGCGCGTCGACGGTGACGAAGCCGCGCTCCATCGCGACGCCCGCCTCGGCGTACCCGAGGCCGTCGGAGACCGGCCCGCGCCCGACCGCGACCAGTAGCACCTCGCCGTCGACGGTCTTGCCGTCCTCGAGGGTCACGGTGACGCCGGTGTCGGTGGTCTTGGCGGACGCGAACTTCGCGCCGAGGTTGAAGGTGATCCCGCGCCGCCGGAACGCCCGCTCCAGCAGCTTCGAGCTCGACTCCTCCTCGGTCGGCACCAGGTGCGGGAGCGCCTCGACGATCGTGACGTCCGCGCCGAACGAGCGCCACACGCTGGCGAACTCGACCCCGATCACGCCACCGCCGAGCACGATCGCCGACGTGGGCACGCGGTCGAGGGTCAGCGCGTGGTCGCTGGTGATGATCCGCACGCCGTCGATGTCGAGCCCGGGCAGCGACCGGGAGTACGACCCGGTCGCGAGCACGACCGCCTTAGCCGCGGTGTACGTCGTACCGTCGACCTCCACCGTGGTGGGCGAGGTGAGCCGTCCGCTGCCCTGTACGACGGTGATGCCGCGGCCCTTCACCAGGCCGGACAGGCCCTTGTAGAGCCGGTCGACGACGCTGTCCTTGTAGGTGTTGACCCCGGCCATGTCGATGCCGTCGAGGCTCGAGCGGACTCCGACCTTCTCGCCCTCGCGGGCCGCGTCGGCGACCTCGGCGGCGTGCAGCAGCGCCTTGGTGGGGATGCAGCCGCGGTGCAGGCAGGTGCCGCCGACCTTGTCGCGCTCGATCATCACGACCGACAGGCCCAGCTCGGCCGCCCGCAGGGCGCAGGCGTAGCCGCCGCTGCCGCCACCGAGAATGACCAGGTCGGCGGTCTGCGGGTCAGCCACGGCGCGTCTCCTTGGTTGGGCTAGGCCGGGTAGCAAGCGGTCTCGGGCCGGGTCAACGGCCGTCGAGCGTCCATTCTTTCACCCGTGCAACACCAGGTGCGCCCGCGGTTCATCCAGCGCTCGGCAGACCGCACCTGCCACCGGCCTATCGGCGATCAGCCGGCGCGGCCTTCCAGCCACTCGACCAGCGAACGGATCGGCACGCCGGTGCCGCCCTTCGGGGTGTAGTCGTGCACCTCGCCCTGGTTCCAGGCCGGGCCGGCGACGTCGAGATGCGCCCACGGGGTCGAGTCCGGGACGAACTCGCGCAGGAACAGCCCGGCGACCAGCATGCCGCCGTTGCGGTCGCCGGTGTTGGTCAGGTCGGCCGAGTCGGAGTCGAGCGACTTGCGCAGATCCTCAGGCAGCGGCATCGGCCAGGCCTGCTCGCCGGCCGCGTCCGCCGCGCCGACCAGCTCGGCCCGAAGGTCGTCATTGTTGGACATCACGCCGTAGACCCGGGAGCCGAGCGCGACCAGCGCCGCGCCGGTCAACGTGGCGATGTCGACGATGGTGGTGGCGCCTTCTTCGCCGGCCCGCACGATCGCGTCGGCCATCACCAGCCGGCCCTCGGCGTCGGTGTTCATGACCTCGACGGTTTTGCCGCCGCGCATGGTGAGGATGTCCGATGGCCGGATCGCCTTGCCGCTGGGCATGTTCTCCGCGGTCGCGACCCAGCCGACCACGTTGATCGGAAGCTTGAGCAGTGCGACCGCCTGCATCGTGCCGATGACCGCCGCCGCGCCGCCCATGTCGGCCTTCATCCACTCCATCGCGGTTGCCGGCTTGAGCGACAGGCCGCCGGTGTCGAAGGTGATGCCCTTGCCGACAAGGTGGATCGCCTTGCCGCCGCCTCCGCCGGACCACTCGATCCGGGCCAGCCGCGGCGGGTTGACCGAGCCCTGGCCGACGCCGACGATGCCGCCGTGCCCGCCCTCGGCCAGCGCGACCTCGTCGTACACCTCCACCGTGCAACCGGCCGGCTCGCAGGCCTCGACCGCGGCGGCCGCGAGGTCGGCCGGGTGCAGGTCGGCGGCCGGGGTGTTGACCAGGTCGCGGCACAGCGCGACCGCGTCGCCGATGATGGTGGCCCGCTCGAGCGCGGCCCGGGCGTGCTGGTCGCGCGGGTCCGGTACGACGATCGCCGCGCTGGTCACCTCGCGCTTGTGGTCGCGCCGCGAGGCCCGGCTGCGGTAGCGCGTGAAGGCGTAGCCGCCGAACGCCGCACCTTCGGCGACCGGCCGGATCCCGTCGCCGTTCGCGGAGCCGTTGACGGCGGCGAGGCCGGTCGCGATCCGGCGGGTGCCGGCCAGGGTGCGCACCGCGGTGCCGACCGCGCGGCGGACCGCTTCGTCGGAGTACGCCCCGTCCCGCTTCGGCGCGTCGCCGAGCCCCACCGCCACGACCAGCGGTGCCTTGGTGGCGCCGAGGGTGGGGACCTTGGTGATCTCGCCGGCCCGACCGGTTGCGCCGAGCTGGCTCAACGCCGTACCGAGACGCTTCTTCATCGCCTTGTCGACGCTCTCCGCGCCGGGAGCGACCACGAGCGAGCCGTTCTTGTTGGCGACCCCGATGACGAGGGCATCCACGTTGAGGTCGGCGAGCGGGGTGTTCGACAGCGTGATTCGGGTCATGGTGGCGAATGCTAACCCCGCAACCGGTAACGTCGCGGCTCGTGAGCGATGTCGCGACGCCGAAGAATTTCCCGATTGCCGGCCCACTGGCGGACCGACATGCCCGGTTGGGCGCCAAGATGGCGGAGTTCGGCGGCTGGTCGATGCCGCTGTCCTACGCAGGGGTCGTCGAGGAGCATCTGGCCACCCGCTCGGCGGTCGGAATCTTCGACGTGAGCCATCTCGGCAAGGCGATCGTGACCGGCGCCGGCGCGACCGAGCTCGTGAACTCGTGCTTCACCAACGACCTGGACTCGATCGCGGCCGGCCGGGCGCAATACACCTTGTGCTGCGACGAGGAGACCGGCGGCGTCATCGACGACCT
Source organism: uncultured Frankiaceae bacterium (assembly GCA_964395425.1). GTDB lineage: Bacteria > Actinomycetota > Actinomycetes > JAFAQI01 > JAFAQI01 > DATAUK01. The sequence goes on from CAYNDD010000148.1 coordinate 6,826, forward strand.
GATCGTCTACCGCGGCGAGGACGACGTGTTCGTCGTACCGAACGCGGGCAACAACGAGCGGGTCGTCTCGATGCTGCAGGCGGCCGCGCCGGCCGGCGTCGAGGTGCGCGACCGGCATCGCGCGATCGCCACGATCGCCGTGCAGGGCCCGCGGTCGGCAGACGTGCTCGACGCGCTGGACCTGCCGAGCGCGATGGACTACATGGCCTTCGAGCGGGTCTCGTGGCGCGATCTGCCGGTCACCGTCTGCCGGACCGGATACACCGGCGAGCACGGGTACGAGCTGCTGCCGCCCGCGGACACGGCCGGGCAGTTGTGGGACGCGCTGCTCGAGACGGCCGGCCCGATGGGCGGCCAGCCGTGCGGGCTCGGTGCGCGCGACACGCTGCGCACCGAGATGGGCTACCCACTGCACGGCTCCGACCTCACGATCGCCGTGACACCGCTGCAGGCCCGGCTCGGCTGGGCGGTCGGCTGGTCGAAGCCGGCGTTCTGGGGGCGCGACGTGCTGGTGCGCGAACGCGAGGTGGGCGCGCCACGGCTGCTGTGGGGGTTGAAGAGCGAGGACCGCGGGATCCCGCGACCGCACATGTCGGTGCGATCCCTCGACGACGTCGACCTGGGAGAGGTGACGAGCGGCACCTTCTCGCCGAGCTTGCGGGTCGGGATCGGGCTCGCGCTGCTCTCGCGGTCGGTCAACGAGGACGACGAGGTGCGGGTCGACATCAGGGGCAAGCCGTCGACGATGCGGGTCGTGAAGCCGCCGTTCGTCCCGTCGTCGGTTCGCTGATGGCGCCGTCCCGGAACGACCGGGTGCTGCTGATCGGAATGATGGGCGCCGGCAAGACGACGATCGGTCATGCCCTGTCGAACGTGCTCGGCTGGCCCTACTTCGACAATGACGAGCTACTCGCCCGCGCGGTCGGTAAGGACACCCGGCAGGTGCAGGAGCAGGACGGCGTACTCGCGTTGCGGCGGGCCGAGTCCGCCGCGCTGGACGTCGCGCTGACCGAGGGGACGCCGCTGATCGCCGGGGTGGCCGGCGGCGTCGTGACCAACCTGCTCGACCTGCAGCGGCTCACCCGGAGCGGCTTCGTGGTCTGGCTCCGCGCCGATCTCGCGACGTTGGCGAAACGGGTCACGGGCACCGACCGGCCCTGGCTGGGCGCGACGCCTGCCTTGGCGATGGCGCACTTGTACGCCGGGCGGGAGGCGCTCTACACCTCGGCGTCGACGTTCATCGTCGACGAGGACGACACCACGCCCGAGCTGATCGCGCTCGAGATCGCCAAAGCGCTCCACCGCCAGGGACCGGGCC
>CAYNDD010000149.1:0-8115 GCA_964395425.1 uncultured Frankiaceae bacterium
TGGGAGAATTACATGCCCCTGGCACGTACCGCGCTCTATGCCCAAGGGATCGACGTCTACCTCGCCCCGACGTGGGACAACTCCGACGAGTGGGTGCCCACCATGCGGCACATCGCCAAGGAGGGGCGCACGTTCGTGATCGGTGTCACCGCCTGCATCACAGCGGCTGACGTCCCGGCGGATCTGCCCGGGCGCGACGAGCTGTACCCGGACCACGAGGAGTGGCTCTCCCGCGGCAACTCGGTCGTGGTGGGACCGGGCGGGCAGATCCTGGCCGGCCCGTTGATCGACCAGCCAGGCGTCCTGTACGCCGACATCGACGTCGCACGCGCCCGGGTTGCGCGTCAGGAGTTCGATCCGGTCGGCCACTACAGCCGCAGCGACGTGTTCCGCCTGGTGGTGGACGACACCGCACGTGCCGCGGTCACTGTCGTACCGCCGGCTTCCGACTGAAACACGTTGACGTAACGGCGGGTTGAGCCGCGCATTACCCGGTTGGCCTAGGCCATCCGGGCCTTGCCATTGCATCTGCCCGTAGTCATTCGCGGGGTCGAGAAACAAGTCGTCAGGTCATAAGCGACTAGTTCTCGGAGCCCACTGATGAACCCGTTCACTGCCACGACGACTGCCGCGCGTGCATCGGTCGTTCTCGTCGCCGGCATCCTGCTCAGCCTGGTCGCGATGACGATGCCCGCGATCGCCGGCGCGAGCACGCCGACCACCAACCAGTGCCAGCGATCCGCCTTGTTGGTGCCGAGCTGCGGGGTTCTGTGGGGTGCCTACGTGCCGGTCGGGTCCGGTCAGAACTGGACCACCGCGGTGACGAGCCTCGAGTCGCAGATCGGACGCAACTTCGACATCGTGTACCACTACCACGACTTCTCCGGCCCCGTGGGCTCGAGCGGGTCCATTCCCGACAGCTTCGAGAAGACCCTTGGCGCGTCGGGTCACATCATCTTCGACAACTGGCAGTCACGGATCTACTCGACCGGCCAGGAACTGTCGTGGGCGGATATCGCGGCGGGCGACTACGACAGCTCGGTCGTGATCCCGACGGCGCTCGCGATCAAGGCGTACGGCACGCCGATCATGGTGAGTTTCGACCACGAGATGGACCGCATGGTCGGCCCGTCCGGCACCGCCGCCGACTACGTGGCGGCCTACCGCCACATTCACGACGTGTTCGCGGCCGAGGGTGTCACCAACGTGATCTGGGTCTGGACGACAACCGGATTCAGCGCCCGGTTCTCGATGTTCCCGAGCCTGTACCCGGGCAACTCCTACGTCGACTGGATCGGCTACGACCCGTACAACTTCTACACCTGCCCCAATACCAACGGGTCCTGGCAGAGCTTCAAGCAGATCATCGCCCCGATGTACCAGTGGCTCGAGTCCAACGGCTACGGCGACAAGCCCTTCATCCTCCCCGAGTACGGCACGCTGGCGAACCCAAGCGATAGCACCGCGGCAGCCACCTGGTACGCCGCGATTCCCTCCGTTCTGCCGAGCTATCCCAACCTCAAGGCACTGGTTCAGTGGGATGAGATCGACCCCCAGACCTGCGACTTCCGGCTGACTCAGCCCGGCGAGCTTTCGGCGTACGCGCAAACCAGCCTCTCGCCGCAGGTCATCGGCGCCCAGGCGCCCGCCGTGCCATCGGCACCGAGCATCTCGGGCGTGACCTCCACGAGTGCGACGGTCAACTGGACCGCGGTCGCCGGCGCGAGCTCGTACCAGGTGCAGCGTTCGGTGTCCGGCGCGAACACCTTCACGAACGTCGGATCGCCGGTGGCGGCGAGCAGCCTGGCGGACAGCGGGCTGACGCCCGGCGCGAGCTACGACTACCGAGTGCTCGCCATGAACGTCGCCGGCAGCAGCGCGCCGTCGCCGGTCGCAACGGTCACTCTGTTCCCGGGCCAGCCCGGCGCCCTCACCGCGGCCACCATCGGCACCGGCGAGGTCGACCTGAGCTGGACGGCGGCCGGCGGGGCCAACACCTACACGGTCGAGCGTTCACCGAGCGGCGCCGGCACGTGGTCGGTCCTGAGCTCGGGACTCACCGGAACGACCTTCGCGGACACCTCGGTCAGCCAAATGACCAGCTATGACTACCGCGTCGTCGCAGTCGGGACGGCCGGCTCGGGCGCCTGGTCGTCGACCCTCTCCGTCACCACCTCGCAGGCAGTGCCGGCCCAGGTCACCGGCGTCACCGCCGCAGCCGCCGCTCCGACCGAGGTGGACCTGAGCTGGCAGTCGGCGCCGACCGCGACCGCCTACGAGATCGAGCGCAGCTCGACCTCGGCGAGCGGCGGGTACACCCCGCTGACCACCTCGGCGACCGCGACGTCGTACGCCGACACCAGCGCATCGCCACAGACCACGTACTGGTACGAGATCGTCGCGCACAACGGCGGCGGCTGGGGTCCCGCGTCGACGGACGTGGCCGCGGCCACCCCGGCCGTCAACAACGCGCTGCTCTCCAACACGTTCGAAGGCGGAACCGGAAGTGTCGCGATCACGGCAGCGAACTCCGGTGGCGGGTCGGGCAACGCGCTGGATCGCGTGGTGTGCTCCGCTGGCAGCCCGACCTACAACGGGTCCGCCGCCGCGCATGGCAAGTACTCGGCGCTGATCTCGCCGACCACGCAGCTGTGCTACCTCGGGTGGAGCACGAAGTCGATCGCGACGACGGGGGCCGCTTACGGGCGGGCGTCCATCGAGCTGGGATCCGACCCGGCAGCGAGTCTCGCCGTACTGAAGGTGGACAACCCGTCAGGCGTCCGCGACGCCCAGATCACCGTGACGCCGGCAGGCAAGCTCGCGCTCGTGGATGCCAGCGGTGCGTCGCGAGTGACGTTCGGCACGTCGATCCCGCTGAACCAGTGGGTCCGAGTGGAGTGGCATCTCGTATCCGGCCCGAGCGGCAGCTTCCAGGTGCGGATCTTCGCCGGCGACGCGACCACGCCGATCGAGTCCGAAACGGTGCCCGTTATGAACGCCGGCACCTCGATCGGGGCCTACCGGGTGGGAATGGTGAGCACGAGCTCCGCCGCGGTGGGCACCACGATCGGGGTCGACGACCTGGCCTACGGCACCGCGGGGTGGATCGGGCCCGCGAGCCACTAGGCCGGCGCTCCGACGTCGAGGTGCCGACCCGAGGGGGATCGGCACCTCGACAGTTCGGCCTCCGACCCCGGCTGTGACCGGCTTGCCGGACTTGTCGTGCGGCTCGCGCTCCCGGCTGAAGGCCAATCAGGTGACCGGTACTCAGATCCGGCGGTAGTCCTGGCGCGACAGTCGCGGGCCGCGCCGCGGCGGCAGGCTGCCCGGGGTGAGCTCCAGTAGCCGTACGACCCGGAAGCGGTGCGGCCGCCAAGGCGCGTAGAACGCCTCGACCTCGCCCTCGTCCAGGGCTTTGCCGGTCAGCGCGTAGCCGCTCATCGAGGCCAGGTGGTAGTCGCCGATCGGCAGGGCGTCGGCGTCCCCGAGCGCGCGATGACCGACCTGGGCCGCGGTCCAGGGGCCCACTCCCGGGATCGCCGTCAGGAGGCGGTAGACGTCCTGCGGATCCGCCGCCTCGGCGGCAACCCGCTCGAGCTTCGCGGCGTACCGGGCACAAGCCAGCACGGTCGTCGCGTGCCGCTGGTCGACGCCGGCCTTGTGCCACTCCCACGACGGCACCGCCAGCCACTGCTCCGCGGTGGGTGGCACCCTCATGCCGGTCGGTGCCGGCCCGGGCGCCAGTTCGCCGAAGCGACCGACCAGCCGTCGCCACCCGGCCGCCGCGTCGATGCCGAGCACCTTCTGCTCCAGCACGGCCGGGATCAGCGCCTCCATCACCCGGCCGGTGGCGGGGATCCGAAGGCCGGTCAGCCGGGCGTGGGCGCGCTCCAGCAGCGGGTGGCGAGGCTCGAAGCCGTCCGGGTCGTCGCGTGCGCCAAGCAGGTCGGGGACACCGGCGATGAGCTCGGCGGCGCCCGGTCCCCACGCGGTTGCCGTGACCTCCGGCCAGGTGGTTTGGGTGATCCGATAGCTGACCGGCCCGCTCGACATCCGGCTGGTGCGCCAGACCGCGCCGTCCGGGGTTTCGCGATGGCGTGGGTCACCGCGATGGTGCCCGAGCAACGACAGGGTGAGTCGAGCGTCGACCGGGTACGCCGGCCGCCAGACCGTGCTGATCTCCGGTTCGGCCACGACGGTCACGCCGCCAGCCTGTCATCCGGCTGCGACGGGCGGCCCGGCTACTGTCGAGGAGTGCGCCTGCCGACTCCGCCTCAGCGGCTGACTGCCGCGGCGGCGGGTCGATGACGTCGGACCTCGCCGGTGAGGCCGAGGACTCCGATCTCGGCATCACCCCGACTCCGTCGCCGTATCCGGCATCGGCGACCGCGCAGTGGTGGGACGAGGCGCAGCGACCCGCACGGGCACCGTCGGCCGCGTCGTACACCGAGTTCGGCCTGGCGGTCGGCCAGCATCTGATCGACGTTCACGACCACCTGCGCGCCGAGCTCCGGCAGCTGCGCGAGCTGGTCGAACAGCTTCGAGACGGCGCGGTCGACGCCTCGCAGGCCCGCACCTTCATCGCCCAGATGACGATCCGGGGTAACAACTGGACCGTCGGTGCCTACTGCGCGTCGTACTGCCGGGTCCTGACCCAGCACCACAGCATGGAGGACATCGCGGTGTTTCCGCACCTGCGGTCCGCTGATCCGCAGCTTGCACCCGTCCTCGACCGGTTGGCGGAGGAGCATCTGGTGATCCACGGGGTGCTTGAGACGGTTGATCGAGCTTTTGTCGCCTTCCTCACTCAACCGGGCGATTTCGCCGCGATCGATGCCGCCCTGCATGCACTCGATTGCACCCTGCTGTCGCATCTGTCCTATGAGGAGGGCCAGCTGGTCGAGCCGCTGGCCCGGCTCGGCTTCTACCCCGACCAGGTGACCTGATTGGCCCAGCCTGGACCGACCATCTGGCCTAGTGCTACCGTTTTTGTGCCCACCAAAGAGAGTAACTGCCGGTTCCTCAGCGTCCGCAATCGCGGGCGCTGGCGTCTACTCCGAGGTGTCATGGCTGTCGGGTTCGCATTTACCTCACGAGCAGCAGAGTTGCTGAACCTCGTCATTGAGCGGCTAGAGGCCGAGTTTCCGTCGATGCCGCGCGGCCAGGTTGAGCGATGCGTGGGCTTCGCGCGTGAATCGGCGAACACCACTGCGACCGATCTCGGCGCCTACGCCAACATCGTCGAGGCGCTGGCCAGGGACTATCTCGAAAAGCTGCAGGCGGTCCGCGCCAAGGGTTGATCGGGCCGGCGGTCGAGCCCTGCGTTGGGATCGGCCGATCAGTGCCAGACTGTGCCGCGTGAACGAGTTGCCGCCTGAGCTTGCCGAGGAAGCGCAGCGCCGGCTCCGTGCAACCCGCGCACTCGACATGCGCAACAACCGCTACGGCGCAGCCTCGGCGTACATCGCCTGGGCGCTGGAGATCCTGCTCGGGCTCGATCCGCTCGACACCGCGGTCCTGCTCGCTGATGGTGCAACGCTCGACTCGGTCCTGGCCGCGCATGTTCCGGTGGCCGAAGCCAACCTGGATCGGCTGCGTGCCGAGGTGCGGCAGATGTACGCCGGCCTCGAGGCGACCGCCAATCCTTCGGCGCGCTCGGTCGAGGCGGTCCACAACATCGGTACGGCGCTGAGTCTGATCGAACAGACCTTGTTCACGGAGTAGCGGCTCGGTCGATCACGGCTGGGCGCGGCGAGCCCCGCGGTGCAGACTGGTGGCATGGCTCGCCGGGAGGATGACGCATCCACGGCGAAGGCGACTGCCCTACTGCGGTCGGCCGGCCAACGGGTGACGAAGCCGCGGGTGGCGCTGCTCGCCTGCGTGATCGCGGCCGGCGGCGACCACCTGTCTGCGGACGCGCTGCTCGACCAGGTGGCCGGCAGCGATCCGCCGATCCACCGGGCCACCGTCTATCGGACGCTCGAGGGGCTGACCGCGGCCGGCGTTCTTCGGCACGTGCACCTCGACCGCGGTCTGACGGCGTACCACCTGGCGGATGCTCGGCAGCTGGCCAACCACGGCCGACCGGAGCACCTGCACGCGCAGTGCTCGCAATGCGGGCAGGTCACCGATCTCCCCGCCCACGTCCTGGGGGACACCGCGGCACGGATCCGCCGGGTCAGTGGATTCCGGCTGGACGCGAGCCATGTCGCCCTGTCCGGCCGCTGCCGCAACTGTGCCGAGACGGGCGCCCTCTAGCGACCGGGTGATCTCTCGTTCGGCCGGCGCCGCCATGGCCGACGCTCCGATACGCTGACGCCCTCTTCGGATCGAGCCGTCGACGTCCGGCGGCGGAGAGGCAGCGATGTCGAGTCGCATGTCCACGCCATTCCGGACCCTGACCACCATCGCGACCGTGATCGTCGTGCCCGCGGCGTTCACCGGCGGGCTCGGATCGGCAACGGCGGCCTCGCTCGGTCACGCGGTCGCGGGCCGGACCTTCATCGTCACCACGACCGCTGACACCGTCGATGCCGACGTCGGTACGCCGAAATGCGCGGACGCGCATGGCAAGTGCTCGCTCCGCGCGGCGATCATGCAGGCGAACTTCGACGTGGGACCCGACACCATCAAGATCCCGGCCGGCACGTACCGGCTGACCCGCAAGGGCCTCGACGATTTGGACGTGTTGGGTGATCTTGACATCGCTCATTCGCTGACGTTGCAAGGTGCGGGCGCCGCCAAGACGATCATCGACGGCAACGGCAAAGTCACCGGCGACCGCGTCGTGCAGGTCCTCGGGACCGCAACCGACGTGACGATCTCCGGCGTGACGATTCGCGGCGGAACCGCACTGGACGGGACCTTCGACGAAGGCGGCGGCCTGAACTGGGCGGGGCAGGGCGGCAACAAGCTTGTCATGACCCACGTGGTGGTGACCGGTAACCAGGCCTACTACGACGCCGGGTTGGAACTCAACTTCAGCAACGACGGAGACGTTGCGACCTTGACCGACCTGACCGTGCAGGACAACCACGCGACGTCGGCGGCCGGGGGAGTCGGAGTGCACGTCGGCACCCTGGGGACGTTCCTCATGCGCGACAGCCTGGTTGTGGCCAATCGGGCGTACGAGGGCGCGGGTGTCTACCTCGATAGCAACGGTCCCTCCGATGCCAAATCGATTCAGATCCGGCACACCGTGGTCGCGTCCAATCAGGCCTCCGGGCTGTCCGGTGGCCTGGAGAACCATGCCGGATATGGCGGGAAACCGGTACTCATCGTCGGCACCTACTTCCACGACAACACCGCCAAATTTCAGGGCGGCGGAATTGGGAACTATGGCAATCTCCATCTGAACAGCTCGACGGTCGAGGCCAACTCCTCCGGTCTGGGTGGCGGGATCTATGACTACGAAGGTGGCCTCGCGACGCTGACCAACGACACGCTCGCCGCCAACGCGGCGACCACGGAGGGCGGAGCGGTCTACGTCGAGTTCTTCATTCACGGGATGGCCGACGTCGCGTTCCGGAGCTCGACGTTGAGCGGGAATTCGGCCCCGACCGGTGGCGGTGTCTTCGTCGATCCGGCCGGCGCCCGCGCGTCGTTCGCGAACACGATCATCGCCAAGGGCACCGGTGCCAACTGCAACGAGAACCTAGCCGGATTGACCAGTCTTTCGGACGACAGCTCGTGTGGCTTCGGGGTGGGCGATGGGATTGCGAACCTCGGGCTCGGCCCGATCGGCGCCCACGGCGGTTTCACCAGGACGCTGGTTCCCGGGGTCGGGAGTGCCGCCCTTGATGCCGGGACCGCGGCTGGCGCACCGGCGACCGATCAGCGCGGGATCACCCGGCCGATGGGCGGCGGGGTCGATGTCGGCGCGGTCGAGGTCTGTCCGGCGGCGCCCGGGTTGCCGGCCCGGGTCGCGCCGCTCGGCTCGGCCAAGGGTCCGCGCCTCACCCTCGACTGGAAGAACGTCGCGTGCATCCAGTCGTACTCGGTCGTCATCAGAGCGGGGTCCGCGAAGGGCAAGATCGTGCAGTCCAAGGCCGGATTGCTGACCTCGACGTTCCGTACCAAGAAGTTGGCCAAGGGCACGACGTACTTCTGGCGGGT
>CAYNDD010000150.1:0-8097 GCA_964395425.1 uncultured Frankiaceae bacterium
CGATGGCAGACGTTGGCCGCGACCCCGGTGCCGTAGGTCCGGCCGACGAAGATGCCCTTGAGGAACGCCCAGTACTGCGTCCAGAACGGCTTGTCCAGGCCGAGCTTGTGTGACACCGCGGCGATCGTCGCCGGGCTGGGGCTGCGACCGGCGTACAACGCAGCTGGATTCGCGTTGAGCATCTTCGGCAACGCATAGAACAGCCAGAACGTGATGATGGAGATCACGATCAGGACGACGACTGCGCCGACGGTACGACGGACAAGGAAGCGAATCACAGATGACCCTTCCGGTCAGGGCAGGCGCGTCTCCAGCGGCCAGGCGCACGAGTGGACACACAGCCACCCACCGTTGCGACGCTCGTAGGTGTCCAGGTAGCGGCGGCTGGAGTTGGGGAGCCGAAGCGAACGCGCGGACACCGCCGCGGTGTTGCCATCGACATGGATGACGAGCTGGTCGAACCGGACCGTGGGCGAGGGATGGTCGCCGACGTCCTGGAGGAATCGGTTGGCGCACCACACCTCACCGGTCGCTCCGTCGAGATAAGTGAACGACGGTGAGAACAACCCCCGGAGTTCTTCCGCTGATCCACGCTGAAAGGCCTCGACAACCTGTCGGTTGAGCTCGGTTAGGGTGGCGACATCGTCCACGAATCGTCCCTCCGTCGTGTCGTGGCGAGCGAAGACTGACAAGTCGTCGTCGCGTCAGTCAACGGCCTGAAGGGTGCCGGCGACGGGGCTGACGCTCAGTGATGATCACTTGTTGGCGGACCGATTCGAACCTGTGACATCGCCGTGACCAAATCGGCTCCCGGACCCCGACATCGCCCCCACTCGACGCACACCGCACGCCGCCGCGGATTCGCGGGCATCGCGGTCCTCGATCGGCCCGAAGATCACCGTCGCGTCTCGTTTCCGTGCCGGTTGCGACACCGAAAAATGAACAAGATCACCGTCGCGTCTCGGTTCGACGGCGGTTGCGGCACCACCACCGATCGCGACCTCCCCCGGCCTTATGTTGCGTCCTCGGTCGGCCGACGATGCCGACTCGATGCAGGTGAATGTCGTGAAGGGACAGCCATGCTACGAACCACAACGACCACCGGGCTTGCTGCCACCGTCATCGCGATGACGCTGGGTCTCGCGGCGTGCGGTAGCAGCGGTTCCAACTCCTCGCCGCCACCGGGCGGCGGCTCGAAGCCCGCCCCGATCCAGGGCAACGTGCTCGGCACGGGTGGCGGCTTCGCCGCCAAAGTGCCGATCAACCCCTCCACCGTCAAAGGCGGCACCCTCAACGTCGGCGTGGCCGGCGACGTCGACTACATGGACCCGGCGCGGACCTACTACGCGTTCAGCTGGGACATTCACCAGCTCATCAACCGAACCCTGCTGACCTATCCCGACGGGGTCGGCCAGCAGGCTCTTCAGCCGACCGGCGACATCGCGACCGGACCGGCAACCCCGACCAACGGCGACAAGACCTGGTCCTACACCCTGAAGCCCGGGATCAAGTTCCAGGACGGCACCCCGGTGACGTCGAAGTCGATCAAGTACGCCGTCGAGCGGACGTTCGCCACCAGCGTGATCAACGGTGGCCCGACCTACTTCGCTACATTCCTGTGCCCGGGCGGCCTCAACGCGTCGGGTGGCTGCTCGAAGTACAGCGGCCCGTACACCAACAAGGCCGCGATCTACGGCCTGTCCACGATCAAGACGCCGAGTCCAAACAAGATCGTGTTCGACCTGAACCAGCCGTTCGCGGAGTGGAACTACGTCATGACGTTGTTCGGCACCTCTCCGGTCGAGGTCAGCGTCGACCAGAACCCGAAGACCGGTGGCGCGAATTACAACAACAACGTCCAGGCCACCGGTCCGTACAAGATCGCGTCGTACGTGCCGAACAAGCACATCGACCTGGTCCGTAACCCCCAGTGGAACAAGGCCACCGACTCGACTCGGACCGCGCTGCCCGACAAGGTGGACATCACCACCAGCTTCGACCAGCCCACCTTGGACAGCACGATCATCGCCAACACCGAGGACCTCGACATCGGCGGCACCGGCGTGCAGCCGGCCTCGCAGGCAAAGATCCTCTCGACGCCGTCATTGAAGGCTCGCAGTCTGGATCCGATCGACGGCTTCACCCGCTACGTGGCAATCCTGTCCGAGACTCCGCCGTTCAACAACGTCCACTGCCGGCAGGCGATCGAGTGGGCGATGAGCAAGACCGAGCAACAGGACGCACGCGGCGGTGTCTACGGTGGCGCGATCGCGACCACCCTCGGGCCGCCGACGCTCGCCGGCTGGAAGGACTTCGATCTGTATCCCACGACACCGGCCGGCTCCGCCGATGTGGCGAAGGCCAAGCAGCAGCTCACGCTGTGCGGCAAGCCGAACGGCTTCACCACCACGATCGTCGTCACCAACCAGGGCAAGGGTCCGCAGCAGGCACAGTTCCTGCAGAACGACCTGAAGGCGGTCGGGATCACCGCGCGCATCAAGACCTTCGACCCGGCGACGTACTACTCGTCGGTTGTCGGGGTTCCGGCGAACATCAAGAAGGACGGTTACGGCCTGGCGTTCGCGGGCTGGGGCCCGGACTGGCCGGCGCCGTACGGCTACTTCGAGAACATCGTCGACCCGCGCAAGATCCTGCCGCAGGGCAACGCCAACTACGGCGCCTGCAACGACCCGAAGATCACCGCGCTGATCAACAAGGCAGTGCAGCAGACCACGCCGGCCGCTGAGTACCCGTACTGGAACCAGGTCGACCAGACGGTCCTCAAGGACGCGTGTGACGCACCGTTCACCTACGACAAGGCGCTCGACATCTTCAGCAGCCGGCTGAAGAACGTCTACATCGAGCCCAACGTCGGCATCGTCGACCTGCGGACCGTCGGCGTCGGTTAACCGCACAGACCCGCTCCGCGGGGTCGGCCTTCTCCCTTATCCGGTCGCAGGCCGACCCCGCGGGGCGTTCAGTGAACGACGACGACCGGCACCGTTGCGTGGTGCAGGCAGTAGTTGCTCACCGAACCGACCAGCACGCTGGTCGCAGTCCGGTGACCATGACGACCGACCACGAGCAGGTCGGCATCCTCGCTGGCCTTGACCAGCGCCTCTCCCGGCGGGCTCTCCGGTACGACGATCGTGATCCGGTCGCGCGGCGTCTTCAGCTCGGCGATTGCCTTCTCCGCGATCGCGCCGGCGTCGAGGTCGGGGTTGTAACCCTCGAAGGCCATCGGACGGCCGTAGGCGATGGCCCACTGCCACGCCACGACGACGCGCAGTGAAGCCCCGGTGGCCTGTGCATAGTTGTCGGCCCAATGCAGGGCAGCGTTGGAGTGCGGTGAATCATCGACGCCGACCACGACGGTCTGTGTCTGCTCGTTCCTCATTTCAACCTCCTCGGGTTGAGTCCAGCGTCGCTCGCGAGCAATCCTGACCCTAGGGTCAAACGGCCCGATGGCAAGCGCACAAAGGCCCGTCCATGCACTGAATGATCACGGTCTCAGTTCGGATGGGTCTGCATACACTCCTTCGATGTGATGGCCCGTTGATCGCGGTCGCCTACCGAGCCATCCAGCGATGGCCGGCTGGTATCAAAATGGCGGCTGGTGCGCTCAGCCGACAGGACCGAAGGTCCCAACAAGCGTCGGCCAGAGGTCTCAGATCAGCAAAGCGTCGTCACAACGACACTTCGGGACCTTCTGCCCTGTTTGTCATGGCTGGCTTGGCCCTGTACTTGCGGGGAAACAGGAGGGAGGCCCATGCCGCTATCCGCAATCCGCACTTTCGGGCTGACCAAGCACTACGGCCACGTCACCGCGCTGAGTGACCTCGACCTCGAGGTTGCGCCCGGTGAGGTGCTCGGCGTACTCGGCCCGAACGGCGCCGGCAAGACGACGACGATCCGGCTCTTGCTCGGGCTGATCCACCCGAGTGCCGGCCGGGCGGAGATCTTCGGTCTGGACTGCCGTCGCGACGCGGTCGCCGCCCATCGACGGCTGGCGTATGTTCCGGGCGAGGCAAGCCTGTGGCCGTCGCTGACCGGCGCCGAGACGCTGCATCTGCTCGGTCAGGTGCAGGGCCAGGTCGACGAGCCATACCGCGACCAGTTGATCGAGCGGTTCGACCTGGATCCGGCGAAGAAGGTGCGGGCCTACTCCAAGGGCAATCGGCAGAAGCTGATCCTGATCGCAGCGCTGATGACCCGGCCCGACCTGTTGCTGCTCGACGAACCGACCAGCGGGCTCGACCCATTGATGGAGCAAGCCTTCCGCCATTGCATCCATGAGGCGAAGGAACGCGACCAGACGGTCTTCCTGTCCTCGCACATCCTCAGCGAGGTCGAGGCATTGTGTGACCGGGTCGGGATCCTGCGAGCGGGCCGGCTCGTCGACATCGGCACTCTGACCGATCTGCGCCACCTGTCCTCGCTGACCGTCGAGGCGACCTTCGACGGCTCGGTTCCCGACCTGTCCCGGGTGCCCGGCGTCAGCGCGGTGGTGGTCGAGGGACACACCGTCCGTTGCCAGGTGCAGGGCACCATCGAGCCGCTGCTGAAGGTGCTCGCCGGCGCCGGTGTGCACGAGTTGCTCAGCCGCGAACCATCCCTCGAGGAGCTGTTCCTCGCTCACTACGGCCACGCCGCCACAGACGACGGGGCCGACCCGAAAGACGCGGACAATCGGTGAGCGCCGTGACCGCCCAGTTCCACCCACGCACGGTGGTCGCCCGGGAGACCGTGCGCAGGTCGCTTCGTTCCGGGCTGCTCTGGGGCGTGGTCTTCGGCGTGTACATCGCGTTGCAGGCCTATGGCTATGCCTCGGCGTACAAGACCCCCGCACAGCGCGAGACGTTGGCGACGTCGTTCTCCTCCGGCGGGCTGACCGCGCTCATGGGGCCCGGACACCAGCTCCAGAACGTGGCCGGCTACACCGCCTGGAAGAGCCTCGCGGTCCTGACGATCATCGGCGCGATCTGGGGAATCCTGATCGCGACGAAGCTGCTTCGCGGCGAGGAGGACGCCGGTCGATGGGAGTTGCTGATCGCCGGGCAGACCACGCCTCGTCGGGCCGCCGCGCAGGTGTTGCTGGCCCTGTCGGTCGCACTGGCCGCGATGTTCGCCGTCACCGCGGTGATCACGGTCGCGGTCGGGCGCGGCTCGACGACCACCTGGCCGGTCGGCTCGGCGTTGTTCTTCGCAGTCAGCATGGTGTGCGGCGCCGCAATGTTCCTGGCCGCCGGGGCGCTCGCCAGCCAGCTCGCCACGACCCGTCGGCAGGCGGCCGCCTTCACCGGCGCGTTGTTCGGGATCTGCTTCGCGATTCGAGCGGTCGCCGACTCCGCCCATGGCCTCGGTTGGTTGCGGTGGGCCAGCCCGCTTGGCTGGATCGAGACCCTGCAACCGTTCGCCGACCCGCGGCCGCTCGCCCTGCTTCCGATCGCAGCGCTCACCCTCGCGCTGTCCGGTCTCGCCGTCCGCCTTGCCGGCCAACGCGACGTCGGCACCGGCACCTTGCGCGATCGGGCTGACGGCCGCTTCAACGCGAGGTTGCTCACCGGCCCGATCGGGCTCACCGTGCGGCTCGTGCGGCCGAGCGTCATCGGCTGGCTGATCGCAGTGGCCGCCGAAGCGCTGCTGATCGGCTCGGTCACCAAGCAAGCGGTCAAGTCACTCCAGGACACCTCCGGCGCCGGTCAGGCGTTGATCCACCTGGGCGGGTCCGGGGTGCAGGCGAAGTCATACCTCGCGATCTCTTTCTTGATCGTGGCGATGCTGGTCATGGCAGTGGCGACGGGGCAGGTCACCGCAGCCCGCCACGAAGAATCAAGCGGGCACTTGGACCACGTCCTGGTCCGGCCGGTCTCCCGGACCACCTGGCTGGCAGGCAAGCTGGCCGTCGCAGTTGCGGTCGTGATCGCGGCCGGAGTCACGGCGGGCGTGTTCAGCTGGCTCGGGACGGCCGCGAATGAGACCGGGATCGGCATGACCAGCCTGCTCGGCGCCGGTCTCAACACCGTTCCGCCCGCCCTGTGCCTGCTCGGCATCGGCACCTTGACCCTCGGCCTGTGGCCGCGGGCTGCAAGCGCCGTCATGTACGCCGTCATCGCCTGGTCGTTCTTGGTGGAGTTGCTGGCCGGGATCGTGGGATCGAGCCGCTGGTTGCTCGACACATCACTCTTGCATCAGATGACCGCCGCACCGGCGCGTGCGCCGGACCTCACGAGCGCGACCGTGCTCGTGGCGGTCGGCGTCCTCACCGCTTTCGGCGGCGGTGTCGCACTGACGCGACGGGATCTGGCCGGCGACTAGCCCGACCGGCGGGAGGACCCGCCGATCGGGAACAAGACGTTACGGATCTCGCTGATGATCGCGTCCAGGTCGGCGACCAAAGCGGTCATCTCGGATCGAACCGACTCGGTCGTCTGGGGCATCAACGTATGCAGCCGCAGGCCCGCGCTGTAGATGCTGCGGACCACGGTGTCGCCGAGCTCCCGCGCGATCCGCAGGTTCTGGTCAGACAGGCTCGCCTCTTCGCGGTCGTGGATCGCGATCCGGCGCGCGGTGTCCTCGCGCACCGCGGCGATCACGCAGAGGCCGTCCGGGGTGTCGAGGTGGCTGAGCCGAATGTCGATCGGGATGTCGTGACCGGCGCGGTGCCGGCCGACGAGGTCGAGCCCGAGTCCCATCGCCCGGATCCGGGGGTCTTCGATGAATGCGGCCCGATGCCGGGCGTGCGTCGTACGGGCTCGCTCCGGCAGGAGCAGATCGACCGACTGCCCGAGCAGCTCCCCCCGGTCGTAGCCGAACATCTCCTCGAGATGGGTGTTGACGAGCAGCATCTGGCCGCCCGCGTCGACCAGGACCAGACCGTCGGGAACCGCGTCGAGCAACGCCCAGAGCAGGGCATCGGTCACCATCGCGTCCGAGAGCGGGCGCAGGCTGTCGGGCTCGGTGGAGTGGGTCAGGGCCGGATCCGCCCCGGCCTCGGTCACACTCGGACGGGCGGGTCGCGCCATCGCTGTCATCCCTTCAAGGGAAGCACCGGCGATCGCTACGGGTCCGGGTAGGGGGTCCGGGTTGTGCTGCCCACTGTGTCACGCCACGCCTGATCGACCAAACAGGTGCGGGCGCGAACCAGCCGCCTTACACCGCCGAGATCGGGACGTTCGGCCCTAGGCGACCGGCCCGGCTCCACCCCACCCTCGGTGCATGAGGTCTGCTCTGGAGTCGTCCGACGTCCTATTGACCGACGGCGCGGTGGTCACGATTCGTCCCGTACAGGCATCGGACGAGGCCGCCCTCACCGACCTCTACGAGCGGACCGCGTCGGAGTCGCTCCGCCTGCGCTTCTTCACCTACTCCGACCGGGCCGGGCACAAGGACGTCGAGCGCATGCTGCGCCCGCGCTCGGGCGACCACGAGGCCCTGGTCGCGCTCGACCAGTCCACGGTCCTCGGCGTCGGCTGCATCGAGGCCACCGACAAACCTGGCACGGCCGAGTTCGCGATGCTGGTCGACGACAGCCACCACGGCAACGGGATCGGCATGCTGCTGCTCGAGCAGCTCGTCGGGGCGGCCCGGTCGCTGGGCTACCGGCGGCTGCGGGCCGACGTGCTGGCCGAGAACCTCTCGATGCTGCACGTCCTGCGCGATCTCGGCGCCGAGGTCCACGAGGACCTCGCACACGCGGTCGTCGAGGTGGAGTTCGCGGTCGCCGACCGGCCGGCTTGGCGGCTGGCGGTCGAGGACCGCGAGTCGATCGCCGAGCACGCCTCCCTCGACCGCGTGCTGGCACCGCGCAGCATCGCCGTCGTCGGCGCGGGCCGATCCGGCATCGGTCATCGAATCCTCGCCAATCTCGTCAGCGGCGGGTTCACCGGCGATCTCTTTGCGATCAACCGGTCGGGCGCGGAAGTCAGCGGAATCCCCGGCGTCGGGTCGCTTCGCGCCCTGCCGCGCCCCCCGGACCTCGCGATCATCGCCGTACCGGCGCCCGAGGTGCCGGCGGTGATCGAGGACTGCGCCTCGATCGGCGTGTACGGCGCGGTGATCGTCAGCGACGGCTTCGCCGAGCTCGGCGCGGAGGGC
>CAYNDD010000151.1:0-8077 GCA_964395425.1 uncultured Frankiaceae bacterium
ACGACCACGAATACGGCACGTCAACACCGCACCCGCGACGGCTTCTGAGTCAGGTGGATCCGCAACCAGGGCTCTGGACCTGGCGGCTGCCCGGCTCAGAGGTTCAGCGGCGCCGCGCTGACGACGGCCGACGGATCGGCTCGCCACTCTTCTGGGTGGGTGTCTACGTACAGCTCAACGGCGTTCCCGTCGGGATCCGCGACGATGAGCGCCTTGCTCACCCGAAAGTCGAACGCCGCATGCACCACAACACCCCTGGCATCCAGGTTGGCTTTGGCCGCCACGAGCTCGTCCAGGGTGTCGCCGATCTTGAACGCGAAGTGGTGCAGCCCGATCGACCCTCGGGGAGCGTCGGCGTCGCCCTGGACCAATGCGAGGTCGTGGTGGTTGTGCCCCGTCGAAAGGAACACCATCAGACCTTCGCCGAACTCGCCCCGGCCCACTTCCCGAAGCCCGAGCATGTCGCGGTAGAACGCCAGCGAGTCCTCGAC
Source organism: uncultured Frankiaceae bacterium (assembly GCA_964395425.1). Classification (GTDB taxonomy): domain Bacteria; phylum Actinomycetota; class Actinomycetes; order JAFAQI01; family JAFAQI01; genus DATAUK01. Next base: position 492 of record CAYNDD010000151.1, read on the forward strand.
GTCGCGCACCCGCAGGACGACGTGCCCGACCTTCGAGATGCGGAGAGTTGTGGTCATCATCGGTCTCCGTTCGCACCCGGACGGAACGGCCTGACATTACCGCAGGATCAGGCTCGTTTACGCGTCGCAAGTAGCGCGCTAACCCGTCGAAGCTGGGCCCAGGTCCGCCTTCGTCGCGGCGATATGCCGGCGACCACCGGCTCACCGGCGGACGGCCGGACTCAAAGCGGGTCAATGCCGACCTCGTCGCCAACGCGGAGCCTCCCGCCGATGTTGACGGCGGTCCACGCCCCGAAATTCCCTCGGTGGTGACGGGCAAGAGTGCGAAACGTCTCGCGGTCTTCGTCGAGGTCGGGCTGCGGGCGGGTGACCATCGTGCAGCGGATGCACGGCGCCTGCGGCTGCAGGCTCACGTCGCCGATCCGAAGAATCGATCGCGCGCACCAGTCGTCCTCGACCCAGCCCTCCCCCGCGACGTCCACCACGAGATTCGCACGGAACCGGCGCAGATCCCAGTCGCCGTCCGGATGCAGCGCGGCCGCAGTGCGCAGGCTTGCCGTCGTCAGGACGAGCACAGGCAGCGCGTCGACGAACCGGCCTGCGGGCATCGTCCACTCGACCGCTTCGCTCGTGTCGTCGGTGGCGTCGGCGAAGTACTCCGCCCTGGCAGCCGGCGCGCCCACCGAGCTCACCAGGCGCACCGGCTTGCCAAGCCAGTCCGAAAGAGCGGCGTCAGTGTCGGCGCCGGGCCCGCGGCAGGTGACGCCCGTCGGCAGGGTGATCAGTGGGGTGCCGTCTGATGCCAGGGCCGCGGTCGCGAACAGCAGTTCCGGTGCGCGCCGCGCGGTCAGGACCTTACCGGTGACCTCGTCGCGGATTCCCCAGCAGCGGTCGCCCTGCACGCCGTTCACCTCGATCTCCGCGCTGGACACAAGCTCGCCTTGCAGCGACTTGACGGGGTAGCGAGCGATCTGAACCAGCCGCATCGTCGGCTCCTTGTGGTTTGAGGCGGCTAAACGCGCACCGAGCCCAGACCCCGTCATCCCGACATCCTCTCCCCAGTGAGGGTGCAATGGCCGGTTGTGAGCGGTCAGCCCTGGCGGACCACGGAGCTCAGGGCCGACTCGTCGGATGGTGGGCTCGACGTTGGGACGGTCGCCAGCGTGATCGCGAATCGGCAGCCGGTGTCGGTGTTGGTGGCGTCGATCGCGCCGCCGTGCGCTTGCACTATCGCGCGGGCGATCGCCAGCCCCAGGCCGGCACCTCGGTCGGGTGCCGGCGTCCGCGCGGCCCCGCCTCGGAACGCGATGTCGAACACTCGAGAGAGGTGCTCGTCAGGGATCCCGCCGCACTCGTCCTGCACGGCAATCACGGTGTGGCCGGCGGCAACGCGATTGGTGATCAGGATCGTGCCGCCGGGCGGTGTGTGCTGGATGCCGTTGGACAGCAGGTTGCGCAGCACCCGGTCGAACTGGTCGGCATCAACCTCGACGGTGGCCTCGGCGACCTCGTCGGCGATCCGGATCTGTCTCGCCGCAGCGAGAGCGGACGCGGTCGGCAGTGCCTGCGCGACGAGGTCGGTGACAGCGATCTGCTCACGCTGCAACGACAAGGTGCCGCTGTGCAGGCGCGCGAGCTCGAACAATCCGTCGACCATCGCGGTGAGCCGGACCGACTCGTCGCGGATCCCGCGGTGGTAGCACCCGACTGTTTCCTCGTCGGTGACGACGCCGTCCTCGAGGGCCTCCGCCATCGCACGGATACCCGCGATCGGTGTGCGCAGGTCATGTGACATCCAGGCCACCAGCTCGCGGCGGTTGGCTTCGGCGGTGCGATCGGACTCATACCGTGCGACCGCTTGTGCACTCGCCTTGATCGTCGAGGTGACCCCGCGGCCGATGCCGTACGCGCATGCGCCTGCGACCAGCGCCGAGACGACCACAACGACGACGAGTACCGCGCTGTCATGGGTGGTGATGGTCATCGTCTCGGCGGCGGCAATGACTCCGGCGATGGTGGACAGGGTGGCGACCGCGGCCGTGGCGACGATCAAGGCAGAGCCGATCCGGCGGCGTAGCAGCCAGACCGCCCCCGCGCACGCGAGTCCGGTGACCAAAGCGGCGGTAGCCGAGATCACGATCATGTGCGTCACGAGGGATCCGCCGGCTCGTATCGATAGCCGATGCCCCAGACCGTGACCAGCCGCGCCGGCCGGCCCGGGTCGGCTTCGATCTTCTCCCGCAACCGGCGCACGTGAACCGTGACGGTGGACACGTCGCCGAAACTCCATCCCCACACTCGCTCGAACAGCTCCTCCCGGCTGAACGCGGTCTGGGGATGACGTACCAGGTAGGAGAGCAGGTCGTACTCGCGTGCGGTGAGTGAGACCACCTCACCGCCCCTTGTGACCTGGTGCGCCGCGTCGTCAATGACCAGGTCGCCGTCGACCAGGCGAGTGTCGCTCCTCGCGACCAGCGGACCGGAGGCCCGGCGCAGTACGGCCTCGACGCGGAGCGCGAGCTCCCGTGGGCTGAACGGTTTCGTCACGTAGTCGTCGGCACCGAGCTCGAGGCCCGCGACCCGGTCGGTCTCGTCGCTGCGGGCCGTCAGCATGATGACCGGAACCGGCCCGACCTCGCGTAGCCGGCGGCAGACGTCGAGGCCGGACATCGAGGGAAGCATCAGGTCGAGCACGACCAGGTCGGGTGGGTGTGCAAAGGCCCACTGCAGGGCGCGCAGGCCGTCGCCGATTACTTCGACGTCGTGACCGTCCCGAATGAGGTAGCGCGCGACGACATCGCTCACGGTCGGATCGTCGTCGACGACAAGGACATGCCCCACGGGTCGAGGTTAGGCGCCTTAGCGGGCTCTCCAAAGCCCGTTAAGGATTCTGTAAGCGGCGACGGACAATGACGGGGACGGCAGCTGTTCGCTGCCGCCCCCGTCAGGTTGGATCGTCAGTCCACCACGATGCCGGCCGGAGCGACCGAGCCAGGCACGGTCACCGGTGCGCCGGCAAGCGGGGTGAGTGTGCCGCCGCTCACGCGGAAGGCGCTAATCGTCGCGGCGCCACCATCGACGACGTACAGCTTCTGGCCGCCTGGCGAGAGCCGCAGGTCGATCGGACCCTTCTGCGTCGTCGGATCGAGTGCGGTGCTGCCGATCAGCGTCATCGACCCGTTGGGCGCGATCGAGTAGCGCGAAATACTTGGAACGGCGGTGTTGGTCGTGAACAAGAACCTGCCGTCGTGGCTGATCTCGACCCAGCACGGCGCGGTCTGGTTATCGGCAAAGGGGCCGGCGCCGATCGAAGTCAAGCTGCCGTTGCGCGATACGGAGAACGCCGAGATCGTGCCGTTGTTCGGGCCGCCGTGCGCGTTCGACACGAACAGTTGGTTGGGATTTGTCGGTCGGAACTCCGACCCGAGCGGCCCGGGGCCCTGCGCCGCGTAGGGCGAGCCGGGTGCGGCGTAGAGCAGCCCGTTACGGCCCACGTTGAAGCTGTCGACCAGCGAGGTGGCGACCCGCGTCCCGACCACGGACGTACCGGTCGAGTTGAACAGCACGTCGCCGAGTTGCGACCCGTCGGGCACCGCGACCGTCGACTCGGCGATGTGATGCAGGATGCCCGCGCGGTCGAGCTCGAAACCGGTGTAGTTGCCCCCGGAGTATCCGTTGGTGGGGTCGCCGGCGTTGGCGACGTAAACCAGGTCGTCACGGCCCCAAGCGGTGATCGCGATGCTGACCGGCGAACTGCCGTGCGAGGAGACCGTGCCGCCAACTACACGGTGCGGGACACCTGACCCGCTGAGGCGGAGCACTGAGATCTGATCGCTGCCCGCGTCGACGGCGAGCAGGAAGCGGCCGTCGGGTGTCTCCTGAAGGGCGCCTTGCGATGCCGTCCCCGCGCCGGAGCCGTTGCCACCCGTGGCGTAAGGCGATCCGGCCTCCGGTGTCAGGGAGCCGTCGGCGTGCCGGTCGAAGCCGCCGATCGTGTTGCCTGCCGCGGTGTTGTCGTTCACGTAGACGTGCCCGACGACCGGTGAGGCGTGAGGTGCGACGGCTTGCGCCGCCACGGCCGGGCCGGCCAGGCCCAGCGTGACGACACCGCCCAGGGTGGCTGCGAGCTTGAGGGGTTTCACGGGCGAATCTCCTTAGGTTCAGGGGCCGGCCAACCGGCCGGCACACCCAGGAGGTACACCCGTCCGAGGCTCCGCAATGCCCCCCGCGAGGTGTGTTCAGAACCTCGTAAGAATCCTTACGAAGCGTGGCAGCGGGCTGCTCGCCCGGGTTGGTTGTGACGACGACCGAGCCGTGGAAGAGTTCGCTACGCCCGGCAAGGCAACCTGCAACGACCAGGGATGGAGTCGGCAGTGATCGCGATCTACATCACCACCGAGAACATGACGGCAGCGCTCCATGCCGAAGGACGCAAACGGCTTAAGGAGGCCGGCGCCTCGGAAGATGCCATGAAGCTGCACTCGGTGTTCGGCGAGGAAGGCAAGCTTCAGGTGTTCGACATCTGGGAGAGCCAGGAAGCGTTTGACGCGTTTCTCGGATACCTGGTGCCCATCCTCGAAGAGTTGGGCATCAGCTTGAGTTCGCCACCGGCCGTGATGCCTGTCGTCGATCTCGTTCAGTAGGCAAGGCTCGCGCAACAAAGGCAGGCTCCATGGAGGATCGGGTCCGCCTCGCCGATCTCGTTGCTGCGCTGTCGCTCGGCATCGACCTTGGCTTCGGCCAGCCGATGGAACACGTGTTGCGACAGTGCCTGATCGCGCTGAAACTTGCTGAGCTCGCAGGGCTCGACGACGACACAAGGTCGGCTGTCTACTACACGGCGTTGTTGGTGAACGTCGGCTGTCACTCGGATGCGCACGAGCAGGCGAAGTGGTTCGGCGACGACATCGAGATGAAGTCCCACAAGTACGACCACGAGATGCGCAGCGTGCGCGGTGCCCTAGCAGCAATGCGCCTCGTGGGTAGCGGCAACCCACCGCTGCACCGGTTCCGTGTCGGACTTGAGTTCGCGTTCTCCGGCCATCGCGACCTCGACGGCATGATCGCCCGGCATGCCGCGCTCGCGTGCACGCTGGCCCGAGAGCTTGGGCTGTCAGTTGCCGTACAGGAAGGAGTGGCGGCCTCCTACGAGCAGTGGAACGGCAAGGGCTGGCCCGGCGAGCTCAGTGGCGATGACATTCCGATCGCCTCGAGGCTTGCGCAGATCGCCGAGTTCGCCGAGGTGGCTCATCGGTTAGGTGGGCACGATGCCGCGGATGCTCTGTTGAGTGCGCGCGCAGGGTCCCAGTTCGACCCCAACCTCGCCGCCCTGCTCCGCAGAAATGCGGTCTCGGTGTTCGCCGCCGTAGAGAGCACGTCGACCTGGGAGGCGGTGATCGCCGCGGAGCCGGCCCTTCGGGTCACGCTGACACCCGACGAGCTCGACGCGGCCCTGACCGGCATCGCGACGTTTGTCGATCTCAAATCGCCGTACATGCTGGGGCACTCGGTCGCGGTTTCCGCACTGGCGGCCCGGGCGGCGGAAGCCCTCGGTATGTCCACAGTGCAGGTGGCAACCGTGCGGCGCGCCGGTCTGGTTCTCGGCTTCGGGCGCCTCGGAGTGTCCAACGCGATCTGGGACAAGGCCGGCCCGCTCGGTGCAGGTGAGTGGGAGCGCGTGCGGATGCAGCCGTATCTGACGGAGCGGATGCTCCGTCAGTCGACCTGGCTGGCACCACTGGGCGAGGTCGCCGTCCAGCACCGCGAGCGACTCGACGGGTCTGGATATCCGCGCGGTCTGACCGGCGCAGCGATCTCAGCGACCGTCCGAGTCCTCTCGGCCGCGGACAGCTACCAGGCGATGCGCGAGCCACGGCCGCACCGTGAGGCACTGACCCCCGAGAGCGCAGCCGCGGAGCTCCGCGCCGAGGTCAAGGCCGGCCGACTAGACGCCGATGCCGTCGCGGCCGTGCTCGAAGCCGCGGGCCACAAGGCGGGACGCCGTTCGACCGGACCATCCGGGCTCACCGCTCGTGAGGTCGACGTACTGCGGCTGCTCGCGCAGGGACTGTCCAGCAAACAGATCGCCGCACGCCTCGTGATTGCGCCGAAGACCGCCCGTAACCACATCGAGCACATCTACACGAAGCTTGCCGTGTCGAGTCGGGTCGCGGCGAGTCTCTATGCCGTCGAACAAGGGCTGCTCCCCGAGTAGCGAAGATGGGGCAGTTGCCTCATGCCCGCCGACCTCCACCTCCCTACCGTCCCAGCAAGAGATCGAGCCGGGAGGACCGATGGGAATCAGGGGCAGCTTCTTCGCCGCGACGTACAACGCGATGACCCGCGGCATCGAGAAAGCCGGGATGGCGCAACGCCGAGCCGACCTGCTCGGCGACCTGCGTGGAGACGTGTTGGAGGTTGGCGCGGGCACCGGTGCGAACCTGTCGTACTACGGGCAGAAACTCGACTCGCTCACACTGACGGACCCCGAGGCCCCGATGGTTCGGCGACTCGAACGCCAGGTTCGCGATCGCGGTTCTCTGGCGAAGGTGTTCCGCGCCCCGGCCGACGACCTCCCCTTCCAGAACGCGGCCTTCGATGCCGTCGTGTCGACCCTCGTCCTGTGCACCGTGCCCGACCAGGTCGGCGCACTGCGCGAGATCCGCAGAGTGCTACGCCCGGGGGGCACCTTGCTCTTCGTGGAGCACGTACGGGCGGATGACCCCAAACTGGCCAGGATGCAGGACCGAATGAATGGTCTGAACAAGATCGTTGCCTACGGCTGCAACTGCAACCGGACGACGCTCGATGAGATTCGCGGGGCCGGCTTCGACGTCACCGACCTCGGTCACGGAGAACTGACCAAGGCACCGCGATTCCTTCGGCCCCTGATCCTCGGTACCGCATCGGTGCCGGTCACCGCCTGCTAATTTCCGCATTCGGACGATCCAACGGAGGTACCCGATGCCCAAGACGTCCAAGGACATCGCGCCCGCGCACGACGTCGGCCCGGTGCTCGACTACTCGGAAGACCTCGACGGCTACACCGTCAACTTCGTGACGATCAAGCAGACGCACTCGCTTGCATCGTTGCTCAAGGGTCTGCCCGATGACGCGTGTCAATGCCCGCACTGGGGTTACGTCCTCAACGGGACCGTCGACGTCTCATACACCGACCGCCCGGACGAGACCTACCGTGCGGGTGATGCGTTCTACATGCCACCAGGGCACGTACCGGCGGCAGAAGAAGGCAGCGAGTTCGTCCAGTTCAGCCCAAAGAATGAACTCGCCGTGTCCATGGCCGCGATGATGGCCAACGCCCAGCGCGCGGCCGGTCGCTGACCACAGCCTCCGGGCCCTGCACACGATGCGCTCCGGATCAGCCGACAGCGCCCGTGGTCGACCTGCCCGCTTGGCCCATCGCCCAGGTGCAGGGCGCATCGCCGCGTCGGGTGGAAGAATCGCCCGCATGCACCTTCCCGTGATGCCGCCGGTCGCGCCGATGCTGGCCAAGTCGGTGCCCGAAGTCCCGGCGCCCGGCGATGTCGAGGGCGGTCTGCTCTACGAGCCGAAGTGGGACGGCTTCC
>CAYNDD010000152.1:0-8031 GCA_964395425.1 uncultured Frankiaceae bacterium
ACCCAGGGCCGGAAGATCGTCCGGAGGATCGGACCGAGCGCGATGTGCTTCAGAAACCAGTACAACACCCGGCTCGACCTCCTCTCGGCCTCCCGCTGAACCCCACCTGTGGCACCCTGCCTGCCTCGATCCTAGTGGCCAGCCTGCGAAGTTGCTCCCCTCGATCCGGGCGCTCGCGAGGCGCCTGCCGTCGGCACCGCGTGGCACCATCAAGGGGTGACGATGACGGCCCCGACCGACGCCGAGCCCTTCGCCGCCTCCGGCGGGCCGGTCGGCGCGGTGCTCTGCCACGGCTTCACCGGGATGCCGGGCAGCATGCGGCCGTGGGCCGAGGCGCTCGCCGAGGCCGGCCACACCGTCCGGGTGCCGCTCCTGCCCGGCCACGGCACCCGCTGGCAGGACGCCAACCAGGTCGGCTGGCAGGACTGGTACGCCGAGCTCGAGCGCGCCTTCGACGAGACCCGGGCGCAGTGCAGCCAGACCTTCCTGATGGGACTGTCGATGGGCGGGACGCTCGTCATGCGGTTGGCCGAGCAGCGCGGCGCCGACGTCGCCGGCCTGATCGTGGTCAACGGCTCGCTGTTCACCACCCGCAAGGACGCCAAGCTGCTCCCGGTGCTGCGCCACCTGCTGCCGTCGCTGCCGCCGATCGCGAGCGACATCAAGGCGCCCGGAGTCACCGAGCCGGCGTACGACCGGCTGCCGGTCAAGGCCGCCTGGCAGCTGTCGAAGCTGTGGGAGCTCACCAACGCCGACCTGGGCGCGATCACCCAGCCGCTGCTGGTCATGACCAGTCGCGAGGACCACGTCGTGGAGACCGCCAACTCCGAGCGGCTGATGTCAGCCGCCGGCTCGGCCGACAAGCGCCAGGTCTGGCTCGAGAACAGCTATCACGTCGCGACCCTGGACAACGACCTGCCGCTCATCGTCAAGGAGTCGCTGGCGTTCATCGAGGCGCACCGAGCGGACGCAGGGCACTAGGAGGCGGTGGTGGTCGAGCCGGGTCAAGGCCCCCGTTCGGGCGCGCGGGACAACGGCTTGCGCTGCGCCGGCTACATCGCGGTCGGCGATCTCGACCCGCGAGTGGCCGACGAGTTGTTGGAGTCGTTGCGGACCGAAGGCATCGCGGCGTACGTCGCGCCGACGCCCGGCGCACCCACCGACCGGCTCTACGCCGACTCGACCCAGGGCGCACGGGCCCATGAGCTGCTCGCGGCGGCGCCGGATCCCGCGTTTCCGGCCGGCGAAGCCGGGCCCGACGACGAGACCGACAACGCGATCGACTTCGAGTCCGAATGGCGACATCTGGTCGGCTCGCTGCAGGCCGGCGACCCGACCACCTCGATCCCGCTGAGCGCCGCGTCCTTCGCCACCCCGCCGGAGCTCGACGAGCACTTCGTCCCGCCACCCCCGCCGCCGCTGCCCAAGCTGCGCCGGGTCACGGTGGCCGCGCTGCTGTCGATCCTCGGCGGGCTGATCCTGATCGTGACCAACCTCGACGGCGGCGCCCTGATCTGGCTCGCCATCCTCGCCATCCTGGGCGGCGGCGCCGCGCTGGTCTACCACGTCAAGGAAGGCCCCCCGAATGACTCCGGCTGGGACGACGGCGCCGTCGTCTAGCGGCGCACGATCTACAGTCTGAGCCGTGCAGTTCACCGAGACCGTGGAGATCACCGGTCACCTGATGGACTCCGGCGTACTCGCTCGAGTGCTCGACGACGTCCTCGAGTACGGCGGCGACTACACCGTCGAGCGGATCGACCTGGGCAAGGCCCACGCGGACGAGTCGCACGCGGTGATCCTCGTCGGCGCCGACAACGACGAACAGCTCAGCAGGATCCTGATGCGGCTGCAGGTGCACGGCGTCAACCAGGTCGACCCGGGCGAGGCGACCACCCGGCTGGCACCGGCCGACGGCGTCTTCCCGGAGGACTTCTACTCGACCACCAACCTCGAGACGGTGGTCCGCCTCGGTGGCCAGTGGGTGCCGGTCGAACAGCCCGAGATGGACTGCGGCCTGGTGGTCGAGGCCGGCCGGGTCCGGACCGTGCCGGTCAGCGACGTGCGCGAAGGCGACATGATCGTGTGCGGCGCCAGCGGGGTGCGCGTCGTGCTTCCGGCGGAGCAGCACAAGAAGCTCGACGGCGACTTCGGGTTCATGAGCTCGATCGTGTCGAGTGAGAAGCCGCAGGCCGTGCTGGTGCGCCAGATCGCCGACCGGATGCGCGAGGTCAAAGGCGACGGCGGCCGGATCCTCTGGGTCGCCGGCCCGGCGGTCGTGCACACCGGCGCGTCGACACCGATGGTGTCGCTGGTCGATCACGGCTGGGTCGACGTGCTGTTCAGCGGCAATGCGCTGGCGACCCACGACATCGAGTCGTCGCTGTTCGGCACCTCGCTCGGGGTCGACCTCAACGCCGGTGTCGGTGTCACGCACGGGCATGAGCACCACATCCGCGCAATCAACGAGATCCGCGCGGCCGGCTCGATCAAGGCAGCGGTCGACGCCGGGATCCTCACCAGCGGCGTCATGCACGCGATGGTGACGGCCGGTCGCCCGTTCGTCCTGGTCGGCTCGGTCCGCGACGACGGCCCGCTCCCCGACGTCTACACCGACGTGATCGAAGGGCAGCGTGCGATGCGTGCGCAGCTGCCCGGAGTCGGCTTCGCGATCATGGTCGCCACCATGCTGCACTCGATCGGTACCGGAAACCTCCTGCCCGCCTCGGTGCCGCTGGTCGCGGTCGACATCAACCCGGCGACCGTGACGAAACTCGCCGACCGCGGCAGCGCGCAGGCGATCGGGATCGTCACCGACATCGGTCTGTTCCTCGAAGAGCTCGCCCGCGAGTTGGTGCCGGACTACCGACGGCCCTGAAAGGTCTAGGCCGGTTTCAGCGACTGGCTGAGCACCGCAACCACCGGCCGGTGGTCGCTGGCGGCGGCGACGCCGGGCGCATCCACCACTTCGCAGCTCACCACGTGCAGCGCCGAGCTCGCGAAGATCGCGTCGAGGCGGCGGCGCGGCGAGGCGGCCGGCGACGTCAGTCCGGCGCCCGCGCCCGCCACGACGAAACAGTCCTGGAGCCAGGTCGACAGGTCGCTGAACAGCACGCCCCCCGGATCCTCGTTGATGTCGCCCCCCACAACCAGCGGCGCGACCGCCATCGCCGACAGCGCCGAGTCGATCGCCGGCAGATGCCGCTGCCGCTCGGCCGGGTCGGTGCTCATGTGAACCGACAGCACCTCCCACTGCGCGCCGCCGCACCGCACCGTCGCACCCGCGATCGCGCGCTGATGGTGGCGAGATGTCTTGGGTAGCAACGAAAACGAGGTCCCGAGTACGTCGACCCGCAATGCCGTCAGCACGCAGAGCCCACCCGGTCGGTCGGCGGTCGCGACGACCAGTCCGCAATGGCGTGCCAACGCGGCCCGCTTCGATCGCCAGCGGAGGAACCTCGGCGCCTCCTGCACGAGCAACACGTCCGGCCGGTACGACCGCACCACCGTGGCGAGTGCCTCGACGTCGTCGCGAAGCGATCTGACGTTGTAGGTCATCACCCGGAGCTCGGCAGTGTCAGTCTCAGCCATCCGCACTCCGACCTGCATCAAAGACGGTGCCGGCGTCGGCGAATACGACCTCGCGGGCCTCGGCAAGCGAGCCGATGACCGCGCGGCGGCCACCACCGCTGACGAAGTTGACGCAGGCCCGGACCTTCGGTCCCATCGACCCTTCCGGGAACTCGCCCTCGGCGAGCAGCTCGCGGGCCTCCGTCACCGACAGCCGGGTCAGCTCGCGCGCGGCTGGGGTGCCGAAGTTCACCTGCACCCTCGGCACCTCGGTCAAGATCACCAGCTGGTCGGCCTCGACGAGCAAGGCGAGTCGCGCCGCGGTCAGGTCTTTGTCGATGACCGCCTCGACGCCGTGCAGCTCGGTGCCGACCTCGACCACCGGCACACCGCCGCCACCGGCCGCCACCACGACGTGACCGGCGTCGATGATCTGCCGGAGCGGCTCGGCCTCGACGATCCGCTGCGGGCGAGGAGACGCAACCGCGCGGCGCCACCGGCCGTCGGGCATGGCCCGGAAGACATAGCCGGTCTCGTGCGCGATCCGGCGCGCCTCGGCCCGGTCGTACGTCGGCCCCACCGGCTTGGTGGGACGCCGGAAGGCCGGGTCGCGGCCGTCGACGACGACCTGGGTGACCAGGCACAGCGCCCGGGTCTCGAGCCCGCGGCGCGACATCGCGCTGTCGAGGGTCTGCGCCAGCAGATACCCGATCTGACCTTGGCTCTGCGCGCCGCACACATCCATCGGCATCGGCGGCACCTGCGCTGCGGCGTACTCCTGTTGAAGCAGGATCCGCCCGACCTGGGGGCCGTTGCCGTGCGTGATCACCAGGCTCACGCCGCTTTCGACCAGGTCGACGAGCGACTCCGCCGTGGTCGCGAGCGCGGCCCGGATCTCCCGCACGTCGCCGGTCCCCCCGGACGGGCTCAGCGCGTTGCCGCCGAGCGCGACGACCACTCGGGTCGCCGCCGGCCCGGCCGGGCGTGCCATCAGAGCCGGCGGGCCAGATCGGCCGCGCCGATGAGGCCCGCCTGCGCCCCGAGCTGGGCCGGGACGACATCGGCCAGCGGCCGGTAGCCCCGGCCGGTCAGGACTGCCGCATAGGACTCGCGCCCGGCAACCAGGAGCAGGTCGCCGGCCTCGGCCACCCCACCACCGATCACGAACCGGCCCGGATCGATCAGAGCGGCCAGGTCAGCGAGACCCTGGCCGAGCCAGCGCCCGATCTCGTCGAAGCAGTCAACCGCGGCCGGATCGCCTTCCTGGGCGGCCTTCGTGACCACCGGGCCGTCGATGGTGGCGACGTCGCCGTGGGCGAGCTCGAGCAGCCGGGCCGCATCGGCCGGTCGCTCCTGCGCCACCTCGCGCGCCGCGCGGACCAGCGCCGTACCGCTGCAATATTGCTCGAGACAGCCGCGATTGCCGCAGCCGCACAGCCGACCACCCGGCACCACCCGCATGTGCCCGGGCTCACCCGCCATCCCGAACCGGCCGCGATACAGCGCGCCGTCGATCACGATCCCGGCGCCGATTCCGGTGCCGATCGTCAAGACCATGACGTCCGGCTCCTGCTCGCCGGCCCCGAAGCGGAACTCGCCCCAGGCCGCGGCGTTCGCGTCGTTCTCGACCACGACCGGCAGGTCGAGCCGGTTGCTGATGTCGGCGCGAATCGGGGTGTCCCGCCAGGCCAGGTTGGCGGCGAAGACCACGGTCGATCGAGCCGCATCGACGAAGCCGGCCGCTCCGATCCCCACCGCGGCGACCTTGTGGTCGGCGCGCAGCTGGCCGACGATCTCGACGACCACGTCGACGATATGGCCGGGATCCCGGCTCGGCGTCCGCCGGCGGACCACGGCCAGCACCTGGCCGGTCTCGTCCACCACCCCGGCCGCCACCTTCGTGCCGCCGATGTCGATCCCGATCGCCAGGCTCATCGCGGCATCGTCGCTTCGCTCCGGTACCGGCTCACGTCGCAAGCCCCGTGTCGACATGCAGGTCGTCGAGGTCGTCGAGGTCGACCCGCTCGACCCCGCTTGCGCGGGCGCCGGCGTGGTCGTGTCGCTCGACGATCGTCCGTAACGCCGCGAGCATCGACGCCGACGCCTCGGCGAGGTGCCCGAAGGTCTCCGGCTGGGTGCGACGGACCAGCGCCAGCAACTGGCAGATCGGGCAGATCTGACACTCCTGGCTGCCGCCGACCGAGGGTGCCCGAACGTCACCGACCGCGCCGCGGGCCCACTCGCCGATCGCGTCGACCAGCCGGGCCGCCTCTTCGGCCAGCGGACCCGGCGGAGTCGTGGTCACGAGCGCACCCAGACGTCGGGATCGACCCGGAACCGCACCCGCAGTCGTCCGTCGCGCAACGCCGCCCCGTCCACTACGCAGCGGCGCAGCGCGCTCGGCAGGGCGAGCGCGCGACGGTGGGCGCCGACCGTGAGCACGAGATCGTCGCCCTTGCGGACCAGCTCGACGTCGCGGCGCTCGGCATGCGGTAACGACACCGACAACACGTACTCGTCGGTCGCGACCCGCTCGACGATCAGCGGCTCGGGCGTCGTCGACACCGCCAGCGGATCGCTGTCGCCGTACGCCGCAACCGCGAGCTCGGCGAGCGACTCCAGGCCGACCGGCTCGGCCGCGGCGTACGACGCCAACCAGATGGGCAGGCCGGGGAACCCGGCGTCGACCGCCTCCAGCTGGGTGCGCTGAGCGGCCACCCACCCGGCCCGCCACGGGTCGTCGCTGTCGAGCGGGAAGACCCGGTTGGCGACCACGCCGTCGACCCGGTAGCCGTAGAGCGACAGGGAGGTCAGGGTGCGGCGGGCCTCGGCGACCACCACCGATTCGGGGGTGAGGACCAGGCGGACCGAGGTCACCGCGGGGTCGACCAACAGGTCCCGGACCTCGGTCAGCTCCCCCGAGAGCCGGTCCACCGCGGCGAAGACCGCGTCCGGCGGCAGCGGCAGGCCGGCGAGGTGCGACAGCACCGGGCGCAGGTTGCGCAGGACCCGCCGCTCGGGCGGGAACATCCGTTGCATCCACCACTGCAGGGCCTCCGGCAGCGCCAGCAGCCGCAAGGTCTCACCGGTCGGCGCGCAGTCGACGATCACGGTGTCCCACCGGCCACCGGCGGCCTGGGCCCGCAGCTCCAGCAGGGCAAGGACCTCTTCCGCGCCTGGAAGGACGGTCAGCTCCTCCGCCTCGAGCGGATCGATCCCGCCCTGCTCGAGCACGCCCCGCAAATAGTGCTGGACATCGCGCCAGCTTGCCTCGAACGCCCGCTGCGCATCGACCTGCTGCCCGTAGAGCCCGGTGTCGATCTCGGTCGGAGTCCCGGCGAGGTCGACCCCGAACGCGTCGGCGAGCGAATGCGCCGGGTCGGTCGAGAGCACCAGCGTCTTGCTGCCGCGGGCAGCGGCAAGCACGGCGGTGGCCGCTGCCGTCGTCGTCTTACCGACGCCGCCCTTCCCCGTGAACAGCAGGATGCGCATCGGGTCAGGCTATGTGGTGGGCGGTCGCGACGTACGCATCATCCCGTTTCAACCCGGGCCGGATTCGACGCGCTTCTTCAGGCCCTTGAGCGCGGTGTCGATGATCGCGCGCTCGGCCTTGCGCTTGAACATGCCCAGCATCGGCACCGCAAGGTCGACCGCCAACTCGTAGGTGACCTCGGTGCCGGACCCGGTTTCGCGCAGCTGGTAGGTGCCGACCTGCGCCTTGAGTGCCCGGCCGGTGACCAGATGCCAGTCGACCCGGTCGTCGCCGTCCCAGTCGTAGGCGAGCGTGTAGGTGTCCTTGAGGATGCCGGCGTCGAGGGTGAAAGTGGCCGTGGCAGCGCGCCCGTCGTCGCCGACCTCGTCGACAGTGACCGCCTTGATCGCGGTGGACCACTCCGGATACACGGGCAGGTCGGCGATGACGGCCATGACGGCCTGCTTGTCCGCCTGGATCATGATGCTGGCACTGGCCTTGTCGACCACGGCGACCTCCTCGTCGAGCGGAGACTAACGCCCTTCGCTACCAGGTGAGGACGTACGGCGTACCCCGACCCCGGAAGTGACCGACGTTCACGCACTCGGTCCGGCCGATCCGGGTCCGCCGCGACAGCGGGTTGTGCACGTGCCCGAACAGCACCAGCTCGGGTTGGGTGTCGCGGATCGCGTCCAGGATCGCGACGCTGCCGCGCTCCAACCGCCGGCCGCCGGTGTCGTAGAGCAGGTCGGGGACGTCGGGCGGGATGTGGCAGCACAGCACGTCGACCGCCCCCACCGCGGCGACCTTTGCGGCGTACTCCTCGTCGCTGATCTCGAACGGTGTGTGCATCGGCGTCCGCAAGCCGCCGCCGACAAAGCCGAAGCTGCGGCCGCCGATCTCCGCGGTCTGGCCGTCGAGGATCTGCACCCCGGGCTTGGCGAACTCCGGCCACATCGCCGGGACATCGACGTTGCCATAGGTGACGT